>NZ_CP118747.1:992452-1304905 GCF_030996345.1 Acidithiobacillus sp. AMEEHan | reverse complement strand
AATGCCGGCTACGAGTCACCCGGGGGCAGAGAATTCATGGCGGTTGTTCAGCGTCATCACGACGTTCTCATTCAGCGTCTCAGTCGGCACAGCGCAAACTATCGTGATCCGCTCGAGGAGATCCCGTGGGATACCCTGGATCCGGAGCAAGCTTGGTTGCCTGATCCCCTCCTTTCCTTATACGGGCTGCCAGAGTTCGACGCCCTCCGTGCTGAGGAGCGGATTCGTCTGTCGCAAGTCGAGTTTGTCTCCTTCTGTGAGCTGGGTCTGTGGCTGGAAGCGCTCTTCATTCAACGGCTGGGCAGCCATTCGCTGCAGCACCTGTACGGCGACACACACAGTTATTGTTACCAACTCCACGAACTGCGCGAGGAAGTCGGGCACAGTTTGATGTTCCTCGAGCTGCAACAGCGGGCACAACTCCCTTTCCTGACCCCACCGAGTCAGCGCCCACGCTTGGCCACCCTGTTCGCCCGCTTGGCGCCCGAGGGCTCGGCGGCTTTTTGGGCAACGATTTTCATTGGTGAAAATGTCCCCGACCAGATGAGTCGGCAAATCCTCAGCGACAAGATGCTGCCGCCGGCGGTTTTAGCGATCAACCAGCTCCATCGGCGGGAAGAAGCCAGGCACATGGCCTTCGCGAGAATTACCGTGCAACGGCGCAGTCGTCGCCTGAGCGGTTTACAGCGACGCCTCCTCAGCCCTTTACTGCGCGAGGTGATGCGCCAATTTTTGTACACCGCGTTTTTCCCGGTGCCGGCGGTATATGCTGCGGCAGGATTGGACTCAGCAGCGCGCCTGGCACGCTTGGCGCGGCAAAACCCACAGCGGATAGCGTTGATGCAGAGCTGCGCAGAGCCGAGCCGCGAATTTCTCCGTAGCCAAGGATTTTTTGTATGAGCGATCTTCATCCCAAGATGCTGTTCCCTCTCGGCACCATCCTGCTTTCTCCCGACGCGCAGAGCATTTTCGAGGCGGGAGACATCGATCCCCAAGAGCTGCTATGGCGCCATGTGACCGGCGACTGGGAAGAAAGCATGGACGAGGATCTGCGTCGCGCCAGCCTGGCCGCCATCAGCGACGGCGGCATCATTGTCAGCACCTGGCAGATTGGCGGCTATACTTTATGGGTGCGCACCGACGCATCCCGCAGTTCGACAGTGTTGGACATCCCCTTGGATCACTGAGGCTCTGTGCATGGAAATCACCACGGTCAAAACGCAAGCTTTTGCCGATCAACGGCCTGGTACTTCCGGCCTGCGTAAAAAGGTAAAGGTGTTTCAGCAGGCGCATTACCTGGAAAACTTTGTCCAGGCCGTCTTTGATGCCATTCCCGATCGCGCGGGCAAGACTCTGGTCCTTGGCGGCGACGGTCGCTACCATAACCGCGAAGCCATCCAGACCATCATCAAAATGGCGGTCGCCAATGACTGGGGAGAACTGCTCATTGGCCGCAAGGGACTCTTTTCCACTCCTGCCGTTTCTCATGTGATCCGCCATTACCGGGCACGTGGCGGACTCATCCTCAGTGCCTCTCATAATCCCGCCGGTCCCGAACACGATTTTGGCATCAAGTTCAATGGCGAGAATGGTGGTCCGGCCAGCGAATCCCTGACCGAACAGATTTGGGCCGGGAGCAAGGTCATCAGCAGCTACCGCATTGCACAGATTGAGGACATCGATCTCGATCGCGAGCAGGAATTGCAGCTGGGCAGCACGCGCATCCGCGTCATCGATCCGGTCCGCGACTATGCCGATCTGATGGAGAAGATTTTTGATTTTCCCGCCTTGTCCCGGCTACTGCAGGGCTCCTTTCGCATGCGCTTCGATGCCTTGCATGCCATCACCGGCCCCTATGCGCGGGAAATTCTGGAACAACGCTTGGGCGCGCCCACCGGTACCGTACAAAATGCCATCCCCCTGCCCGATTTTGGTGGGGGTCACCCGGATCCCAATCTGGTCTATGCCAAGCCGCTTGCGGATCTGATGTTTTCCGAGCAGTCCCCGGACTTCGGCGCCGCTTCCGATGGCGATGGCGACCGCAACATGATCCTGGGGCGCGGCATCTTTGTGACCCCGAGCGACTCCCTGGCGGTGCTGACCGCCCAGGCGCGCTGCATTCCTGCCTATGGCAACGGTCTGCATGGTGTGGCACGCTCCATGCCCACCAGCCAGGCTGCCGATGTGGTGGCCGAAGCCTTGGGTATCGAACACTTCGAGACTCCCACGGGCTGGAAATTTTTTGGCAACCTTCTCGACGCCGGTCGCATCACCTTCTGCGGGGAAGAGAGTTTTGGTACGGGCTCTGACCATGTGCGGGAAAAGGACGGCCTGTGGGCGGTACTGGCATGGCTTTCCGTACTAGCCCACAGCGGCCAGTCCGTGCGCGAGATACTAGATGCCCACTGGCAGCGCTTTGGTCGCCATTATTATACCCGGCATGATTACGAAGAGTTACCGAGCGAGGCGGCGGAAAAGATGTTGGAAGGATTACGGTCGCAACTGCCGGTATTGCCCGGACAACAGCTGGCGGGCCGCGAAATACATGCGGCGGACGATTTCTCCTACACCGATCCCATCGACGGCAGCGTCAGCGAGCATCAAGGCTTGCGTATTCTTTTTGCCGACGGCGCCCGCCTGATCTTCCGGCTATCGGGAACCGGCACCGCGGGAGCGACCCTGCGGATTTATCACGAGGCATACGAAACCAATTGCGAGCAATTGCATCGCGATCCACAGCGCTATCTGGCTCCTTTGATAACGCTCGGAAAAGATCTGACTCGCCTGGAAAGCCTTTCCGGCCGCAAGGCCCCCACGGTTATCACGTAACGGAGGTACCCCATGGATTACGATACAGACAATGGTTTGAGCTATGCCGCGTTGGGTGCGGCCCTCGCTGCTGGCGCCCTGGCGGGCGCCGCGGCGGCGCTACTCTTTGCTCCGCAAAGCGGCGAGCGTACCCGCGAGCAGTTGCGCCAGCAGGCCAACCGGGCCTGGGACCGGATGGCGGCATCGCGTGAGCGTATCAACGAGCGCGTCGAAGAATTGCTCGATACCATCGCCATCTACAGCGAGGAGCTGGTAGAAAAAGGCAAGGATATCACGGAGAAAGAGCGGCAGCGGCTGAACGACGGCATCGCCCTCGCCCGCCGAGAACTCGATCGCCTGCGGCGCAAGCTTTCCCGTCTTGATTGACCCAGGTTGCTCCCCACGGCTATCCTAATGGCTTCGGGGAGTGGCGCAGTCTGGTAGCGCGCCTGCTTTGGGAGCAGGATGTCGCAGGTTCGAATCCTGTCTCCCCGACCAATTTCTCCCGTGGCGAAAGGAAATCGACGTATGCGCCGCCTGCTCCTACCGTTTCTGTGGCTGGGCAAGGTCCTCCACTGGCTGCGTCTCACGGTCCTCAATCTGCTGACCCTGGCCATTCTGATCCTGATCATCGTCGCCATCGTTCAGCATTTCTCCCACCCACAGATTCACGTCGCCAAAAATTCCGTTCTCTGGGTCGAACCACGGGGGAGCCTGGTCTACAGCAAAAGCAACTCCTGGCAGGACCGCTTACTGCAAAAGATCCACCCCACCCAAGAGCATGTTCTGCTGCGGCATCTGGTCGCCAGCATCGATCACGCGGCCAAAGATCCGAATATCAGGGTTCTGGCGCTTGACCTGCGGGAATTCGGCGGCGGCAGTCTAACACAGCTGCTGGATGTCGCCCATGCCTTGCAGCGTTTCCGCGCACAGGGCAAGCTCATTTACGCCTATGCCCCGGAATATTCTACTGGCAGCTATGTGCTTGCCGCACAAGCCAACGAGGTATTTCTGCCGGAATTGGGCATGGCCCTGATCACCCCCTTCTCCAGCGATTCCCTCTATTTTAAAGGCCTGCTGGACAAAATCGGGGTCGATGTCTACGCCTTCCGGCAAGGTAAATACAAATCTGCGGTGGAGCCTTTGACCCGCACGGACATGTCACCGGCGGCGCAGGAGGAAAACCGTGCCTGGCTGGCGACCTGGTGGCAATCCTACACGAGCGCGGTGGATCAAGGGCGCGGCTTCTCCGCAGACACCCTGCAGAATTACGCCTCGCATCTTCCCGAATTATTGCAGAAATCTCAGGGCAACGCCGCGCAGTTGGCGCTTAAGCAAAAGCTCATCACGCAGATTGGTGACCGGGAGGACTTTCGCGACGCCATTGCCAAGGCGGTGGGCCAAAAACCGAAGAAGCTCCAGCGCATCGGCTGGCAGCGCTATTATGCAAGCTTTGCCGCGCAACGCCCGGAGCGTGGGCCAGAGATCGCTGTGGTACCCATCGACGGCATGCTGGTGCCAGGCGACATCGAACAGCCTGGGGTGGTTGCCGCCGAAGCGACAGTGCGCCAGCTCGACCGGCTGCGCCATGAGCCGCAAGTCAAGGCCGTCATCCTGCAGGTCAACAGCCCCGGTGGCGATGTCAATGCGGCCAACGCCATCCGTCGCGCCATCGAGCGTTTGCGCCGGGCGGGCAAGCCCGTCGTGGTGAGCATGGGTACCCTCGGAGCTTCCGGGGCCTATTGGCTATCCACCGCCGCCGATCGCATCTATGCCGAGCCAACCACTATCGCCGCCGATATTGGTGTCTTCGTGCTCGTCCCGAACTTTTCCGGCCTGCTGCAAAAGATCGGCGTAGGCTATTCCGGCGTCAGCAGTATCCCCCATAGCCCCTCACTGTCCCCCTACGCGCCCCTCGGTAAACCCGAACAGAAGGCCCTGCAGGCCGTGGTCGACCATCTTTACACCCACTTTGTCGGGCTGGTAGCGAAGGCTCGCCATCTGCCCTTCGCGCAAGCTGAGAAAGACGCACAAGGCCGGGCCTGGAGTGGTGTGGACGCCAAACGTCTGGGGCTGGTGGATGGCCTGGGGGGAATGGCGGAGGCGGAACAGGCCGTTGCCCAACTGGCACATCTGCGGAGTGGCCATTACCACCTGGTCTATCTGCCGCGTCCCGAGAGCGAATCCTCTTTTGCCCAACTCCGCTCCTGGGCACTGGCGAGCTTCGGGTTTTCCTTACCTTTGGGGAGCGGCGGCGAGGCACTGACCCAGGCACAATTGCTTTTGCAATATTCGCGCCCCTACGGGATATTCGCCTACCTGCCCGTCAATCCGAGGCTTTCCTGAGAGCCGCAATGGCCAAGGATCGAAGGCTGACCACACGCCACAGGTCGTCGGCCAGCCCCATTGTTCTATTGGCTTTCTAGAGCAGGTTCACAGGAATTTTCAGATAACTGACGCCATTGGCCTCCGCTGGCGGCAAGGCCCCGGCACGCATATTTATCTGTACCGAAGGAAGAATCAGTACGGGCATGGCCAAGGTCGCATCCCGCTCGGTACGCATTTTGACGAAATCTTCTTCGCTGACGCCGTCGTGCACATGAATATTACCGGCACGCTCTTCGGCCACGGTCCACTCCGCACGCGGTTCGCGCCCCTCCGGCGGATAATCGTGACAGAGATGGAGGACGGTATCCTCCGGCATACTGAGCAAGCGCTGGATGGATCGATATAAAGTGTGTGCATTTCCGTTGGGGAAATCACAACGCGCCGTACCCACGTCCGGGGCGAAGATGGTATCACCTACAAAGACGTGTTTCCCGATCACATAAGCACTGTCGGCCGGAGTATGGCCAGGGACATGCAGCACAGAGACCTGCACGTTGCCGATGGAAAAGGCATCGCCATCCGCAAAGGTCCGATCGAACTGCGAACCATCGGTTTGGAAGCCTTCTTCGGGATGAAAGATCTTCTTGAAAGTCTCCTGTACCTGCCGGATGGCCGCGCCAATCCCGATCTTGCATCCATAGCGTTCCCGCAGCAAATTACCGGCGGACAGGTGATCGGCATGGACGTGCGTCTCGAGCACCCACTCCGGCCGCAAGTCCTCCGAGGCAATGTGGTCGACAACGGATCGTAGAGAACACTCCGTCGTGCGCCCGGACTTCGGATCATAGTCCCACACGGGATCGATGATGGCCGCCTTGCGGGTGGCCGGATCATGAACCACATGGGTGAAGGTTCCCGTGGTGGAATCGAAAAAGGTCTTGATTGCCACTTCCGTCATGGTAATACCTCCGCTTGCAAAAACCTGCAGTCACTGCACAACAGGAATTCGCCATAACAATATGTCTCCATACTTCCAATCAGGGGCTTGATTACGCCCTTTAGAATTAGTTTGTATGTATATTAGAAATAAATCAACTAGAAATGTTCGCCATTCTGCGAGATATCCCGATGACTGACCGAGCACGGATCACGGGATTTTTTGAGCTTTTCGGTGCTTGGGACCCTTCCTCTTTGGCAGCGCCTGGGGACTTGCCGGTACTGCCCCGGCCCGGCGCTGGCATCCTCGGCCACCCCGAAAGGCAAAGTCATGCTGTTCGTCGCCATGATCGTCGGGATGTTTACCCACAAGCTTTTGAAAAATGGCGGCTTCGTCAGTCCGCTTTCGACCTGTCCCGCCAGGTCGTGAATTGATCAATAGCTGCCAGATGACCTACTAGGCTCCCTACGATCCCCACCCGCCAGACGATATCCGTCTGCGTCCTTACCCCGGATACGACGCCAAAGCACTTGGCCACTCAGGCGGTTGGCGACCACGATAAAGACCTTACGATAGGCGCCCGGGGGACAGCTCAACGCTTTTACCGCATGCCAGGAGTGGTCGGTCTGGGCGAAGAGAAAACTCTGGTTGTCCAAGACCCGCGAGGCGCCCACCTCGCGCAGGTCGGAAAAATCGGGGGCCGAGTGGCGCGGCCAACGCCCCGAGTCATCCGCCAGGACCAGGGTCTGACCACCCCAGGACTCCTCCCAGTCATCTGTCGTGTTGCAGTAGAAAATGTGCGAGCCGATCTTGCGCCGCGCGTCGGTATGCGGGGATACCGAGGCACCAGCCGGGGCGTAATGCCAATGCATGGTCAGGATTACCGGGCTACGTGGACGCAGGCCGAGCATAGTGCGCCAGAAACCCAGGTAGGCTGGGGAGTGCAATTCGGCAATGAACTGCCGCCACAGGGGCGAGAGCTGGGCATCGAGGGATGGTCGGTATTGTAGGGCCAGTCGGTCATGGCTTTTTTGTCCATGGGCGCGGGTTCTTCCGACGTGATTCTCGAACAGCTCCAGGGGCGGCAACTGCGCGCAGAGTTGGGGAAAGAGTTCCGGGCGGATGAAGTCGCTGATCCGCATCCAGGGATACGGTGTAATATTCTGAAAATCCAGAGCATTGTCCAAACAATCCTGCAGTGTCGCATCGTCCAAAACCTTCACGGCTCGCCATCCTCCCATCACCAGTCACTGCAGTATAATACAGGCTAGTCTTTTGATCCCATTTACCGCGATGGGCAAACTCTCTACTCTTCGTCGATGCTGATTTCTCCCTTGCGTGTTGGTCACCTCGAGATTCCCCTGTGGGTTCCCGTCACCCTCTTTGCGGCGGTCATGCAGACTTGGCGCACCGGCCTGCAAACTCGCCTGAAAGGGATTCTGAGCGTCGATGCCGCTAGCTTTGTGCGCTATTTGTATGCCTTGCCGCTGGAGTTTCTCGGACTGCTGTTTCTGCTGTGGCGTTTCGGTGGCGCACCTTTTGCCGCGACGGACGCCCCGTTTCTGTTCTTCTGCCTGGCAGGGGGAGTGGCGCAGATCCTCGGCACACTGTTTCTCGTCCGCTCTTTCCACAGCCGCGGATTGGTCACCGGAACCGCCTACGCCAAGACCGAAGCAGCGCAACTGGTCATTCTTACGATGCTCTTCCTCGGCGCCGAGATCCAGATCCTGGCGGTGCTCGGTATCGTTTTGGCGTTGCTCGGCGTACTGCTGCTGTCTGGACAGGGATTTTCTCTACTACGGCGCGACTTTTGGCGCGGCTTGCGCGAACCCGCAGCCCGCTATGGACTGGCGGCGGCACTTTCTTTTGCTCTGGCCGCCATCGCCCTGCGCGCCGCCAGCCGGCACGGCGATCCGCATCTGCCCATCCTGGCTCTGGGACTGTGGCTGCTGCTGGTCACCAATACCCTACAAATCCTGTTGCAGGGATCCTGGCTCTTGCTCCGCAACCGCGCGGATCTACTTGCCAGCCTGCGTGAATGGCGCGTTGCCTGGCCGGTTGGTGTGCTCTCGGCACTGGGCTCCTGGGCCTGGTTCAGTGGTTTTGCATTGACGCAGGTCGCCCTGGTACGCGGCCTGGGGCAGATAGATACGCTGCTCGTCTTTTTCTTTGGCCATCGGATCCTGCGAGAGCGTCTGGGTCGCGTGGAGATCATCGCCACCCTTTTGATCGTTCTTGGAGCATTGTGTATCGTCGCGCCCGACATTCACTGGCAGCGTTGACGCGCCTACGACTGCGCCTCCCGGCGGGGCCGCAGCGCCCAAAACAGCAGGAGCAAAGAAAGGCCGAGGTAGGGCCAGTTGCCATAGCGTGCATAAGGCGTCTCGCCAGCCATCGGCTGAATGCGCGCATTGAGGGCGGCATAACTGAACTGCGGTAGTTGCGCCAACACCTGTCCGGTGGGCAGGATCACCGAGGTGATGCCGGTGTTGGTGGCGCGTATATCGGGCTTTTGCTCCTGCAAGGACTGCATCACCGCCATCTGCAGGGTCTGCGCCGAGGCCGTGCTGTGGCCGTACCAGGCATAATCACTGCTGTTGACCAGGAAGGTCGCGCCCTGAACCACCCCCTTGCGCACGTCACGAGAGAAAGACTCCTCATAGCAGATGGTCATTCCCGCCTTTTGTCCATCCACCGGCAGTACCGAAGCCCCATCTCCGGGGGTAAAACTACCAAGTCCCGGCAGAAAATGATGCACGATCGGGCCGAGAATTTTGGGGAAGGGGATATATTCGCCAAAAGGCACGAGGTGCTCCTTGCGATACCAGCGAATCGGCGCCGTTCCATCAATTTCCATCGTGGCATTGTAGTAGCGCCCGTGGGCGTCTTCGGGAATGCCAATCATCAACACGCTATGGTATTTGGCAGACCAGGCCTGTAGTTGCTGGATGAGCAGCGGAATTTCGGTCTGAAAGATGGGAAAGGCCGTCTCTGGCAGCACGACGAGCTGCGTGCCCGGCGGACTGGCCACGATCAGGCGCACATAGCGCTCGAGGATGTCGTTGATGCGGCTGGCATTCCATTTTTCCGTGATGGGAATGTTGCCTTGCAACAGACGGACCTGCAGCGGTTTTCCGGAAGGGTGGGTAAAACGGACAGTGGCAGCAAAAAGGGCTGCGGCAAAGATCAACAGAATGGCCGAAGCGCCCATCGACCAGACTGCGGCATTCCGCCGCTGGCTGATGACCCAGGCGCCAATACTCGCCACCCCTGCCGTCGCCAGGCCCACGCCATATTGGCCAAGCCAGGGAGCATAGCCCGATAGGAAATTCCCGGCCTGGGTGTAACCCACCGCCAGCCAGGGGAAGCCGGTCGCCACTCGCGCCCGAAGGTATTCGGCAAAGACCCAGAACAGGGGCAAGAGCCACCAGCGGGCCGCCGGCGAAAAACGTCGGGCGACGCCCATGGCCAGGGCCGGATACAGGGCACAGTAGGCAGCCAGCAGCGCCACCATCGCCCCGGCCAGCGGCCAATCCATAGCGGCAAAATTGTGCAGGGTGATGGCCAGCCAGTACACCCCTGAACTGAAGGCGGCAAAACCAAAGAGAAAGCCGAGACCCGCAGCACGGCGCGGCGCGCTGCTACGCTGCACCAGCAAAAAGAGAAGACCCAACAGAACGAAGGCGAGCCAAGCCTGATGAAAGGGCGCAAAGGCCAAGGGCCAGGCGGCACCAAGCGCCAGTGCCGCGAGAGCGGGCCATGCCCGGATCGGTGAAAAAGACATGCAGGTTAGAGTTCTGAGTCGCTATCGCGTTCCACCGCAGTCACCCCCGATGCGGAACTGGGAGCGGTCAGCCGGAAACTTTGCACACGCCGACGGTCAGCGCGCAGGACTTCGAGCTGCAGGCCCTGTACTCGCAGTTTTTCTCCCACACGGGGGACATGTCCCAGTTCACGACTGACCCAGCCGCCAAGGGTGTCGGCATCGTCATCCTCCAGCCGCACGGCAAAGGCGGCATTGAAATCTTCCAAAGGAATCAGGGCATTGACCAGATAGTCGCCATCTTCCCGCGGGACGATCATGACGTCTTCGTCGATGTCATATTCGTCTTCGATCTCGCCGACGATGATCTCCAGCACATCCTCGATGGTGATCAAGCCGGCAACGCCGCCATATTCGTCCACTGCCAAGGCCATATGATGACGGCCCGTGCGGAATTCGTAGAGCAGATGATCGAGGTGTTTGCTGTCGGGAATGTAGGTGGCCGGCCGCAGAAGCTCCTCGATCGTCGGAGTGGAACCCTGCTGGCAGGCGCGCAGCAGATCCTTGGCGAGGAGAATGCCGCGCACATCGTCACGATCATCACCGACCACCGGATAGCGGGAGTGGCCCAACTCCACCACGCGGCTGATGATCTCGGCTACCGGACTGTCGATTTCGATGACTTCCATCTGTGCACGAGGGATCATGACATCGCGGACGGTCATCTCACCGATACGGAAGATGCCGTCGATCATGCGCGCCGATTCGGCATCGATGATCTCTCGCTCACTGGCCTCGCGGATCAGCTCGAGCAAGCCCTCCTGATCCTCGACATTGCCTCGCAGGGACTGGGTGAAACGCTCCCACCAACCGCGGGAGCGCTCGCTACTTCGGTCTTCACTCATTTGCTTGGATACGATATGGGTCGGCCACACCCAGTTGAGCCAGTAAACGGGTCTCCAGCGCCTCCATGCAGCTGGCTTCCTGCTCTTCCTGGTGATCATAGCCCAGTAGGTGCAGAGCACTGTGGATGAGGAGATGGCGATAATGGTCGCGCAAAGGCTTGCCCTGCTCCTCGGCCTCGCGGCTGATGACCGTGGGACAAAGGAGAATGTCGCCCAAGGGGCGGCTGCGACCGGGCCAGACTTGTGCCGGTGCCGGGAAAGAAAGGCAATTGGTGGGCTGTGGCCGCTGCCGGAACTGCCCATTGAGCGCGGCGATCTCGCTACTGCCCATAAATTGCAACGAAATCTCCAGACGCTGTGCGTCTGCGTCACAATCCATCAGGGCCAAGGCGAGGGCAGCACGCAACGCACGCCGGGAAGGAATCCCTGCGCGTTCCGCAGCGGTCAACTCCGGGCTCAACTGCATCCGCAGGAGGAAGCGTGGAGCGCTCATGCGGGGGCATTCCCGCGGTCATAGGCCTGAACGATCCGTGCCACCAGGGGATGACGCACGACATCGGCACTATGAAAAAAGCTCATCGATACCCCTTCAACGCCGTTGAGGATGTCGATGGCCTGGACCAGACCCGAGGGCTGTCCACGCGGCAGATCCACCTGAGTGACGTCACCGGTGATCACCACCTTGGCACCAAAACCCATGCGCGTCAAAAACATCTTCATTTGTTCTGGCGTCGTGTTCTGCGCCTCGTCGAGGATGATGAAGGATTCGTTGAGGGTGCGGCCGCGCATGTAGGCCAGGGGCGCCACCTCGATGATCTGCCGTTCCATCAGCTTGGCCACCTTCTCAAAACCGAGCATCTCGTAGAGGGCATCGTAGAGCGGGCGCAGATAGGGATCGACCTTTTCCGCGAGCCCTCCAGGCAGAAAGCCGAGGCGCTCTCCCGCTTCCACTGCTGGCCGCACCAGGACCAGACGTTGCACCTGCTGTTTGTCGAGCTGCTCGACGGCGGCCGTGACCGCCAGATAGGTCTTGCCGGTACCTGCCGGACCGATACCGAACGTCAGATCATGCTCGCGGATGGCCTGCAGGTAGCGCCGCTGCCGCGGCCCGCGGCCATTGATCCAGCCCTTGCGGGTCAGGACCCCCGCCACCTGCGCGCCGCCATCGTCGCTTTCCGCTTCCAGGCGCGTGGCCTGGATACAGTGGTGCACCCACTGCTGGCTCAGGGAGCGTCCCTGCCGCACCTGCCCGTAGAGTTGCCGCAATACATCCGCGGCAGCCTGCACGCTGGCAGGCTCACCACTCAGGTGGTAACGTTCGCCGCGCTGGGAGATGACCACCCCCAGTCGCCGCTCTACCTGCTTGAGATGGGCGTCCAGTTCCCCCGCCAGCGCCGCCAACTGTGCGGCACTGGCCCCCTCGGCGATGAATTCCCGGTGTTCCGCCGACGTGCCAGGCTCCATCGATAGCGTCTCAGGAGGCCGCACGCAGGCCTGTCAGACGCCCGCGCAGACTGTTGGGCAGGGCTTCGGTGATCTCCACTGCCAGCATCTGACCCGCCAGTCCCTGGGGACCGGCAAAGTTGACCGAACGGTTGCAGCCAGTTTTGCCGGTCCACTCATTGGGGTTGCGTCGCGACGGGCCTGTCACCAGGACATCCTGGGTACTGCCCACCAGGGCACAGCTGTAGTCCTGCGCCAACTGGTTGATACGCGCCTGCAAGATGGCGAGGCGCTGCTCCTTGACCGGCTCAGGCACGCTGTCTTTCAGCTTCAGGGCCGGGGTATTGGGGCGGGGACTATATTTGAAGGAAAACGACTGGTCGAAACGCACCTTGTCGATGAGGTCCATGGTCGCCTGAAAGTCGGTATCGGTCTCTCCCGGAAAGCCAACGATGAAATCCGAGGAAAAGCGGATCTCGGGACGCGCCTCGCGCAGGGCCGCGACCTTGTCGAGGTATTCCGTGACACTGTGCTTGCGGTGCATGCGCCGCAGGATACGATCAGAACCACTCTGCACCGGCAGATGCAGATGCGGCGCCAGAACCGGCAGATCGCGGTGCGCGGCGATCAAGCGCTCGTCCAGGTTATTGGGGTGCGAGGTGGTATAGCGCAGACGCTGCAGACCCGGCAACACCGCCAGACGACGCAGAAGCTCGGCAAAATCGGCATCACCGATCAATCCAGAAGGCGCACGGTAGGCATTGACGTTTTGCCCAAGGAGAGTGATTTCTGCAACTCCCTGATCGAGCAGCTGGCGCACCTCACGCACGATCTCCGGCAGCGGCCGGCTATATTCACGCCCGCGGGTGTGGGGAACGACACAGAAAGTGCAGAACTTGTCGCAGCCCTCCTGTACGGTCACAAAGGCGGTCGCACCCTGCCTTCCCGGCCGCTCCGGCAGGCGGTCGAACTTTTCCAGTTCGGGAAAACTCAGGTCCATCTGCGGCTGCCGTTCCGCCAAGCGGGCATCAAGCAGGTCCGGCAAGCGATGCAGGGTCTGCGGCCCAAAGACGATATCGACAAAAGGCGCCCGCCGACGCAGACGCTCACCTTCCTGGCTGGCGACACAACCGCCCACAGCGATCAAGGGCTGGGGCTCGCGCTCTTTCAGTGGGCGCCAAAAACCGAGTTGGGTATAGACCTTGTCCTCCGCCTTTTCACGGATGGAGCAGGTATTGAGGATGAGAAGATCCGCCGCCTCTGGAGTCTCGACGAGCTTCATGCCGTGACTGCGCGCCAGCAGCTCGGCCATGCGCTCCGAGTCGTACTCGTTCATCTGACAGCCAAAGGTTTTGATGTAGAGATGCCGCAAGTTCGCTTCCCAGACTTCCTTTCAAATCGCCATGATACGAGGGGGACAAGGGGCTGGCAAGGCAGCTGCGGATCCCCTCGCCACGGCAGTTGCTGCCCCAACGCGAGTAGAGGATCGGGTAAGCGAAACATTCGCGGACCCTCAGGTGCCACAAAAAGTGCGGTACGGTCCGAAGCTGCCGGGCATTGGTTCGCTGTAGGGGAGATACTCGGGGCGGGCGCGGTAAGGATCGGCAAGGACGGCGAGGAGCTTTTCCAGGGGACGGGAATCGTTGCCCTGACTGGCCGCGGCCAAGGCGATTTCCACCTGATGGTTACGCGGGATGTAGAGCGGATTGACCGCATCCATGGCAGCAGCCACAGCGGCATGGGGACGGGCATCGCCCAAACGAGCGAGCCAACGCGCATGCCAGGGGGACCAGCTCTCCGGGATCGCGGGAATCCCGAAACGCTCCCGCTGCGCTGGGTCCATGCCCTGCAGGGCTGCCGCCAGACTGCGGAAAGCGAGGGTGAAATCCGCGTGCTCTTGATGCAGCAGCAGCAGGAAGTCCTCCATCAGCGCGTCATCCTCTTCGCTGACCTCTGTAATCCCGAGTTTCTGGGCAAAGATCTCCCGCCAGGACTGCTGATAGAGCTGGGGAAAGCGCTGCAAGGTCTGCGTGAGGCGAGCAATGGCCTGGTCGACATCGTCGTCCACCAGCGGCACCAGACATTCCGCCAGCCGCACCAGATTCCACTGCCCGATCCGTGGCTGCTCGCCATAGGCATAGCGGCCATTCTGGTCGATGGAGCTGAACACCGTGCCCGGATCGTAAGCATCCATAAACGCACAAGGGCCAAAATCGATGCTCTCCCCGGCGATACTCATGTTATCGGTATTCATGACGCCGTGAATGAAGCCCACCCCCATCCATTGCGCGATGAGCCTTGCCTGCCGCTGCATGACTGCATCGACAAAGCCGAGATAGCGCTCACCGCCGGACAGCTCGGAGAGTTCGGGATAGTGGCGCGCGATGGCATAGTCGGCGAGGCGACGCAGCAAGTCCTCCTGCTCGCGCACGGCAACAAATTGAAAGGTACCCACGCGCAGATGACTGGATGCCACTCGCGCCAGGATCGCCCCTGGCAGCGGCTGCTCGCGCTGCACCGCCTCGCCGGTGGCGACGACCGCCAGCGCGCGAGTGCTCGGAATGCCCAAGGCATGCAGGGCTTCGCCGATGACGTACTCGCGCAGCATCGGCCCGAGCGCGGCCTTGCCGTCACCACCGCGGGAGAAAGGGGTACGTCCGGAGCCCTTCAGGTGCAGGTCCCAGAGGTTACCCTGGGGATCGCGGATTTCGCCCAGCAACAACGCGCGGCCATCGCCAAGTTGCGGATTGAAGACGCCAAATTGGTGGCCAGCGTAGGCCTGGGCAACCGGGCGGCTGCCAGAGGCCAGACGTTGCCCGGAGAAGAGTGCCGCGCCCTCGGCACGCAGCGTCGCCACCGACAAGCCCAGTCGTGTGGCCAAGCCCTCGTTCAGGAGCAGGAGCTTGGGCTCGGGGATGACAGCGGCCTGCCACTCGCTATAGAGCCCCTGCAATCGTTCGGCGAAGTCGCTTTCCAGCTGGATTTCCGTTTCCATTCCCTGCTCCTGTCTGCTCCCGCTCACAATGACAGAAAGGCCAATGCCCGGGCAAGAGAGGACAGTGCTATGCTTGGCGCATGCAAAGTCAGACTTCCAGCAAACGCTTGCGCCGGAATCGACGCTGGGCACTCGCCCTTCTCCTGCTCGCCTTCGCGCTTTTTGTCTGGGCCTCTTTGGAGAATGGGCAAGGGGCCTACGCTTGGTTGCTAGCCGCTAGCGAGGCGGCCATGGTCGGCGCCCTTGCCGACTGGTTCGCAGTGGTAGCGTTGTTCCGCCATCCCCTGGGAATTCCCTTCCCGCACACCGCCATCCTGCCACGCCGGCGGGACCAGTTGGCGCAGCGTTTGGCGGAGTTCATCCGCGAGCATTTTCTGCAGGAAGACGCCATCTTACGCCTCGTCCAACGTTATTCCCTGGCAAGTGGACTGGCTTCCTGGCTACGTCGACCGAAAAATCGCGCGCTTTTTGCCGAACAGGTGCAACAGCTCGTCTATCGCGCCCTGCAACTGGCGCAACTGGAGCCCTTGCGTCAGAGTCTCGCCAAGAGTCTGGGGGCACAGCTACGGCAACTGGACTTGTCGCGCTGGACGGCACAGCTTCTGCAACTCCTGACGGAAGATGGCCGCCACCAGGCCCTGCTCAGCGACGCCATCGCCCGCCTCGATGACTGGCTCACGCAGGAAAGCGTGCAAGAAGAATTGGCGGAGCAAATCGAGAGACTGCTGCAACGCGCCTATCCCACGCTGTTTTCCTGGCTCGGCGCGGTCGTCGACCCCGCCACCCTCAGTCGCAATCTCGCCCGCAATCTGGTGCGCGCGGCACAGGAAACCTTGAGCGAGATCCATCAGGACCCCGAACACCCCAAGCGCCAGGCCTTCGATCGTTGGCTCCAAGAAAGTCTCCTGCGCCTACAGCAGGATCAGAGGCTGCAGGCACGCATCCGCCGCTGGCAGGAAGGGCTGCTCGCGCATCCGGCGGCGCGCGATTACGTAGCCCGAGTGGTAAACGACCTGCAGCAATGGCTGTTGCAGGACCTGCAGGCGTCCCCGTCGCGCAGTCGACAGCTCTTGCACAAGGGCGCAGGCTGGTTTGGCGACTTGCTCGATACCCAGCCACAGCTGCGCCAAGCGATCGACGGCTACGTGGAAGAAAGCGCGCGCCGCCTGCTACCCACGGTACAGGAAAGCTTCACCAAGCATATCGAAGATACCATCCGCGCCTGGCCAATGGCAGACATGATCCGTGTCCTGGAGGAAGGTATTGGCAGCGATCTGCAATACATTCGTATCAATGGCACGGTGGTGGGTCTGCTGCTCGGACTGCTCATCCACGCCCTCTTCGTGCTGCTGGGTTCCCTATGAATGGCTCTTTCGGGACTTCTGGTGCGGTGGCGAGCGGTCCGATCGGGGCAGCGCCGGCAACGTCAGCCAGCATACGCGCGGATCAAGGAAACGGAACATTTTTTGCTTTCTTCAATGCAAGATTTTACCGAAGAGGAGTAGATCATGAAGCCGTTCCTTGTCAGCACCTTTGCCTGTGCCGCCCTGCTCTGCAGCAGCAGTATCGCCTTTGCCGCCAATGCCAGTGACGCCCAGAAGGCCATCAGCGCTGCTCAAGCGGCCATGGCCAAGGCCGAAAGCATTCATTACCAGTGGTTGGATACTCCGAAATTCCTCAAAGAGGCGGAGGCCGCAGAAAAGGCCGGCAAATATGATGAGGCGGTCGCCAAGGCACAGCATGCAGAGGAGCTGGCCAAGCTCTCCTACGCCCAGGGGGAAGCGCAAGCCAAGAAGTACAATGTGACCCTCGGCGAGAAAGGCATCACCCTCAACTAAAAGGGCAGGATTCGGGCGCGTACTCCCGCGCCCTGCAGGAGCCTTTGCGCAGCAGCCATTTTCTGGTCTGCATCAGCCGACGCGGCAAAGTGGAGGGTCAGCAGGTCGGTATGGCTGGCGGCCGCCGGCGGCTCGCGGCGCAACAAGAGTCGGTAGAGCTGTCGCGCTACTCCGTCGTTGCCGTCAAAGATGGCGTTTCCAGCAGACCACACCGAGATTTCGTCGCGTAGCCAACAGTAGTGGGTGCAGCCCAACACCAGCGCTGTGGCGTTCCTGGCGTGTGCGGCAATCTTTTCCTGCCAATATTCGCTGGCGCGCTCACGCCAATCCGCTTGTTGCCCCTCGATGATCTCCATCCAGCCCGGACAGGCCAGCGCCCGCACCCGACGTTCTGGATCACAAAGCTGTAGAAGTTTGTCGAGCTTGGCGCCACGCACGGTAAGCTCGGTTGCCAATAACAGCACTTCCCCCCTGCTTTCCTGCAGAGCGACCTTGATGGCGGGCTCGATGCCGATGATGGGCATGGACGCGTACTGGCGCAGTGGTGCTGCGGCGGCACTGGTGGCGGTGTTGCAGGCGATCACCAGGGCATCGACATCGAGCTGCAAAAAGCGCCGGTAGGCATCCTCCGTAAAGGCCTGCACCTCCACAGCGCTACGATCACCGTAAGGCGCGTTGACGGTATCCGCAAAAAAGAAATATTCCGCATCTGGAAGATAGCGGGTACAGGCCAGCCAAGTACTCAGACCACCGAGGCCCGAGTCAAAAACACCAATCCGCATCAGGCGGCCAGAACTTCCCGAGCGAGCAGGGCAGCGCCGCGCATACCGGCCTGGTCATCGCCATTACCGGCGGCGATTTCGACGGTGTCCTGCAGTGCCGGAATCATGTTGCTGCGCAGTTGCCGACACAGCTCTTCGCCGAAGCAATCCCAGGCGGCACTCAGGCCCCCGCCTACCCGAATCTGGCGAGAGTCCAGCACCTTGACCACGTGCGCCAAGCCCTGCCCGAGATGCTCCGCCAAGGTTTGGAACGCCCGCAATGCCCCGGGATTCTGGTCCTGCGCGAGCTGGGCGATGATCTTGGGATCCGCCGGCATGCCGGTGTATTCCAGATAACTCGACACCAGCCCCTGCGCCGAGGCGTACTGTTCCAGGCAGCCCTGGTTGCCACAGCCGCAACGCCGTCCACCTGGGACCACGATAAGATGGCCAATCTCCATGGCCGCTCCGTCTTCCCCCCGCCACGGGCGCCCGGACTGGATCCACCCCCCCCCCACGCCGGTACCAAGCCCAACGTAGATTAAAGACTGGATTTCGGGATGATCCTGGCGCAACGACCAGAACTCGCCAAAGGCCGCCGCATTGGCGTCGTTTTCGAGCAGCACTGGCACCTGCAACTGCTCGCTGAGCTGTGCTTCCAGAGCAAAATTTTCGAGATGTGGGATATTGGGTGACTGCCGCAGCACCCCATCGGCGGTGACAAAACCCGGAAAGGCTACCCCCACTCCGTCGATCTGCGGACATTGCTCGCGCAAGCGATGATAGCCACTGGCAAGGGCCTCCAATACCAACTGCTGCGCCGCGCCTGCCTCTCCGGCCCGGGCGCAGCGCTCCCGCAGATTCAGTTCCGTGCGGTAGCTGGCGACACATTGTGCACCGTCAAAAACGCCAAAGCGCAGGTTGGTGCCACCCACATCCACCCCGAGATACCAAGCACTCATGCGCGCCCCACCTGGATTTGCAACGAGGCAGAAAATTCCTCGCCAAAGGCCGACCAAGTCAGCTCCAGCACCCAAGCCTGCATGATTTTTTCAAAGCCGGCCTCGGACTGCGAAACCGTCCGGTGTGGCCAGGCCCGCCAGGCCGTCTTACCGGGAAGCAGAATCTCGACACTGCCACCCAGCACCGCGTCATCGAGACGAAATTTCTGTGCAGTACCGGAGAGCTCCGCGGCGAAGCCCCCGACAACGGCTCCATCCACAGACAAGCAGCCCGCCGGTCCATCACAACTCGGCATGGCCAGATAGATGCGCGTGGAGAACGTCGTCGCGGCATCTTTTGTTGCTTTGCCGGCGTAGCGCACGGATAGGCAACCGTTGCGCAGAGCAAAGGATTTTTCGAGTTCCCAGGTCTCGTGTCGGGCCAGAAACCGCGGCGTCTTCGCCTCAGCAATAGCTTGATAATGCAGCGCCTCGCCGCCTAGGTGATCGACAAAGCTCTGACAGGGGAGATCATCGAAAAGCAGATCGTCCGCATGAATGACGGTCTTGAAACTGACCCGGTCATGGGCAGAGGCGATGCCTCCAGCATTCTCGGACTCTGCCGCGCCTTCTCCCTGGCGGATCTTGTCATAGTAGGCCTCGTCGCGGCGTGCCAGGGTATCGGCAAAGTCATGCTCGCTCGGGTAGTGATTCCACTCCTGGATGCTGGCGTACGGCAGATGTAGCACGATCTGCATCTGCGCGTCATGATAGAAGCACTCTTCGCGGCCATCGAGATCGACATCTTCCCAGATCATCGCAGGCCGTTTGCGCACTTGGTCGAGCCCTGCCTCCAGACGCGTCAGGTGATGGTGCACGGCACGCCGCAAATGCGGTAGATAAATGCCGCCGAAGAGCCCGTGCCAGTACGCATCGTTGGCCTGCGCCGCGTGCAGATCGGCACGCAGGGCCTCAGACTGGCGTCGCTTGGGCAGGGCATGAAAACGTGCGGACAGCTGCAACATGCGCTTGTGCATCCAGTTGGATTCCGGATAGCGATGCAGGAAGCCTTTCCAGATTCCCCCGCGGATGAGGGCCTTGCGCGCATCCAGACGCCCCGCATCACGTTCCTGCTGCAAGAAGCGTTCATACTCCCGCGCCACATTAGGGCTCAGGGTCCATTCGTTCATTTCACTGTAGGACACCGTCGGCAGGTAAATCATGCCGCGCGGGCGCCGGGTCTTTCGGTAGGCGGCAAAATGCTGCGTTTTGATGCTCTCCAAGGCAAGTACGCCCTCGATAAACTGCGCCAGCCAGCCGCGCTCGTAGACCCAGTTGTAGGTTTCCGGCCAGAGGCCGAATTTCTCGATGTCATCGAAATAGATCGCCGCGCTACCTGGCTGTTGCGCGCCTAGCGCATGGAGAAAGGCAATGGCATCCGCCACCTCAGAAAAGGGCAGGCGGTAGCGCAGTGCCTCGGAGATGGGGAAGACATCGATACTCTGGCCATTCTCCTCAGTACGATAGAAACTGCCGAGCTCGTCTCTTTCCAGTCCCGCGCAAAGAAAATGGTAGTCATCGACCACGACATAGCGAATGGCCGAATCGACCAGCGCCGGAACCACCGAGGGGTCCCAGACGCGCTCCGTCAGCCAGGCACCTTCCGGGCGTTGTCCAAATTCTTCCTGTAGCCGGTGACTCATAGACTGCAATTGTTCGATGCGATCGATATACGGAATTGCAGCCAGCACCGGCTCGGTATCGCCAGCCCCTACCAACTCTACCTGGCCACGCGCCACCATACTGCGCAGGAGCTCCATGGTCTGGGGATGTCGTTCGGCCAGGTAGCCCAACAACCAGCCACTGCTATGAAAGGCAAAGACAAAGTCAGGATAGCGATCAAGCACCTGCAAAAACGGGTGGTAACAGCGCGTTACCGCGTCGTCGACGACCTCGGGAAAATTGCCGATCGGTTGATGGGCATGGACTCCAAACAGCAGGGACAGGGCATCGGGCATCGTTTGCTTTCCTCAGGTGTGGCCACGGCGCATGGTACCACCGGCCTCGGCGCTGCCGCCGCCGTGACTGATGGCTTGATCGAGTTCCGCTGGCGCTGGCTGCTCCAACAAATCGTAGAGTTGCCGCAGGTGATCGCGGTACAGGCCATCAAAATCCCGTACGGCATCACCCGGGTTGTAGTCGCCAAACCACCAGAACCAGTCCGACCCCTCACAACGAGCGAGCTGTTGGCGAATCGCTTCCTGGCGCTCAACAGAAAAGCTGCCGATCTTGCGGTCCACTGCCTCCTTGGCATGGCAAAGCAGATCCCAGGCCCGATTCTTTGCCGGGTCGCCAATCCAGGTACTGAAATTTCCATAGACCCAGCTACCCGCTGCGAGCTTGGGCAGGGCCTTGGCGGTATCGCCGTGATCGCGCACGTAGTCGGCAAAGGTACAGAGCTGGATGTGCGGGTGGTTACTCAGGAGACGGTAGAGTTCGCTGAGAAAATAATAGCCGTTGTAGGGATAGTACTCCCAGGCATTCTCGCCATCGAGAATGACGCTGACCACCGGCGCCGGCTGATCTTCGGTATCGCGCCAGATCGCTTCCAAGCGTTGTACGAAGTCCGTGGCCGCGTCATGCCCGGACCAGGTCTTGTAGTCGAAGCCGATGCGATCCGAGAGGGAATCATCGCGGAAGAACAGATGCGGTCCCTGGGGGGTCGAGCGATAGGCGCCATACAGGTACGCTGCCCGTCCCTGGGCGGGAGAGCGATCCGGAAAGGAGTGATGCAGGCTGCGCCCGAGGACACCCTCCCCGGAGGCCGTCCACTGCAATCCCTCGTCTCCCAGCAACTCCACAAACTCTGCGGAAACCCCCCCCTCGGCCGGCCAGATTCCCCGGGGAGGCGCGGAAAAATGCTGGCGATGACTCGCCAGCGCCTGCCGCAATTGCCACTGTACTCGTTCCTTGCCACCCGGGTATTGCGGACTCTCGGGCAATGGCGCATCCGGCAGCCCATCCTGGGCTGCCCGAAAGTCGAGCAGCAGCGGGGCAATCGGATGCTGGTACGGCGTGCTCGAGAGCTCGATCCGGCCCGCCTGCGCCAGAGCCTGATAACGCGGCAACAGGCCGGCAACGGTCGCACCCAGACAGTCGAGCAGCGCCAGGCGGTCGGCGGCCGAGAAGCCGCTGCCCTTGGCCATCAACTTCTGGATCGTTGCACTTTTTCGGCGCAGGGTCTCGCCGGTCCAGGCCAGGTGATACCAGACCAGGAGATCGGCGAGATATTGTACCGAGAGGTAATCGCCCATCTCCGCAGCGTCTTGCCGGATGAATTGCCAAAGGTCGAAGAGACGCCGGTAGGCGGGAAAGGGATTGAGCATGTGCTCAGGGTCCAGACGAAAACACTGGTCGAGTATGCTGTGCCGGTCTGCCAGGGCAAGGGTCTTCAGGTCGGGGGTGGCCAAGGCCCACAGCAGAGGATCACGAAACTGGCGCGTGCGAAACTGCTCGGCATAGTCGTCGAGCTGCTCGACCAGCACCGGAACGAAATTGAATACCGCCCGCGCCAGAGGATTTTCCTCCAGATGCGCGACCATATCGACGTAGTCCTTGCAGGCGTGCAGATAGGTCCAGGGAAAGCGATATGTCCCTTGGGCATCCCGGTAATCCGGCTGATGCATGTGCCAGCAGAAGACGACGTGCAGGGAGCGCGCTGGCGTCATGCGGCTACCGCACAAAGTGTAGCTGCTGTCCGAGAGATTCGGGGGTGATCAGGGTCACGCCGTTGGGCGTACGATGAAAACGCCGCGCATCCTCTTCCGGGTCTTCCCCCACGACCAAACCCGCGGGGATCACCGTGCCCTTGTCCACCACCACCCGGCGCAGCCGCGCGCCCTCGCCCAGTCGCACATTGGGCAGAATGACCGAATCTTCGATCAGGGTGTGACCATCATTGACCCGCACATTGGAGAACAGCAGCGAACGCCGGACCGTCGCACCACTGATGATACAGCCGCCAGAAACGATGCTATCGAGGGCTACACCGCGACGACCATCATCGTCGAAGACAAACTTGGCCGGTGGCAGCTGTTCCTGATACGTCCAGATTGGCCAGCGGCTATCGTAGAGATCGAGATCCGGGGTCACATGCACAAGATCGATGTTGGCGGCCCAGTAGGCATCGATGGTACCAACATCGCGCCAATAACAGCGATGACTGTCGGAGCCGCCCATGCCGGTGGTCACACAACTGTGGCGGAAGCGATGGGCCATCACCCGGTAGCGAGAAATCATGTAGGGGATCAGATCGTTGCCAAAATCGTGGCTGGAGTGTGGATCATCGGCATCACGAATCAGCTGTTCGTAGAGGAAGTCCGTATTGAAAACATAGATGCCCATGCTGGCCAATGCCTTTTCGGGATGGCCGGGCAACGGGGTCGGATTTTCGGGCTTTTCCGTGAAACCGACGATGCGATCCTCGTGGTTTACCGACATGACGCCAAAGGAGCGGGCCTCCTGCAGCGGTACCTCGATACAGGCCACGCTCATATCCGCCTGACTCTGCACGTGTTCAGCCAGCATCTGGCCATAATCCATGCGGTAGATGTGGTCGCCGGCGAGGACCATCACATAGCGGGGACGATGCGCCCGCAGGATATCGATATTCTGAAAGATGGCGTCGGCGGTACCCTTGTACCAGCCGGTATTCATGCGCTGCTGCGCCGGAAGAAGCTCGATGAACTCGCTGAATTCGCCACGCAGGAAGCCCCAACCGAGTTGCAGATGACGAATCAGACTGTGGGCCTTGTATTGGGTCAACACCCCTACTCGGCGAATACCGGAGTTGATACAGTTGGAAAGGCAGAAATCGATGATGCGAAACTTCCCACCAAACGGTACGGCAGGTTTGGCGCGCCAATCCGTCAGGGGGCCGAGGCGGCTACCCCGCCCACCCGCCAAAACCAAGGCCAAGGTATTCTTGGTGAGATTGCTGACGAAACGCGGTGAATTCCCGAGGGCTTCGGACATATTGGCGACTCCCGAGGCAGATGGCCCAAAAGACTTTCGTTAAAGTTAAGTATAGTGACTCTGCCGTGCTTCCCCTCTTCCTGCTAGGCTTGTAGGAGAAAATACCGCATACCCGGGCGCTGGAGCAAGGCACCCGCGCTGGACAGGAAACGTTATGGGCATGAAGACGCAGCAAAAAAATACCGGATTCTGGCACTTCACCCGGGAATTTTTTCGCGATCCCCGCGGTATCGGTGCGCTGTTTCCCAGCTCCCCATTTCTCGCCCGACGCATGGCTGAGCTGGTACCCGCTGGCGAGGGTGCAGTGGTCGAGCTCGGACCGGGACTCGGCCCGGTGACCCGCGCCCTGCTCGAAGGCGGCATCGCCAAAACCGATCTCATTCTGATTGAGCGCTCTGCCAACATGGTACAGCACCTGCGGCAGGAATTCCCCGGGGTGGAGGTCATTCATGGCGATGCCGCTGAACTGGCCTCCCTGATTAGCGATCGCTCGCCGGTGCGCGCCATCGTTTCCAGTCTGCCCCTACGTACCATCCCACCGAATATCGTCGGACGTATTCTGGCGGAAGTCCCGAAGTGTGCGCGGCGTGGTACCGCCTTCATCCAGTTTACCTATCACCCCCTACATTCCTGTGCAGGCCTGAGCGGCAAATTTACCCATCAGCGAGCCAGCTATGTATGGCGCAACCTGCCGCCGGCACGAGTCGATTGCTTTCACTTTGGCGATTGACCACCTCAAGCAAAGGCCGGATCATGGCAGTCCATGATCCCTTCGCGTCGCCACCGTAACCACGCTGCCCGGACACTCTGGCCTTGGTTATGTCTTCCCGCCTCCCTCACCGCTGCCTTGCGTCGCGCCTACGATGCAGCAGAGTGGCCCCGCGCGCGGGTGCTCGGCTGTGGTCGTGCCCGCCCCCATCCCCGGGAGCGTCGCGCTCTTGGCCTGAATCGCTTGGCCTGGGTCTATTGGCGAGAGGTGGAGCTTCATGGTCCCGATCCGCAAAAACCCGCCATCTGGGCCCGCTCTAGTTTTCCCTTGCGCGCCATAAGCCAAGGGCTGCAGCCCCTTACCCGTCATGGTAGCCGTCCTATTGGCAATACTCTATTCCGGCATCGACGCTTGCAACGCAGTCCGCTCCAGATCGAGGTCACCCCTGCCTTTGGTCAGCGCCGGCGCTGGCGGCGCAGCTCTATACTGCAGCGCGGGGCGCGACGGGTCTGGGTAGAAGAGCATCTCCTGCCCGACCTGCCGCGCTGGCGCGGGCGAGGCCGATGAACCGCGCTTGGCGTAGCCGTATGGCGGCATACGGGGCGCTGATGCGCATCGATCGCCCCATCGGCACCTTGCTCCTGCTCTGGCCCACCTATTGGGGGTTATGGCTGGCAGCCGGCGGCACGCCACCATTGGCGCTGTTCCTAATCTTTACCCTGGGAACCTGGCTGATGCGCTCAGCCGGTTGCGTCATCAACGACTATTTCGACCGCGACTTCGATCGCCAGGTCGCCCGCACCCGTAACCGGCCCCTAGCCAGTGGCAAGGTTCGCGCCCGGGAAGCATTGCTGCTGTTTTTTGTGTTGTGCCTGTTGGCGGCCGCACTCTTGCCGTTTTTGAATCTCCAGGTGTTCTATCTCGCCATCGTTGCCGTGGCCATCAGTGCCGCCTACCCCTTGTTCAAACGCTTCACCCATCTACCTCAAGCCTTTTTGGGTCTTGCCTTTTCCTTTGGCATTCCCATGGCCTTTGCGGCAGTGCAGGAGCGTGTACCGGCCATGGCCTGGTGGCTGATGCTCGCCAATGCCTGCTGGGTGATTGCCTATGATACCGCCTATGCCATGGCCGACCGGCCCGATGACCTGCGCGCCGGGATTCGCTCCACCGCCATCTTGTTCGGACGCTTCGACTGGCTTGCCATTGCGGCTTTCGAGGTGGTCATGCTGGCCATTCTGTCGGTCATCGGTCTGGAGCTGCAGCTTGACTGGCCGTACTGGTTCAGCTTGGCCGGCAGCGCAGTGCTGTTTCTCTACCAACAGAGTCTTCTCGATGGCGATCGCGACAAGGCCTTTCGCGCTTTTCTGCATAACAATTGGGTGGGATTATGGATTTTCTGGGGACTGGCAGCCTCTCTCGGTCATGCCTGAAGGAAGAATCAAGGATCACTTATACACAGTCTAGCCATGTACTGACGCTGACACGCAAGAATCAAGCAGTTAGCGCGCGGCAGAAAAATTACTTTACTAAACAATGAGTTAAAAACGCCTACTTTTTAGGCATCGGAAAAAAAGGTAAATGGCTCAGGCTCTTTGCGCAGTTGGACCCATTTCCTGCACAGACTTATCCACAGAAATTGTGGGAAACTCATGAATCGTGAAACGCCCTGTATCAAAGTTGTTATCCTCGGCCCCCTGCCGCAAACCTTCACCTATCGTTGCGCCCTTCCCCTGCCTGCGTCTGGCTGCCGTCTGCGCGTGCCCTTTGGCCGAGGGGAGCGCATCGCTATCGCGATTGGCCCAAGTGCTTGTCCGCAGGATATCCTCGTCAAGGAGGTCAGCAGCGTCCTGGATTGCGAGCCCCTGCTCCCCAGCCCCCTGCAGGCCTTGCTGGAGTTTGGCAGCCACTATTATCACCACCCTCTTGGGGCTGTCTGGGAAACTGCTTTGCCGGCGCGGCTCTGTCGAGGGCATCCCCTCCCCGAGTTCACGCCCACGACCTGGCGCCTGCGGGCTGACATCAGCCCATCGGAGAAGGGTCTGGGGGCACGGCAAATCGACCTTCTCCAGCGTTTGCGCGAAGGCAGTGTGGCCAGCTCGGAACTCGGCACTAGCGATCGCCAGCGTCTGCGTCAGTTCCTTGCGGCCGGATGGATAGAAGAGGCCCCGCCCACTTTTCAGATTCGGGAGTCGCCGCTTTGCCTCCACCCCGAGCAAGCCAGCGCAGTCGCCGCGATCCGTGCGGCCTCGGCATTTCAGCCTTTTTTACTCGATGGAGTCACCGGCAGCGGCAAGACCGAGGTCTATCTGCAGGCCATGGAACCGCTGGTGTCGGCGGGAAAACAGGTGCTGTTCCTGGTGCCGGAAATCGGGCTCATCGCCCAGACCCAGGGGCGCTGTGCTGAGCGCTTTGGGGCGGATCGCGTCGCCGTCTACCATTCTGGCCAGAGCGACGTTGAACGCTTGCGGGTCTGGACGCAGGCGCGTCAGGGCCGCATCGCCATCGTCATCGGCACGCGTTCGGCCGTTTTTGTGCCGCTCTTACAACCGGCGCTGTTGATCGTCGACGAAGAACACGATCCCTCCTACAAACAGCAGAGCGGTTGGCTCTATTCTGCCCGCGATCTGGCCCTACGCCGCGCGCAACTCGAGGACCTTCCCATCGTTCTCGGTTCCGCCACGCCGTCCCTGGAGAGCCTGCACAACCGTCAACTTGGCCGCTACCGCGACCTGCGTCTGAGCGAACGCGCCAGCGCTCGGCAACTCCCGCCAATCGAGATCTTGCCCCTGCGCAAAAAGCGACTATTGGCGGGGCTGGATCCCGTCCTTCTGAGCGCCTGCGCAGAAACCCTGGCCAGTGGTCGACAGGCGTTATTTTTTCTCAATCGACGCGGCTATGCCCCGGCCCTGCTCTGCCATGCCTGCGGCCATGTTCCCCACTGTCGCCGCTGCTCGGCACCTTTGACCTGGCATCGACGTCAGGCACGTCTGCGCTGTCATCATTGCGGGCTGGAGGCACCCGTTCCGGCGCAATGCCCCAATTGCGGTGCCAGCGAAATTACTGGCATTGGCATGGGCACGGAAGGCCTCGAGGATTTTCTGCGAGAGCGCTTTCCCGACGTGCCCCTGCTGCGTATCGACCGCGACGAGGTGCATAGCCCTAAACAATTGGCGGAGCGCCTGCAACAGATCCTGCACACTCGACCGGCCATCTTGCTGGGCACGCAACTGCTCAGCAAAGGTCACCATTTTCCCGACGTCAGCCTGGTGGGAATCGTGGATGTGGACCAGGGGCTGTACAGCGCCGACTTTCGCGCCCCGGAACGCTTGGCACAGACGGTGATCCAGGTGGCCGGTCGTGCTGGCCGCGGCGACACTCCGGGACGGGTGATCCTGCAAACGCATCTTCCGGAACATCCCTTGCTGCTTGCCCTGCAAGGTGGCGCGTACGCCACCGCGGCAACCCAACTACTCCGCGAACGCCAGCAGGCAGGCCTGCCCCCCTTTCGCGCCCTCGCCCTGCTGCAGGCCGAGGCGCAACGTGCAGAGCCCGTCTATGCCTTTTTATGCGCGGCACACGCCTGCATCGGCCCGGAATTGGAGTGCAGCGGTCCGATTCCGGCTCTGCTCGAACGCCGCGCTGGCTATCACCGTGCCTACCTATGGCTCGAGGGCAAAAGCCGCTCTGCGCTCCACCGTGCCTTGTCTCGCGTCGTGGATCCACTCGGCAAGTTGCCCCAATCGCGGCGAGTGCGCTGGAGCCTGGACGTGGATCCACAGAATTTTTAGGATCGCTGGAAGGCTCTCTACAGGCGGTTGTATCCAGTGCAAGCTCGGGCTAATCTTGGGAAAACACTCGAACGGGGAATGGCATGGCAGCAGGAGACACAGAGGTTGTGCAATCGAGTATTCTTCGTCGAGTCGCCCTATACCTCGGTCCCGAAGACGTAATTGCGCCAGCACGAGAACTCCTCAGCGCCCAAGAATGGATCCTCCTGCCGTTTCGGCATATCGACGAAGTATCGGCGGCGCTGCGCAAGCAGCAACCCTCGGTTGGTATTTTGGTGCTGCAGGATGTCGACGCGGTAAAATGGCAAAAGCATCTGCTGCGACTGATTGCGCAAAATGAAAACATCCGTTGGCTGGCCCTGGTAGAGAAAGAGCTGCTCAACCAACTGGCTATACGGCAACTCATTGGTAGTGCCTTTTACGATTACCACACCACTCCCATTGACCCGCAACGTTTCCTCGTCATGCTAGGACACGCTGCGGGCATGGCAGAGATCTCCCGAGAAGCCCTGTTCACCTCCGACGTCAACTCCGCAACCACAGAAGAGCAAATGGTTGGCGCCAGCAAACAGATGCAAAAGGTCTATCAAGACATTCGCAAGGTGGCAGCAACTGATGCACCCGTCCTGATCACTGGTGAAAGTGGTACTGGTAAGGAATTGACGGCCCGAGCCATTCACGAACGATCCTTTCGCAAGGACGGTCCTTTCGTTGCTGTCAACTGCGGCGCTCTCCCCGCCAACCTGATTCAGTCGGAACTGTTTGGGCATGAAAAAGGCGCATTCACTGGCGCGACAGAAAGGAAAATTGGTCGCATTGAAGCCGCCAATGGCGGCACCCTGTTTCTTGATGAAATCGGCGATCTGCCTCTCGATCTGCAGGTAAATCTTCTCCGCTTTCTGCAAGAACAAACCATTCACCGGGTAGGCGGCAAGGACGAAATTCGTGTCGATGTTCGTGTACTTGCGGCAACCCATGTCAATCTGGAGGAGGCAATCAAAGGCGGGCGGTTTCGACAGGACTTATACTATCGTCTCAACGTATTGCAGATTCTCATGCCTCCACTGCGAGCTCGCGAAGGAGACATCCCGCTCTTGGCCAATTATGTCTTCCATCGCTTCGCTGACGAGCGCGGCCAACGTGTCAAGGGCTTTAGCGAAGATGCCTTGCAAATCATGAATAGCTACTCCTGGCCTGGGAACATTCGTGAACTGATCAATCGGGTACGTCGTGCCATGGTGATGTGTGACAAGATTCTCATCAACGCCGAGGACCTCGGTCTGGAGCGTCGACAGAACCAACGAGCAAGGGTCAGTCTGTCGGAGGCTCGAGATGCGGCCGAGCGGGATGCCATAAAGGCGGCCGTCGCGCAAAGTCTTGGTAGCATCACCCGCGCTGCGGAATTGTTACAGATTTCCCGTGTCTCCCTCTATCGATTGATGGAGAAACATGGCATCACCCCACCCGGGCAGAAGGATCGATAGCCCTCGACAACTCCCCTGTTACGCGAACGTACTTTTGAGAATCAATGTAGTACGATGACTTCCCAAGCACTGTTACGAACACGTAACAAACTCCTCTTCCATCCACTTTCATTTGTAAAACCAAACAGCTAGCCACTTTTTGGACGCTGCGCCAGGCTGCTGCATCTCTCTGATCTGTAACGGCTGCAATACAGATAGCTTCTTGAACACGACCCCGTCAGAGGATCGGGTCTGTCCAGATCCAAACGGTTCACGAAACGATCGTTATGGTAAAGCTCGAACAGCATGTCAGCCAAAAAGCGCGCCGTATGACCCCGGCCGAGATAATCGCAGTTTGTTGGCACCAGACTTACGGTAAGACAGAAGTAGGTCAGGTTAGATGCGGCCTTCGCGGTAGCCTGTCCAATCGCCGGAAGGGTCAATTTGATCATGAATCTTGGTATTGGGCTGAAGTCGAGCGCGCCCAATTTCCAATTGACTACGACGATCTCCGATAATCTGAACGCATCTCCTGTCGCACGGATTGCTTGTGGCTGGGGCAACACAGACTCAAAAGGGAATGGAAATCTCCCCGCCAAAATAGCTGCGATGGTAGCCTGGACCGCCTCCGTAGACATTGGCTATGTTGCTGTAACCTCCAGTCAGGGAAACAGAGCAGTAGGGAGAAATTAAGCCGGTTAGGGTGCCATAATAATCCTGTACTCCCGACGTCACGCCATCAATCGTCTGTGACCCAAATCCCGAATAGAAGCGCAGAGTCCAGTATGGCGAAAATTTTTGGACATAGATCAGATACGCCAATGCTTCCCGATAATTTTGGGGATTAAAATAACCGGCGTATGGAACTACGCTACTCTCGAACTGACGGTAGTAGCCTTGGATCCCCAGAGCGATGGGCCAACGACCTAGAGTCAAGAATTCTGGAGTCAAGCGGACGACCACGCCATTGCGCTGGTTGTCGTCGGAGAAAGACTGATGGAAATAGGCTGCGCTTAAGGTGCCGAGATCGCGCAGTCGACCAAATCCGCCTACGCTCAACGTGTTGACTAAGATTTGGTTTTGCACCGCGCCCAAGGTACGTACCAGTTCACGGTCTGCGCTGCCGTCTAACCCCCAGCTATCGCTGGGCTGATAGAGGGTACTGGCATGCAGTGAAGCATAGGTCCATCCTTTTCCGGAAGTCCCTAGACCCGCCAAGATGGAATATCGCCAATCCTTTGAGGGAATAGCCGACCAACCGGCACGAATAGCACTCAGACCCACCTGACCACTAGGATCAGCAACCTGCGTCTGCTGAAATCCGACCTGCCAGAAGGTAGGATTGAGTCCTTTTCGGCTTAGCCACCGACCTGGCCAAAACGCATCGGCAGAATAGATTTGATTGATGTTGCTGTCGATGTCGCTGCTATAGTGAAAGCCTAGGCGGATTTTGGGCTGCAAGGCAAAATCGACATAATTATTGGTGATGCGGTATAGACGAGCCTCCCAATCAGGCCCGACATAGTGGCCTGCAGGGGCGGCAAGGGCCAGATCTTGTTTGGCCATGACATTCCAGTCCAGCAGATTGGCAGCAATGGCTGATTGCAAGGCGACCGGAGGGTGCTGCCGATATGGCTGAGTGATATTGAAGGCTTCGATCGGTCGGCCATTGGCAATGAGTGCCCGCGCCAAGCCTACACTGACTACCTTGCGATCACTCGGCACTTTCGCGAGAGGAAACGCCTGTGCGTAAGCGCGATATGCCTGATGATCATTTCCTAGCCAAAGCGCTGCATAGCCTTTTCCTGAAAGGGCCGCCAGGCGGTCGGAGGCGTAGCGAACGGGATGCTCGTCAATCTTTTTGAGTGCCAACTGGAAGGCGTCTAGGGCTCTTTGTGGGTGGTTTTCCTGCAGCGCCTGTCGACCCTTCCGTATTTGCTCTCCTGGATCATCCGAAGCGGCGAAGGCTGCCTGAAAAAACCCCGTGCAAAAAACACTTCCTATAATTATCAGTATCTCTGCTTTCCTGCTCACTTGGTCCCCCAGGTTTTGCTGAGACGCAGCACTTCCGAAGCGTATCCAGCAATGGAGGCAGGACTCATCAGTAGCTGGGAAAAGAAAACATACAAAAACATCCCGCGAATATTACGACGCACTTTCAGGCCACGACTTTGAAACATCCGTAATTGCACAAAGTAAATGACGAAATTATTAAGTGCTGCCAGCGGAATTAGTAAAAGCGTAATCGGGCCTGCGATCAGGAAAAAACCAAAGAACGCGGCAATCACGCCAGGCACAAAGAAGAGAATATAACTCATGTCAATAAACGGAAACAGCATATTGATGAAGACAAATTGGAGTGTCAGGCGCGGCTGCAATAGGATGCCTGGGTGGACGCGCACGGCCTCAAACATACCCCGAGCCCAGCGTCGTCGTTGCTGAAAGAGCTGTCTATATGATTCTGGAACATTGGTAAAGACCACCGCATTTTCTGCGTAGCCAATACGATAGCCTTTTTTCAGCATACCCCACGACAATACGATGTCTTCTCCTACCACCGGCGCCCAACCGCCCAGCTCTTGCAGCACCTTTTTCTCATAGAGGGAGAAGGCTCCCTGAGCTACCAAGGTTCCTTGATAGAGACTCTGAACACGCTTGACGATGGCAATACCATGAAAGTAATCCCACTCTTGCAGTCGGGTGATCCAGTTGGTACGAGAGTTTCGGACGGCCAGGGCACCGGCTACTGCTGCTGTATTACTGGGGTCACTCAGGTATCTACCCACGATCTTCTGCAGGGCATCGCGGTACAAATACGTATCGGCGTCGAGGGTGATGACGATGTCAAATTTTGCATGCTGCAGACCCGCGTTAAGTGCGCTGGCCTTTCCGCCATTGACGGGCTGCCGAATGAGACGCACACGGGAATCGGTGAAGGCTTTCACTTTCTCTGCCGTTGCATCTTTTGATCCATCATCAATGACAATGATTTCGTGCATTCCGGGGTAGCTTTGAAGCAATACGGAATGGATTGTGTCGCTGATGACGAGCTCTTCATTGTAGGCGGCCACGAGAATACTGATCGGTGGGTAGGTATCAATCGAGACAATGCGCGGCCGACGATCAAGCAGAGTGCTGAAGAGCATGAATCCGGAGATATACCCAGGGATAATGGCGACGCCACCGATGATCAAGATTGTCAGGATTGGCCCGATGACAGTATCCAGGTTATGGATCCAAGGCAGGGCAATCCAGAAACTAAAGAGGACCCAGAGTATCGCGCCAATCTGGGCCACAACGAACTTGACGGTAACCGGAAAGTAGATGAACCATGCGGGTTTCCGCCGCTCGTCGACAGTTTGGCTCGCTACACTCTGTGGCAAGGGGAATACATTGCCAGTAGTGGCCGACGGTTCTGAAAGAGCTGGAAATGGTGGATCGCCCTCTCCAGCAATAGGTGGCGTTGGGGATGGTCTTGTCATTTTTCTATCCTTTCCAAAGAGCCCGAGTCATCTCAAGCAATACCTGCTGACCCGGCTTCCATGCAGGTCAGGCCTCAGGGAAGATTAGTCGGAAAATTCGCTTTTAGCATGGATTGCAATTGCTGCAGTTGCGGCGCGCCGGCGCTATTGCTAGGGTTCACACCGAGCGTCATGTGCATGGTGTTCTCGATCTGGTTAGCGTTGCTCGCGATCTGCGCCAGTTGATAGGCGCCGTTGCTACCAATACCTTGCTGAACGGTGTTGGCACCGTTGTTGATCAGCATGGACAGCTGTCCAGATTGTACCGTAAGCGTGACATCTCCAACCTGGGTCGTTCCTTGGCCAAGAGTGCTTCCAGCGGATCCTTGCAGATCGTCCGGTCTACCTTTTACCACGTTCAAGGTCATGCGGTTCTGGATTGCATTTTCCTGACCCCCAACCTGTATCGCCTGCGTGACCCCGTGGATATTGCTTAAACCCGCGCCATTTACGTCCGTATTGGGATCAGGTGCCACCTTGGGGAGTCTGGGATTGGTGACGGAATAAGTGATAGTCGGAACAAAAACCTGGTTGTTGCTGTTGAAGGCAATGTTTAGATTGCCTTGCATAGGGGTTTTCGAGGCAGAGTTTGTCCAATTGGTCTGCATCTGCACACCAAAGTATACTATCTTACCACCAATAACCCCTTTGCCAATCATTTTTGCCAACATGGAATCGGCAACAACGGGGGCCTGAAAAGGTAAAGGACCAGCCATGGCGCCTGTTGTTGCGCAGCCGACCAGCAACGAAGTTCCGAGAGAGATGAAAGATTTTCTGGTGTACATGATTTATGCTCCTCAAAAATATTTAACGAAATCATAGCCAAAATGTGCTGGCTGCAAAGGTACGTTTGGCAGTTCGCCGTGGAGCAAGCGCAGCGCACTCGGAGGTTTCGGAGGTGTTAGCAAAACAGAGTGGGGGTCAAACCCATTGCCGAATACAGCAAAAACAATTCCATTCCAGTCTTTCAAAAAGACGTTTTTTTCCATGATCCGATTACCCAGAGCTGGATCAGCCAGATATACCTTGTTCTCCGTAGTTTTTTCCAAGACGACGAAATGCTTGTAACCGCCCAAGTCCAAAAGGACGATCACAGGAATGTGGATAGCCTCCAGCTGGGAAGGTTTGACCTCATAACCCTGACCCTTGAGACCAATTTTTTGGTTCTTCGATGTTTCATGTGGGTAGCCTGAGATCCAGTTTACCGAGGATCAGGTAGGCCATGTTGATAAAGTTCTTGTGGGTACGGTAGCCACGGGCTTTTGCCTTGGCGGACTGGAGGAGGCTATTGAAGCCTTCCAGAATCCCGTTGGTGATCTGGCTCTCGAACCAGCGGAGCACACCATCCCAGTGATTCATGACGGTGTAGGCGACCTTGACCATTGGCGGTAATCCGCTGTCCTTGACGTTTTCCACCCAGGCCTTGAGCAGGGTGGCGCCCTGGTGGCGATTCTGGACGGTGAAGATTTCTTGGAAGGTCAGGCGAAGCTGATAAGCCTGTGCTGTCTTGAGGTTCTGGTTCTTGAGGATCTCCCGGAGCCTGGCGCTTTGCTTGGCGGAGAGCTTTCCCGGGTTCTTGAGCCAAAGCCAGCGGCTCTTTTTCAGGTCTGGTTGGGAGAGGGCTTCCCCCTTGCGTACGGCATCTACGGCCTCATTGACGAGCTTCATGAGGTGAAAGCGATCGAAGGTGACCTGGGCGTTGGGCAGGTGTTCTGCGGCCCCTTTTTGGAAGGCTGGCGAGAGGTCCATGCTGACCTCCGTAATGGCCTCGGCGCTGCCGCCATGGGCCTGCAGATCTTCGGCGAACTGCGCAAAAGTCTCGGCATCCTTGCCGGGTGTGGCAAACAGCAGGCGCTTCGCCACGAGGTCCACAAACAGGGTGATGTAATCATGGCCGCGCCGGCTGCTCGTCTCATCGATACCGACGGAATGGACCTCTGACATGTCCGCGGCCTCGCGGGCCTTGGCGACGTAATGATCGAGCACCCGCCAGAGTCGCTGGTCCGTCTCCCGCACTAGGCGGGAGACCGTCAACACGGGCATCTCCCGGACCATGGCCATGACTAGAGCCTCAAAGAGCAGCGTGAATCCCGAGCCTTCCCGCGCCCAAGGGACGGATACCAAATGCACGCCGTGTTCCGGGCAATGGACCCGTGGTACGCGGGCATGGAGATAAGCCGCATGCTGGAAGAAGTCGAGGTGACGCCAGACCTTCTCCTGGGTGTCATAGACCGGGCAGTCCTGGCCGCAGACCGGACAGGGAAACTGACTACCCCTTGGGAAGTTCACATGCAGGTCCAGGCGCTTTTCCTCCACCGTGAACCGCACATCGTCCACCATCCACGGCGGAACCAACCCCAACGCCAGAGTGAACAGTTGATTACCTTGGTCCATCCTTATCCTCAGCTCGCTGCCCTTCCCATAAAGCAATCATACCGCCTTACCCACTCAATGTGTCGAGGAGCCAATTTTTTCTACATAGTTTTTGATGTCCAAAAGTGAAAATCCGACTTTTCTTACCACGGCGGGATTACTTACCGTGAACAAGCCTTTCATGACCGATTCTTCGGTTACGTCCTGACCAAAAGCATATTTGAGGATGGTGGCGAGAGAAGCCGCGCCACAGGAAAAATCGGTGTGTTGGCGAATCACATGGATAAAATGCATGTCTACCATGCTGCGCACGGGAACATGAATGACGCCCGCTCCGGGAATGATGTTGCCGAAAGCTGCCGCCTGAGAAAGAGGAGCAAGGGCCAGAAGACCAATGCCGAACATTCCGGAGATAAAATTTTTACGATAAAAAGAAATGAAATGACACATGGCAGTCTCCGGCAGTGCCTGTAACTACTGGAAAACTGCCACCCCCATAGGGGTGGCAGAAACCAAGCAGATTAGTGGGTCACGCTGGCGATAGCCAGGGTGTTGACCTGCTGGTTGCCGTTGCCAGTAGCCACGTTCAGACCGAGGTTGCCCGAGGCGCCCGCAAGAGCATTGCCACTGACGTTGCTGTTGTACATCGAACCCGAGGTCGTGCCACCGTTGTAGTAGGCGACCTGCTCCACCGGCGCCGAGGCGTTGCCCATGGCTTTGGCTGAGGCGATAGAAGCCATGGCCAGACCATTCTCCTGCTGGTTCTGCGCACCGGCAGCGACGTTGATGGCGATGTTGCCAGAGGCATTCGCAGCGGCATTGCCGTCGACGGTGGCGCTATCCTGGACCCCGGTGTCCGAGGTGGTGTTGTATAGCGACATTTGCGTGGCACCCGCAGAGGCATCCGCATAATCCGTTGAGGACTGGTGATTGTAGCTGTTGCTGGTCGCGCTCAGAGCGGTGTTGTTGCTCTGCTGGTTGCTGTTGCCAGAGGCCATGTTGGCGCCAATATTGCCGGATGCGCCTTCCAGCGCGTTGCTACCAAGGCCAGCGGTGTTGTTGACGTAGGACCACTGCCAGTAGTACGCGTAGGGATTGCCCTGCATGGTTTGATTGGCGCCCATGCCCTGGAACGCACTGACGGTGGCGGTGGCACCAATGGGATAGCCTTCGTGGTCAGTGTTGGCAGCAGTGGCCAAAGCCAGGCTGTTGCTCTGCTGGTTGCCGATACCGGCCGCCTCGTTGACGCCGATGTTGCCAGAAGCATTCTGCAGGACGTTGCCATACAGACCCGTCTCATTGCTGGCACCAACTTCATGCCCATAATTGCGGTTGCTGTAGGTCGAATTGATGGCGCTGACCTGGCTGGCGTCGATGCTGGCATTGGCGTGGTCCGAATACTCCGCGCTGGAAGCGGCCATGTTGTTGCCCTGCTGGTTGAAAATGCCAGAGGCCAAGTTCACGCCAATGTTACCCGAAGCGCCTTGCAAAGCGTTGCCGATGAAGTCCACGGCATTGGCGCCGTTCATCACCTGCCAGGCGTAATCCATCAACTCCAGCTGGCCGGCATTCACGCTGGCGTTGGAATCAGCAGCGTCGTCGATGTTGGTGTTGGAAGCCAGAGCGCCGGCATTGGCCTGCTGGTTCTGCGAACCCGTGGCGACGTTGATGCCGATGTTGCCGGAGGCGTTGGCGGCGGCGTTACCACCGAGTACGGCGTTGCCCGTGGCGTTGAACATGGAGCCTTGTTCATTCATGGCGCTGGTCTGGCTGTTGCTGACACCGGCACCGGCGAAGGCCAGCGGAGCGGCCACAAGGGCGGCAACGGCGATGGCGATGGGGCTTAGCTTACGGATCGTGTTCATGGTATACTCCTATGGTGAAGGAAAAACGAAACGAGTTGACTACTTCACGGCTTACTACATTACTGCATCACTCCGGGAGCCACCCCGAGAGCGAAACTGTTGGCCGAGGCATTGCCTGAGCCAGAAACTTGGTTGACTTGAGCGATGCCTCCGGCGCCCCTAAAGGCGCTGGCGGCAACTTCTACCTTCTGAATTCCGCCCCCGACGCTGGCAGCCTGCGTCCCTGCCTGCTTGCTCGGTCCAGTCAAGGTCTGCGATAGCGCCTGGTTGCTCACGGGCTTTAACGCACCCATAACGATGCTCGTCTGGTTACTCTCAGCATTCCCAGAGCCTGCCGCCTGATTAATGCCAAGAATTCCGACGCTGTTGGCAAAGGCGTTTCCAGAAATGTGGGTCTGCTGAGCGCTGTAGACGTCACTGTTGCTTTGGACCGATTGCTGCACGACCTTACCGTTGATCGTGCCCGCCCCCTGACCATTAGGGCTCATGATGATGTTGGCTACGTTGGCTTGCAGATTGTTGTTGCCAGCCGCCTGATTGGTCATGGTGGAACCGAGAACGTTGCTCATGGCATTGTCCGAGATGACGCTTTGTGCGGTGTTCGGCAGCGGCAGCGCCGAGGCTTCCTGGGCATAGATCGCGATCGCTCCGGAGAGCAACACGGGGATGATTGGGAGGTGGCGGGTCATGACGGTTTCTTCCTCAGCGATTGCTCAGCATACTGTTGGTCTGCACATTCAGTGCACCCATCTGTAGGTTTTCCGATCCAGCACCTTTCCTGGTGGGCAGTTCGTCCCAGAGGACGACACCATTCGAACGACCAACACTGGGGAGACTGACTGCCTCTCCTTTTCCTTGGACGGTTTCGAGAACCTTGTTGGGAACAACCGCTCCGGGAATGGTGCTACCCCAACCGGGAATGGTTGACTCAGGGGCGGAGACATTTGCTGCCATACAAGACCCAGATGCCAGCATCAGGGCAAAGCAGATGCCGCGGAGCATTCCTGCTAACTCTCTTCGGAAGATTAGACGTTGCTGCATGGCACCCACCTCAACGAGCTTTCATTGCCTGGGCTCTCCATAGCAATGGCCGTGCCAAAGGCGCCGTATGATTATTATCTACGTGTAAACATAGGGTTAAGAAAAAACCACATTGCAGTCAGTGGCGGGTGTTTGTAAACCTCCATATACACAGTTTTCCTTGCTTCGGCAGGACGTGATCGGCAAGCAGCTGATATCCTCAGTGCTTACAAGGGATTTCTCAGATGTAACAATGAAGTTACACAAGCCTGAATCGGCGCCTCTATCATGCACAGCCTGGACCGTTTTATTCCAATGAAATCAATTTACTGGTGTCACAATCGCCATATATAAGCGTAGTAATCGGCCCTGGGTGCCACGAATCGCGCCGATGAAACACGCTGCGTCTCCGATTATGGCAAAGTAGGTGCGGGGCGCTGCGGAAGACCGATGTGTCAATGGAGCATTATGCCCGCATATAAGCGCGGTCCTGGGTGACGTCATCGACATTGGCTGCGCCTCGCACTATGTCGCGGCCCCTGCGAATCGCGAAACCGGTAAGGGAATTTGCCGGTTTCACGGAGGATCTTGAGGCCTTGGCCGATTGGCTCAAGTCCTGCGGTGTGGACACGGTAGCGATGGAATCTACCGGCGTGTACTGGATATCGCTCCTTGATCTGCTGGAATCGCGCAGCAGGTCAAGAACGTTTTTGGTCGAAAATCCGACGTACTGGATTGCCGGTGGCTCCAGCAGCTCATGAGTTACGGACTGCTCCGGGGAGCCTTTCGTCCAGATAATGCGATTTGCGTGTTATGTGCGCTCTGGCGTCAGCGCGGAATGCTTCCGCGTTCCCAAGGTCGTCAGGTGCAGCATTGAAAGAAGTTGCTGTTCCGAAAAGACTTGTCAATCACCCCCGCGATGTGGTTATCCACCGGACAGTCATGCATGCTCTGCGCGCCGCCCCCATACAGCATCATGTAGTTCGTATAGTAAGGCCTCAGATACCGTCGCGATTACCCCGGTAGCGAGAAGATCACTGTGCCGAGCAGACGGAGGGGGCGCACATACAAAGCACCCAAGCATCGTCTGCCGTTATAGATTATATGGAATGGTCGCCGTCAGCTGAAAGTTCGGTGCGCTGGACGTCAGGCCGATCCCGAGGTTCATGATCAAGGAACTGGTCGGAGTAAACGCATAGGTCAATCCAAGGTTTGCGACACCGACATTGGCACCACTGCCAACGACGGGGGTCCAGGCGCTGCCGAGACTACGTACGCTGGTCTGCTGCTGCAGCCGGTCGGCAAACGAGGTACTCACACTCAAACGGTCATTGAGGGCATAAGCGACGCCCAGACTGAACTGAAAGGCATTACCCAGGCGCACCTGGCCGGGCTGCACCACATCCGCAGTCGTACTGATATCCGAAAAACTGCGCTGCAAGTTGTAGTAATAATTGGCACTACCGAAGAAGATGGCAGGATCCGAGGTAGACACGAAAGAGATGCCTGGCGTAATGGTCCAGACGCCATTGCCGGTCGGCAGCTTGGTCGGCACTTCCAGATTGGTATTATTGGGGTCTGGTTGATATAACTTGATCCCGTAAGGGTTTATACCCGTAGGCGCGGTTAGTAGGAGGCTGGCAGTCAGGGTCGGCCAGGTCTTGGATTCCTGTACCAATTGGTAATAAGCACCAAAGCTGATATCTCCCAAGCGCGGCCCACCAGAGGTCACCGTCGCTTCACTGTACTGATTGCTGGCATACCCCGCGCCACCAATCTCGTAAGTGCTTTGCCGATAGACCATCGGCACATTGAGAACCAGCTGCAATCGTCGCCCCAAGGGAAGATAGGCGGATTCCGTGAAGGTATAAATACTCGACTTGACCTTGCTCACGTTGATGTTGCCAAGAAAAATGGCACCGAGGGCAAGAAACCCATTCAAATTGATCGTGTTCTGATCGGAGTACGCATAGGACATACTCGATTGCAGGGTGATGTGGTCGTAAAAGAAATCGGTGTTCTGCTGCAAAATCGCCTTCTTGCTCGCCGACTCCGGGGGGGCCTTGAGATTGCCTTGCTGGCTGTTATCCTGCGCCAAGGCCTCAGTGGAGGTCGCGAACACAGAGAAGATCATCATGATTAGTGCAACCGACTTTGCGCGCCGTTTCATCCGTAGTACTCCGAGCATGGTCTTTCCTGCGCAGAGCCTAGCACAAGTTCGGCGCCCACTACTAACACTCCTTTGCTTTTGCCAAAGAAAGGCCTATACTGGCTTTGGCCAGTTCGGCTGTTTTTATTTATTTGGGGTGTAACATGGCGGTTGGTACGGTAAAGTGGTTCAACGACAGCAAGGGGTTTGGTTTCATTACGCCGGAAGATGGCAAGGAAGATGTCTTCGTGCATCACTCTGCCATTGAAGGCACCGGCTTCAAGACCCTGGCGGAAGGCGAGCGCGTCAACTTTGAAGTGACTCGTGGCCCGAAAGGCCTGCAGGCCGAGAAGGTCCGCCGGGCCTGATGCGCCCGCGCAGGGCAGTGTAAACTGCCCTCCCCCTTGCGGGGAAAACACTTACCGGCCCGGTTTACTGAGCCGGTATTTTTATGTCCGCCGATCGCGCTTACGGGTGCTCGGCCGCGCCACGCGCCGCTCTTCTCCAGCAACCGTTTTGCGCCGCGCCGCTGGTCGCCGAGGATAGCTCTCTCCCCCTGTGTCACCAGACGATAGTGGGCGGATTTGTAGGGGCCGGCCGCAGACCCAGGTCTTCTTCAAGTGCTCGATTACCGAGTCGTGGAGATCGGCAGGCAACTCCACCGTGCTGTGATCATTGGCAATCTGGACCTTGCGAATCAGACGGCTTGGCAAGCCCGACTCATTGGCAATGGCGCCAACAATATTCTTTACCTGCGCTCCGTGCTCCTCACCCACGTCCAGACGGTACCTGCGCATATTGGGCTCACCCTCGGCAGCAGAGGATTCGCGACGGGGCACCTGCGGCCTCTGCCGCTTGCTGCCTTCGCCATCGCTGTCACGTCGCTCGCGACGAGGACGTGCGGACGGCACAGCAGTGTCCAGCGCTGCGGAGGGCCGGGTTTCCGGCGCCGGCAAGAGCGGCCTGTCCTTCTGCACCAAAAAGGCGAGAGCCGCTGCAATTTCGCCCAAGCCAATGTCGTGCTCCTCCTGGTATTGGGCAATCAAAGATTCGAAGGGCGCCAGGTCCTCTCCCTCGATTACAGCAAGCAGTTGCTCCTTGAATTGCGCCACCCGACGGTCGGCGACGTCGGCAAGACTGGGCAGATGCATGGCTTCGATACTCTGCCCAGTAGCCCGCTCGATGGCCTTGAGCAGGTAACGTTCGCGTGGGGCCACAAAGAGAATGGCCTCCCCCTTGCGCCCAGCCCGCCCGGTGCGGCCGATGCGATGCACGTAAGCCTCCGTGTCATTGGGAATGTCATAGTTGATGACGTGGGTAATGCGCTCGACATCCAAACCACGGGCCGCAACGTCGGTAGCAATGACGATGTCGAGGGCACCCGATTTGAGCCGCTCGACGGTCTGCTCGCGCAACGCCTGACTCATATCGCCGTTGAGGGCGCCGCAGGCGTAACCACGTGCCTCCAGACGTTCCGCCAATTCGACGGTGGCGGTCTTGGTGCGCACGAAGATGATCCAGGCATTGCTGTCTTCCACTTCCAGGATGCGGGTCAGAGCATCGAGCTTGTGGGTACCGCTCACCTGCCAATAGCGCTGGCGGATGGCAGACACGGTTTTCGTGGCACTTTTGATCTTGATTTCAACGGGATCGCGCAGATAGGTGCGCGCTATACGGTGAATCGCTTCAGGCATGGTCGCAGAAAACAGTGCTACCTGCCGCTGTTCCGGAGTGTGCTGGAGAATGTCTTCGACAGCGTCGATGAAGCCCATACGCAGCATCTCGTCGGCTTCATCCAGCACCACCGCCTGGAGCCGGTCGAGCTGCAGAGTCCGTCGACGCAGATGGTCCTGAATGCGCCCCGGCGTGCCCACTACCACCTGCACCCCACGCGCCAGCTGTTTGAGCTGCAAGCCCATCGACTGTCCACCATAGATGGGCAGAACATGAAATCCGGGCAGGTACTTGGCGTAGCTCTGCATCGCCTCAGCCACCTGAATGGCCAGCTCGCGCGTCGGTGCCAACACCAGGATCTGCGGGAAGCGCTGCGAACAGTCAACGCGGCTGAGCAACGGCAAGGCAAAGGCCGCCGTCTTACCCGTGCCGGTCTGCGCCAGACCGATGACATCCTTGCCCGCGAGCAGCGGGGGAATGCTCTGGGCCTGAATGGGCGATGGCTGCTCGTAGCCAATCTCGGCTACGGCGCGCTGGAGCGGTTCGGCAAGCGCGAAATCGCCGAAACGCTGTGTGTTTTCCTTTCCCATTCCTACCCCCTACGCAACCGATTGCGCACTATACGCCAATTCTGGCGCCGGTGCATGACTCAGTCGGCAGCCAGCAATTCCTGCAATGCCGCCGCAATACCCGCGTCAGCCCCCGGACCATACGGTGTTTGCCCAGGCGTGAAACGATCGCAAAAGGCGTAATCAAACGTAACGTCCTGTAAACCCAAGCTACCAAAGAGGCGGTTCTCCCAGGATTGATCATCCGGGTGGGGGATGAGAGTCGGCCAGCCAGCCGCCGAAGCAGGCTCGAGGATGGGGCCGAAAAAGATCACACCAGGCTTGTTGCGCAGGCGCAGGGCACAGGAACCCGCGGTGCGACCGGACATCGGCAAGAAGTCGATGGTGCGCGTCAGGCGCAGCTTGCTGTCGAGGGCAACATCGAGCTCCACGCCTATGGCTCTTCCCTCCATGGGTTGCGCCACCACACGCATGCCCTTGTCTTGCCAAGTTGAGAGATCCCGGGCACCAAAACGACTTGGAAGAAACAGTACCTTCGGCGGGGCCAGCACCTCCAGTTCCTGCCAAAGCGCGGCGTCATAGCGTGGGGCATTGACGAGAATGCCACCGGCATCCTTGTCGGCGATGTAATACACTGCGGGGGTGTCCTCTCCACCCTCTACGTGATGTATACTGCGGTCGAAAAAACGACAAAGTTCCTGCATAACACCCCTCCACAATTTTCTGATTCACCTTGGCGCAAAAATTCTTTGCGCGCAAGGACTGGGCGTCATAGAACGCGAAGTTTATTCTGTCACTTTACCTTGCACCGAGATCTTGACCCATGGATATCCTCCAGCTTCTTCTCGCCCTCGTTCTCATCCTTCTGGCCGCAGAGATCTTCACCAATTCCTTGGAGCATCTGGGCGACCGATTGGGACTTTCGGAGGGCGTCACCGGCTCCATTTTTGCTGCTGTTGGCACGGCCTTGCCGGAAACCATGGTACCGCTGGTGGCCGTCTTCGCCTCGAGCGGCCTATCGAGCCCGAAGATTGGCGAGGAGGTTGGCGTCGGTGCCATCCTCGGTGCGCCGATGATGCTATCCACTCTCACCCTGTTTTTGATGGCGTTATTCGCTGCCGCTCAGCGCGGCTGGCGGGGCGAGCTCTTGCCCGAGCGCAGTGGCCTGCGTCGCGATCTGTCCTGGTTTCTGGCCGCCTTCGCCTTGGCCTCGATCGCGCTGTTTATTCCACACCATGCCGCCATCGTGCACAGTGCCATCGCTACCCTCCTCGTCTTATTCTATTTCTTTTACATTCTGCTCACGGTTCGCGCCTCGGCAGCCCTGGTCGCCGATGGTCATGGTACCGAAGCCGAAGCAGCACTGTATCTTTCCCGGTTGGGACTCCCCGATGCCTTGCCGGTCATCTTCCTGCAACTGGCGCTGGGACTGGCTGGCATCATCTTTGGTGCCGAGCTCTTTGTCCATGGGGTAGAGCATCTCTCCGCCTGGCTGGGGGTTTCGGCGCTCGTCCTCTCCCTGCTGATCGTGCCGGTAGCCACCGAACTACCGGAAAAAATCAACAGCATTCTGTGGATACGGCGCAAGAAAGACACTCTGGCCTTTGGCAATATCACCGGTGCACTGGTCTTTCAGGGGTCATTGTTGCCTGCCATTGGCGTCTCTCTGACCCCATGGACACCTGCCCCACCGGTACTGCTCGGGGTAGGACTGACCCTGTGCGCAGCGGGTTACACCTTTTTGCTTGTCTGGCGTGGGGTGCGCCTACGGCCCCTGCATTTCCTCTTTAACGGACTTCTCTATCTGGCGTATTTTGCGGTGTTGGGCTAGGCGCAAAATACCCCAAGCTGCTACCATTGGCGGCAAGCCCCAGTAGCTCAGTGGATAGAGCAACCGCCTCCTAAGCGGTAGGTCGTACGTTCGATTCGTATCTGGGGCGCCATCTGCGTTATATCCTGGAGCGCTGCGTCGGGTTCGCAAAAGGTCGCCAAAGCGCCGTATACTCGTCGCGATCCTCCACGGCGTACTTGCCGGGCCCTTACCGAGGGATTTCCACATAGTGTTGGGGGAATCGGTCCAAGATAGACTTGCGAAAGATCAGGCCAAGAACCACACGCTACGATCGGCGGCAGGCCAAGGGGCCGCATTCTGGGCTGACTGCATCAATCGATGCTTCGGTTTTCTTGCGTCCTCTGGGCATGCTGTCCTCGCTCTCCCATGCAGCGCCTGTCTCTGTCATGGATGGCACCTCGATGACATCTCGCCACCCACTCCTCGTTGCCGGTTCTGTACTATCATATAGGCGTATCCGCTTATCTGTGAGATCGGTCAACAAGCCGCAAAAGGAGCGAGGAATGGCAACGGAGCATGACCCGAAGGAATGGGAAGAGATGAGCCCCGAAGCTGCTTTTCAGGTTCTCCAAAGCAGCGAGAAGGGGCTCAGTGCCGATGCGGCGGCGCAGCGACTGCAACAATATGGCGAAAACGCCTTACACGAAAAAGAAACTCCCCTGTGGCGTCGGCTGCTTTCCTACTTTTGGGGCCCCATCCCGTGGATGATCGAAGTCGCTGCGGTGTTATCCGCCATCAATGACGATTGGAAGAGCTTTTTGGTGATCTTCGCCATGCTGCTGATCAACGGTGGCATTGGCTTCTGGGAAGAAAAAGGCGCTGCCGACGCCCTCAATGCCCTGAAAAATCAGCTGGCACTCAAGGCGCGCGCTTTGCGTGATGGCCAATGGCAGGAAATCGAAGCCAGTACTCTGGTGCCGGGAGATGTAATCCGGGTGCGGCTGGGTGACGTGCTACCCGCCGATGTCAAACTCTTCTCCGGCGACTACCTTGCCGTCGATCAATCGGCGCTGACCGGCGAATCGCTGCCCGTCAACAAAAAGCCTGGGGCGGTGGCCTACTCCGGGACCATCGCCAAGCAGGGGGAGATGCTCGCCGTGGTCTATGCCACCGGCAGCAAGACCTTCTTTGGCCGTACGGCAAGCCTGGTCCAGAAGGCGGCGCCGGTTTCCCACTTTCAGAAGGCCGTACTCAGCATCGGCAATTTTCTCATCATCCTCGCCCTGGTTTTGTCGACGATCTTGATCATCGTCGAGCTAGTACGAGGACTGCCGTTCCTGGAGCTGCTGGCCTTCATTCTGGTGGTCGTCGTCGCGTCCATCCCCGTCGCCATGCCTGCTGTGCTGTCCGTGACCATGGCGCTGGGAGCCTTGGCCTTGTCGCGCATGAAAGCCATTGTGTCGCGCTTGACCTCCATCGAGGAGATGGCCGGGGTCGATATTCTCTGTTCAGACAAGACCGGTACGCTGACGCAAAACAAGATCACCCTGGGGAATACCGTGCTCTTCCAAGCCAAAGAGGAGCAGGAAGTGATCGTTGCCGCTGCCCTCGCCTCCCGCGCCGAGGATGCCGATGCCATCGACCTGGCCGTGTTGGCTGGCCTCCAGGATAAGACCAAGCAACTGCAAGGTTTCCAGCAGAACAAGTTCATCCCCTTCGATCCCGTTTCCAAGCGCACGGAAGGGCAGATTCAGGGTCCAGATGGCCAGCATTTCCGAACCTCCAAAGGGGCCCCGCAAATCCTCATGGACATGGCCAAACTGGACGAGGATGCGCGCCGCAAGGCGGAAAGGGCGGTAGAGGACTTTGCCGCCAAGGGTTTCCGCACCCTGGGGGTCGCCCGCTCCGATGACGACGGGGCCAGCTGGCAGTTCCTGGGCATTCTCTCGCTCTTCGATCCACCGCGGGTAGATTCCAAGGACACCATCATCGAGGCACAGAAGCACGGCATCGAGGTCAAGATGGTGACCGGTGATCATCGGGCCATCGCCAGCGAAATTGCTGGACAGTTGAATCTCGGTACCCACATTCTGACCGTCGACGAGCGCCTGTCGAAATACGCCGAAACCGAGCAGCTTGCAGATGGCTTGGGAGCGGAAATCGAAAAAGCCGATGGCTTTGCTCAGGTATTCCCCGAGCACAAATACGCCATCGTCAAGGTGCTGCAGCGGCGCGGCCACATCGTCGCCATGACCGGCGATGGAGTGAATGATGCCCCGGCGCTCAAACAGGCAGATGTGGGCATTGCCGTGTCCGGCGCGACCGACGCCGCCCGCGCGGCCGCAGCACTCATCCTCACGGCTCCAGGCCTGAATGTCATCGTCAAGGCCGTAGAGGAGGCACGGCGCATTTTTGAGCGGATGATGAGCTACACTGTGTATCGCATCGCCATGACCCTCGACATCCTCTTTTTTGTCGTCATCACCATGCTGATCTTCAATTCCTATCCACTGACAGCGATCATGGTGGTCCTTCTCTCCTTGCTCGACGACATCCCCATCATGACCATCGCCTGGGACCGCACCGCCGTCCAGAGTAGCCCCGTGCATTGGGAGATGGCGCGGGTGCTCAGCCTGGCCTCATTGATGGGCCTGCTGGCCTTGGGCGGTACCCTGGTCCTCTACCTGCTGGGCCGTTTTGCCTTCCAGCTGCCCGACTGGGAACTGCAAACTCTGATGTTTCTGCAACTCATCGCCGGCGGGCATTTGATGCTGTTTCTGACGCGTACCCGTGGCCCCTTCTGGAAGCCACCCTATCCAGCCCCCCTCCTGCTGCTTGCCATCCTGGGCACGCAGATCGTTGGCATTGCCATCGTCGCCTTCGGCTGGCTGATGCCGGCCATTCCCTGGGTGGCGATTGGTCTGGTGTGGGCCTACAACATCGTGTGGATGTTTGTCGCGGACTTCGCCAAACTGGCTATCCACCGGGCCATGGATCATCAGCACGAGCATCAGCTGCGTTTCCTCAACACCCTCAATCGCTCCCTGCATCCGATGATTGCCGAGATCGAGACGGGAAATGCCGCGCTACGACGCCAAGTACAGGGCCTTTTGCACGCGCAAAAAGGTCAGGAAAAGTAAAAGTTCAGCAAGCCACGGAAGGAAAGACACATGGCAGAACAGAGTACGGATGTCTTGATCATTGGTGGCGGCCCCGCAGGTATGATGTGCGGGATCACCGCAGCGCAATTTTCACCTCATAAGAAGGTGCTGGTGGTACGCCCGGAAAGTGACGCAGTCATCCCCTGTGGCATTCCCTATATCTTCGGCACCCTGGGCGGCACCGACGAGGATATGGCGGGTCGCGCGCCGCTGCTGGCGGCAGGTGGCCAATTGCAGATCGGCCAAGTCAAACAGGTGGATCGGCAGCAACGCACGGCACGCCTGGACGACGGCGATCTCATCCACTGGGAGCGCCTGGTCCTCGCCACCGGAGCCGACAATTTCATTCCTCCCATCCCAGGCCTCGATCTCGCGGGCGTCTTCAGCATCCAGAAGGACTATAACTACCTGGATCAGCTCTTCAGCACCCTGATCCCCAAAGTCGAGCGCTTGGCGATCATCGGTGGGGGCTTCATTGGTGTGGAATTTGCCGACGAGATCCGCAAGCGGGGTATCGAGGTGCATATCATCGAGATGATGCCTCATCTGATGCAGGCCGCCTTCGATCTCTATGCCTGTACGGCAGTGGAAAAACAGCTCGAAACTCATGGCGTCCGGATCCACACGAACTGTAAGGTGCAAGCGGTAGTCGCCGACGCCTCGGGCAAACAGGTCGGCGGCGTGCAGATTGCTGGACAGGATCTCCTGCCTGTCGACGCGGTGTTGATCGCCATCGGCACCCGTCCCCGCACCCAACTGGCGCAGGAGATGGGCCTCACCCTGAGTCGCTCGGGAGGAGTCTGGGTAGACGCCTTCCAGCGCAGTCGCGAAGATCCCAGCATTTTCGCCGTCGGTGACTGTGCACACAAACAGGATTTTTTCACCCGTAAAGCCAGTCACGCCATGATCGCTTCGCAAGCCGCCGCCGAAGGACGGATTGCCGGAATGAATCTCTATGGATTGCGGGAGCTGCGTTTCAACGCTGGCTCGGTCAGCGTCTATGCCAGCCAAATCGATGGCCTCGCCTTTGGCGTCGCCGGCATGACGGAGCACCAAGCAGAACAGGAAGGCTTTCCCATCCTCGTCGGCGAGGCCCGCTTGCCAGATCATCATCCGGCGGCCATGCCCAATACCACGGAAATCTACTGCCGCGTCATCTTCGCCCGCGACTCCCTGCAACTACTGGGTGGGCAGATACTGGGCGGCGCAACGACTGGTGAGCTCGTCAATACCATTGGCCTTGCCGTGCAGATGCGCGCCACCGCGCCCGACCTGGCGAGCATGCAATTCGGCAGCCAACCGCGCCTGACGCCGTCCTTGCATCCCCTGGTTGCCGCTACCGGCGACGCACTGCGCAAACATTTTCAAGGCCAGCATCCCTGCGTGGAGGCGCCGACCTGAATCCAGGCTCAGCGCCTCCTCAGGCCTGCGCAGCCGCCCTGCGCAGCAGGTCGAGGCCATGTGCCAAGAACTTTCGCGGCGTGCCAAAGTTGAGACGAACGAAACCAGACCCGCCCTCGCCAAAGGAAGGGCCCCAGTTGAGGCCCAGGCCGGCAGCGAGAATTCTCGCCTCGATTTCTTCGTCGCTCAGCCGCCAGGCGCGGAGGTCGAGCCAGGCCAAATAGCCAAAATCCGGCTTGCGAAAGCCAACCTCCGGTAGGTACTGCTGCAGATACGACGCCAAGAACTGGGCATTCTCGCCAAGGTAGCTCTGCAGTGCCCGCAACCACGGACCACCCTCCTGCCAGGCCGCACGCAGGGCGGTTTTGGCAAAGGTGTGGGTGCCAAGGATCCCGCTACGCCGTAGTTCTTCCACGAGCTGGGCTTTGGCTTCGACACCCCGGAGCCATGCTACCGCCCCCCCCAGTCCCGCGACATTGAAGCTCTTACTGGCCGAAGCGAGGACGATGGCGCTGGGATCCAGTTTTCCCATGGGGGTGTGCGCCTGCTCGGGAAAACTGAGATCCGCATGAATTTCGTCACTGACAATCCGTACCCCATGGGGTCGACAGAGAGAAACCAACTGCTGTAACTCCTGTGTTGTCCACACCCGACCTACTGGATTGTGCGGAGAACAAAGGAGCAACATCTTCGCCTGCGCTACTTGTGCCGCCAAGGACGCAAAGTCCATTTCGTAGCGAAGGCCCGCATCCATGCGCAATGGCACGGAAATCAGACGCCTTCCCTGCCCGGTTACGGCGGCAAAAAATGGCGGATAGACCGGGGGCATGACGATGATCCCATCCCCTGGCTGGGAAAAGGCACGAACCGCGGCATTCAGCGCTGGCACTACCCCCTGGACCAAGATGACCTCTTCTGTCGTGACCGTCCAGGAATGGCGTTGGTGCCACCACTCGGCCGCCGCTTCGTGCACCATCTCGTCGTGATCCGGGTATCCCAACACTGGCTCTGCCAAGCGCTGTTCCAGAGCGTGCAAAATATTGGGCGCAGCCGGGAAATCCATGTCGGCCACCCACATCGGAAATACCGGCCTGCCGAATTTCCGTCGCGCTCCCGCCCACTTCACGCTATCCGTATGCCAGCGATCGTTAACCGTATCAAAATCGAATTGCGTTTCACGCATGAGGGTTTCCTGAGCAAATCGGGCGGCCGGATGCCTATTTCTCCGACCAATAGGGATGAACATTTCCCTTTGGCCCTAGACGGTAGGCGTGATCGTACCACCCCAAAGCAAACAGGGCCAAATTTTGGTTGTAATAATGTATCGGGGGATGTCCATAAACACCGGTCTGTGGATCTTTCTCTTCCGCCAAACGCTGGAGCTGAGCAGCAATAGCTTTGTCCATTTGGTAGCGGGCCAAAAAGGGAATCACAGCGGCAGAAAAGCCGCTCGGTCCAACACCATCGGCTTTTCCCGAAAACACATCTACGCGTACCGGCGGAAAATCGTGAGACTGCAAATAGAGAGCCATTCCCCAAAGCGAATCAACTATCGCCTTCGCTCCCTCAGTATCCGGGTCGGTGATCCCCGCCCACAAATAAACCCGGATTGCATTATAACTACCATCAACGCCTTGCGGCGCAGGAAAGAATCCTCGATTTGCATTATAGGCGATCCAGTCCGGAGAAAATCCATTTGGCGCAGTCTTTTGCAGAACGTATGGGAGCTTTTTCAGCATTTCGGACCACGGCCCATCGGGCAAATGTTGAGCTAGAGCAGCGAGCAGAAAGGGAGGTAAATAGCTCGGATTAATAACCAGCGTCGAACCAAAGCGAAAATATTTTTCTCCCGGTATCAGCATGGGGCCAACACCTGCCATTGGCAGCACTTCTCGGGCGGCAATGTTCCGTGCCAACGACTCGCCAAGGCGAGTGTAGTTTGGCCGGTTCCACAAGCGACCGGCCTCTATCAGATCATAGGCAATCCACAAATCGGAATCTGCCGCATGGTTTTCACTCAAAAGTCCCCACTGCCCTTCCTGGTTCTTACCCCAGCGCCACGCAGGCAGATTCTCTGCCAAGTTACCATGCGCAAGATTGTTCTCGGTCCAGGCCAACACACGCGCGAAAACTTTTGGCTCGTTCGCCACCAAAGCAAAAAACAGCGCGTAAGACTGCCCTTCCGAAGTAGTAACGCCCCCTTCATACCAGTCGATTACGCGACCACTCTGAGAATCAATAAAGAATTTTTGGTAATCTGCCCAGAACTTCTGCCACGCGCTCACGGTATCAGCCTGAGCCGACGACAGGAATGCAGCCAGCAGAAATATGCCAACCAGAATTTTTCCGGCACTTTTCCTTAAACGTAAGAATCCATAACATATTGATATTCTCATGGATATTGCCGCCACATATTCCCCACAAGCCCAGCGAAAGATAGAGTTTTTGGCATCACACCTGAAAATACGTAGCGAACTGCGAGACCAACGTTACTCTGAGAAAATGCGGGACTAGCCTGATAAATCACACTACCATCAAGATACCAATTTTTCGCAAGCTCTTGCGTAACGCGCAGCTCAAGGCTTCCGGATAGATTACGGGTATCTGCAGCGGCAAACTCGCCGATGCTCTGCCCAACAGCCGCCTGGGAGATAACTGCAGCAGCAGTTTTTCCCAGGAATGGTGCGGCATTGGTATGTGCCCATTGATAACCGACCGCAGCAGCAAGGCTTAACGATCCATTACTCCACCAATGGCTCACAGCGGCACTCAATTGTGGCTGCATCAACCATTTAGGACTATAATAGTTCCCATAACCTGGGGTAGAAAAATTTTCGTTGTGCGCATATCCCTCAGAATATAATGCCGGACCAATGGCAGACCACCAGGAATCATCCACAAAAATTGGCTTCATCGCTGAAAGATAGCTATCCCAGCCATAATTGTTACGAATATTCTCGCCGGTAACCGCATTGATATGAAAGCTTGCAAGATAATTCCAAGACATTGTCTTCTGTCCGGACCAATAGCCAGCGAATCCGACCTGATTACGCATAGCTGCACCCCACTGGTAAGGTATCTGAATGGCGTCATTTTTCATTCCAGAGATTGTCAGAATACCACTTGTGCCGTGATAAGAAGTCCAGGTTTGACGAACGGCATCACGCGTCGCATTCACCTCCCAGTAGGAGTCCTTTGCCCCTATGTTGTGCCGGTATTCCAGGATGGCCTGCGGCGAGCCTCCGTCAATATTGCTGGGTGAGGTCCAGCCAACCCCAATACGCCACAGATAACGTGGCATTCGGTCATCCACACCAAGCAGTATACTGGGAGCAAGCCAGCCAGATAATGAACCAGATGGCTGAACGCGGAGCTGTGCAGCACCTAACGGCGTGGTTGACTCTAGTGATTGTATATTAGACTGCAACCAGGAGGCATGCAAACGAGCGAATGCTGCATAATGCCAATTCAATCCCCACTGTCCAATGAGGCCAGGAGCGAGATCTTCTAGCTGACTGCTATTTGCCGGCGCGCCACCGCGATGCATCCATCCTACTCCCAACAACAAAAAACTGGCTCGCGTTAATGGCTCCGTCACTTGCCCCTTTCCATTCATCGTCCAAGGTATCAGATTTATGTCAGGAACATTCTTTGCCATTTCGGACATCGGTAGAAAACCTGGCAGACTGCCCTGCACCCGCTTTGCTAGAGCATATGCCGAGCCTAATGACTTGTCATTGTAACTGGCCAAAGCCACTCCCGCCGCATCACCTGAACTACGAGGATCGTTCAAGTAAAGAGAACGGAACAGTTCGTCCGCTCGCGCATACTCATGCTGATGAACAAGAGACCAAGCCTTAATACGCTGCATCCCCACCGGCAAAGCCCGCGTTTTTGGCCACTCGCGCAAATAGTATAGTACCCGCTCATAGTCTTTGTGTTGAAACGCACTGGCAGCGAGTTGTTGTAAATACCACTCGTAGATAGCTTGTCTCTGCGGCGAATCCGGTTTAAGGTGAGCCAGGGCCTGCGCCACATCAGTAGTAGCGCCATCCGCCATGGCCAAATTCCCTGCAGTCTGCCAATCTTCTTCCTTGCCGGACCAGCGCGCCGCCAACAACCACCAGTGCAAAGAAGCTTGATTTTGCTTTACAGCGCCAAGAATGGCCGCCACCAATTTCGCATCATCGGGACGCCTAGCCCGTTCTATCGCGGAAAGCTTCGGCTGCAGTATTCGCCAGGCCCGCAAGTTCTGCCCTTGAATATGCCAGCGGGAGGCTAATCCCAGAAGATATCTCAGATGCCACTGTTCCAGCTGCATCGCCGCGCCTGGATATTTTACCAACGCTTCTTTATAAAGAATATTTATTATAAATTCCGGAAGAACATCACTAGCGTCCTCCAGAATCCGTTGTGTCTGCCCAAGGCTTTTACTTGTTAGTATCTGCGTATGGTAGTATCGGCTAGCGGCGAGCGGATTGCCAGTCAGCGCCTGCGCGTGCGCAAGTAGCAATGCATTTTCCGGGTATTTTTCAGTCGAAAAAACAGCCGGATAGCTCTGCGCGAGCTTTATAATTGCGGCCCAGTTTCCTTTTCCTGCCAGGCCCGGGACATCGTCTGCGGCTTGATTGGCCGCTAGCACCCTCATAATCGCCGATGGCGAATGATAGCCTGGAATTTGCCTCTCCGCAGCTTTTATCTTCGCTCGCATCTCACTGGCGGACAGACCTTGCTGCAGATCGTTCCACAGAAGGCGGTCCATCAAGGCTCCTTGCATGCGGATCTTTACTTTACGCTCCTGCTGAGCCTCCGCACCCTTGTCATAGCGCGAAATAAAGTCCTCCAACTCCTGTTTCGCATGTTCCAAGGTTCCATTCTTTATCTCCTGCCATACCCGCACCTCCGATATCACAAATTCCATTTCGGCACTAGGATGCCAGCCATGAAATCTTTTTTCGGTTGCGCGTATATCGGCCATTGCCGAGATGATATCTTTTCGATTTATTTCTTGCCAAATATCTTTCACAGCAGCATCTAGCTCGGGCGATCCAGCTCCCTGTTCACCATTAATCTGCTCGACAACGTTAGTGGATTCATTTTGATTCACGACTGCGGCTAGTGCTGGCTGGCTCAGGTTCCAGAGGATCACAAGGACCAGCATATTCATCGAGACTCGCACTTCCTTTTCTCCGCAGTGGCGACACCACCAGTTACCGCTCATATAGCTCCTCCATACGCCAGTGCCGACGCTTTCTTCTAATGATGATCCAGCCAGCAAACGTGCCTCCAGATACGAGCAGAAGCACGATCAATATCCACCAATATGGTTCCACAGAAAAAAGGTAAACATAATACCAGTAGCTATATTTTTGGCCAAAAATCTCTTGCTTTCCAAACAGAGTCGAATGATATTTTCCTGCGTTATCTAGCCAAGAGAAATTTCCTTCCAAAGTATCCCATTCGCTCGGCTTGACCAGCCGCCACGCAGCTTCGGAAAAATCCTGATCCTTACGTACCGCAAAGACTACTCGCCAAGTATGTTTACGCAAGTCATTTGGACTCTCCATCAAAAAAGCCAAGGGTCTTTCCCCATCCATCCCGCTCCACGCGCCATTGGAGGTAGTGAGCTGCCAGCGCATGCCATTTTTTGTCAACTGCACCGGAGCATTTATAAAGACATTTTTTGAAAGGGTGGACATCGTTCCCAGGATGATCTCGTTGCTGTCGCTCTGCGTATCACCGATTAGCGCGGACGCCCCAGGAATACTGCTTCTGGATGCTTGGGCCAAACGCGCAAACAAGCTCAGACCCGCGCTCAACTCCTGCGCGGATGGATCGAGATAGGTCATCGCCAGTTTTTCTGTACCCGTGCGTATCAAAGGATAGCCAGTACGGGCAAATAACTGTAGGTCAGGCAGCATTGCGTAGTCATGCGTCTTGGGAAGATGCAAGGTCGAACCAGCCAGAAGTTTTACGGTACCACCGGTAACCTCTAGCGTGATGCGGTTGTTACCCGCCTCGAGAGTTGAGAACGGAACTTCCGTCACATAATGGCCAGCACCAAGGCCCAAACGCCACCGCGATATCCAGTTGCCATTGGCGCGGATCGTTACCAAAGGTCGCTTCTCGTCCACCTTCGCGGGTACTACATCGAGATTCAGTTTCATCGTCATCTTTGCCTGACGGTTGGCAAACTGACCTCCGGGCATCCAAAAAGAAAAATGAACCAGTTGGCCAGCAGGGGTCGCTGCCTCCCTTCCAGTTAGCAAGTTACGTCCGTCAATGGGGATTTCCATACCTGGCCGCAAGACGGATGCCAACTGAGTTCCCGAATTTGGTCCACTGGCTACAGAAGTTTGTACTGGTACCTGCCACACGGTCCCTGCTGGCACGGCCTCGGGATTGTTGGCAAAGGCCATTGCCGCCTGCAGCAGTTCCGCAGGCGTCTGCCCGGTAACAATCAACTGCACTCCCGTGCCACTGTCCTTAAGTCGCTGTAGGATCAATTCGGGCCGTGTAGATTTGCCGACATCGAAGTTACCAGCGGCAAGATCCTTTTCTGTTCCAACGACAACGGAAATTGGCAACGTGCCCAGCCCTTCACCGCCTGTCGCCTTCGTCTTGTCCGCCCCCGACTCAGCTTCTACTAACAATGGTGTATCAGTCCGCAGGGCAAGACCAGCAACAATCTGCTGCGCTGCGGATAATAGCGTTGGAGACATTCGGCCGACCAGCTGCACGCGCAAGAGTTGCGCGTCATTTTGGCTACTCTGGCGAAGAATGTTGCCTATATCCGCAAAGCCGACCTGTCGCCAGGGGAGATACTCGACGCTGTAGCTGAGAGTCGATCGATAGAGATCAACCTGCGTCCAGGTCGACGTATTTCTGGCAGAAGTCGCCTTGGTCATTAGGCGCAGTGATATCGTATGCTCCCCCCCAGCAATGGCCTGTTTACTCAAGCGAATGACCGCCTGCCCTTCTGGAAATTCTGGATTTTCGGTGACAGCGCCCACGTCACGTCCGTCCAGAGACACGACAAGCTCTGTGCCCGTTGCAGTTCCTGGACCCACGAAATAGAACAGATGGAGCAAGGTTTGCGCAGCGCTTTGATGCGCAGGGATCACCCAGGGGATCTCCAAATTTTGCTCTTGCGCCGAGATGTGAATGAATTTCGGACCATGCAACAGATCAGCAAGTGACTCGCCAACTGTAGGGCCCGCACCTTCCGCTGCGCTTGACCAGAGCAAGACCGCCAGCACCAAGCACCTCAGCAGAACAGCGAATGCCCCCTGGGCTCCAGATAGTGGGCCACTCATAGTCGCAAACGTCCGACCAACTTGGGCATACGCTGAGCCAATGTGACGGTGACAACGGAAGGCCACACAAGAAGACTGGAGAAATTAAAGACATTTCTATCCCGGAGAAACTTGAGCCAGAATCCGATGCCGGCAACAGTTTTCGCCAGAAAATAGGCGTAGGAATAGGCGAATCCCACCCGTTTTTTGCGCTGCTCAGAATAGCTGGATACCCGCTCACTACTGGAATACAACATCCCGACCACCTCTTGTTTTTGGGTGGCACTCTGATACTGAAACTCCAGACCAACATCCGAGCCACGGCCTACCACCATGGAAACGGGTAGTACACTGGTAGAGCAATCCTGCTCTCCTTCTCCAACCAGTCGAATCCCGACGATATTCGACCGCATTTGATCGAGGCTGGCAGGCCACTGCGCATGCCGGAAACCAATGCCGCCCATAGACAGGTCGGAGATGGGCACTCGGATGATCGCTCCAGACTTGAGAGATATTTCACCGATGATTTGGCCGGCACTTGGATTCAAATTTACGCGATAATTTCCCCGCACTTGCCGCTTCTCCAGCATTACGACAATTGTCGCGGTAATGATCATGAAATTCAGAATTTCCCAGATCATCGTAAATACCAGCTGAGGGCGCTCGGCCGGGTACCCTAACCACCGCCAAGTACCGACCCCCAGGGAAAGGATTATGATAAAAAAGAACAGCAACTGCACCCGTATTGCTGCGGACACAAACTCCGTTTCGAGATGCTCCCCTTTTGGGGTTACATTAAAGGGTCGCTTTCCCGGTCGCAACAAGGTGCTAAACAGCATGACCGACGCCAGAGGCGTTTGTACCATTTCATACACATCCGACGTCAATGGCCAACGAACTTTGCCATAAATAAAGTCCGAGTAAATCCAAGTCGCAAGAAAATATGGCGCACCATATATTAGGTATTGACCAATAGTCGCATTATAAACCATAACTCCAAAGAGCAAAAACATTGATGGCGCGAGGATATTGATAATCCTTGCATAGGGGAAAAACCAGTACGAGAAGCTGGTCAGATAGGATATTTTCTGCGCCAAACTCAGCCCGCTGACAAAAAATGGGTTTTTCATTTGCAGGATCTGTATGGCACCCTGGGCCCAACGTACGCGCTGGCTAATAAAGCTGGTAACCGTTTCCGGCTGCAAACCAAGCACTTGCGATCGGTTCACAAAAACGCTGCGGTACCCACGCGAGTGCAACTTCATGGCAGTCTCTACGTCCTCGGTAAGAGTATCCGTCTGTATTCCGCCAATCTCCAGCAGCATTTGCCGTCTTATAACTGCTGCTGAACCAACGAAAAAGCTGGCCCCCCATCCATCTAGGCCTGACTGAATGTATTGTTGGAACAGGTCCACCTCGGGCGGAGAATCCTGATAAATGTCCAGGTTTTTTTCCACCGGATCGGGATTTATGAAGCTGTGGGGCGTTTGCACCATAGCACATAGAGGATCATCCAAGAAAAACCCAACGGTATTTTTCAGGAAATCTCGCGTGGGAACGTGGTCCGCATCAAGAATAACCAGAAGCTCTCCTTCCAACGATGGAAGCGCGGCATTGATGTTTCCCGCCTTGGCATGCACATTGTGAATACGGGTATGATATGACACCCCGAGCATTCCGCAGAGCTTCAGCAAGCTGGCGCGCCGGCCCTGCGCAACCGCGCTTGTTTTCGGGTTTTCGCAGCGGTCATCCGTACCCCCGTCATCCAATAGGTGCACACGCAACTTTTCCGCGGGATAGGATACATTCAGAGCGCCCAACAATGTCACTTCGAGCACTTCTTCCGGCTCATTGTAAGAGGGCACCAAAATATCTACCAAAGGCCATCTATCTTGATCTTTGGGAAGCGGCTTTGGCAAGCGATTACGAGGCGCGAAATTCACGAAGAATCCCAAAATAGCATATGTGGCGGCGTAAAATTCTGAGAGAAATAACAGCCATCCAAAAATGAGACTCGCCGGACCATATCCACCAATTGTAAACTCTACTCTCCACACCAAAAATCGAAATATCAAGTATACCGCCACCAATATATTCAATACTCTAAGAACATCAACAATATTTTCTGATAATGGAACCCTTTTAATAACGAAAAGGCCAACCATCATAATCGATAACAGCGTGACGCTCATATAGATTTGGGCATCGTTCTGCACTGGGACGACAGCGAGCCCAACCAGCATGAGCAGCGCGAAGGCAAAGGCAACCGCTGGAAGCACCAATCCAAACCACTGGACAAGAGACCGCCAACGCATCCTATTCATTAAAAACATCCTCGCTTTGTCATGCAACCTTTTGCAGCTCCTGCCAGTGGTCCCGGTACCATTTCACCGTTCTCTCCAAGCCGTCATCCAGGGCGGTCTTTGGCTGCCAACCCAACAACTGGAACGCTTTTTCAATATTCAGGTATTTAATGGCTGGCCGATCCCTTTTTTCACCTGAAAATATTGGCGCACGTTCACTACCGTCGTAGCGCATTGAAATCATTCTTGCCACATCTGCTATTGATATCGCCACACCGCTACCAAAGTTGAATGGTTCACCGCGACATGCCGGCATTGCCTCGGCGGTTCGCAAATACGCCTCCGCCATATCGCCTACATACAGGAAGTCCAGACGCGAGCTTCCATCATCGCGCGCACCGAAGTGGTACGCTTCGCCTTTCAATAGGTTGCGCATTGCTCGTGGGACCAAGCGAGTGAAATTGATATCTCCAGGGCCATAAGTATTCATGAAGCGACATACCGCGACGGACAAGCCGAAGGCGGCAGCGTAACTACGGGCCACCGCGTCCGCAGCGACTTTAGACGAGGCATAAATATTCGCTGCGGTAAGAGGAGGATCCGACTCCCGAAGCGCGCAGTCGGTAGTAGTTGCTCCGTAGTAAGCGCCACTCGAGGCGATGACCATGCGCTCAACACACGCACTCTGGCGCATCGCCTCCAGCAAAATGAAAGTGCCTATCGCGTTGCTCTGCAGAGTTGCCATAGGTAGCGTGTTGCTGATGGGTACGATCGGCTGTGCTGCCAAATGGAAAACCGTGTTGATCTCAAAGCGCTCCAACATTAAACGAACCAGACTGTCGTCTGTGATGTCACCAGGAATCATTTGAACCTGACGATCGATTCCCTGGAGGCGGAAATAGGAAAACTCGTGCACGACCTTATCAAGCACGTAGACCTGCGCACCACGCGCTAAGAGCTGTTCACACAGATGCGCCCCCCCAAATCCCGCGCCTCCCGTAACCAGGCACTTTCTACCCTGCCAAACGTTTTGCACTGGCGACCTCCGCCTTGATGCCGATAAAATACTCTCGATAGAATCGAATTGTCTCCAGCAGCGCATCCGTAAATGATTCCCCAGGCTGAAACCCAGTATCATTTACCAGTTTTTCTCCGTTGAGATGTTGTTTACTAATCGCATGGACAGTAGAGGCATTCGCACTGACACGCACGGCAATACCATTGCGCAAGATTTTTTCTGCCCTGCCAGCATCATAATCACGCTCAACGTTCGCGCTCAACTCTACGATGGTACGTAGCATGGTGGGGGTGCTTAGATACGTGCCGCCAGCCAAATTATAGACTTCTCCACGACAGACACTCCCGTGCGCAAGCAATATGATGGCATTCACCAAATCGTCAACATAGAGATAATCTCGGTGATGCTCAATTGCGTCAAAATAGAGCTCTGGAGCTACAGGATCTGGCGCACCAAATATATTTTTCATCGCTCTTGGCAGCAGGCGATACCCACTGTTGAAATCATATGGACCAAATATATTGCACATACGCAAGGTAACTGTCGGCAACCCGAATGCCTCATGATACGTACGCGAAAATACGTCTGCCGCGAGCTTTGCGGAATCGTACACTCCGATCCCCCGCAAAGGCGTGAGATGTTCAAAATAGGAATCCCCTTCCATCTCGCCATAGACCTTGTCAGTAGAGGATAAAAATATCATGCTGGGCCGGTGTTGCGTAATACGACAGGCTTCCAATACATTGATCCAGGCTCCTCGACACATTGAGTGGGTAAGGCGGTATGATTGCTTTATGGGAAGGGCAGCGAGCTGAGGATAAGGATGGACCAAGGTAATCAACTGTTCACTCTGGCGTTGGGGTTGGTTCCGCCGTGGATGGTGGACGATGTGCGGTTCACGGTGGAGGAAAAGCGCCTGGACCTGCATGTGAACTTCCCAAGGGGTAGTCAGTTTCCCTGTCCGGTCTGCGGCCAGGACTGCCCGGTCTATGACACCCAGGAGAAGGTCTGGCGTCACCTCGACTTCTTCCAGCATGCGGCTTATCTCCATGCCCGCGTACCACGGGTCCATTGCCCGGAACACGGCGTGCATTTGGTATCCGTCCCTTGGGCGCGGGAAGGCTCGGGATTCACGCTGCTCTTTGAGGCTCTAGTCATGGCCATGGTCCGGGAGATGCCCGTGTTGACGGTCTCCCGCCTAGTGCGGGAGACGGACCAGCGACTCTGGCGGGTGCTCGATCATTACGTCGCCAAGGCCCGCGAGGCCGCGGACATGTCAGAGGTCCATTCCGTCGGTATCGATGAGACGAGCAGCCGGCGCGGCCATGATTACATCACCCTGTTTGTGGACCTCGTGGCGAAGCGCCTGCTGTTTGCCACACCCGGCAAGGATGCCGAGACTTTTGCGCAGTTCGCCGAAGATCTGCAGGCCCATGGCGGCAGCGCCGAGGCCATTACGGAGGTCAGCATGGACCTCTCGCCAGCCTTCCAAAAAGGGGCCGCAGAACACCTGCCCAACGCCCAGGTCACCTTCGATCGCTTTCACCTCATGAAGCTCGTCAATGAGGCCGTAGATGCCGTACGCAAGGGGGAAGCCCTCTCCCAACCAGACCTGAAAAAGAGCCGCTGGCTTTGGCTCAAGAACCCGGGAAAGCTCTCCGCCAAGCAAAGCGCCAGGCTCCGGGAGATCCTCAAGAACCAGAACCTCAAGACAGCACAGGCTTATCAGCTTCGCCTGACCTTCCAAGAAATCTTCACCGTCCAGAATCGCCACCAGGGCGCCACCCTGCTCAAGGCCTGGGTGGAAAACGTCAAGGACAGCGGATTACCGCCAATGGTCAAGGTCGCCTACACCGTCATGAATCACTGGGATGGTGTGCTCCGCTGGTTCGAGAGCCAGATCACCAACGGGATTCTGGAAGGCTTCAATAGCCTCCTCCAGTCCGCCAAGGCAAAAGCCCGTGGCTACCGTACCCACAAGAACTTTATCAACATGGCCTACCTGATCCTCGGTAAACTGGATCTCAGGCTACCCACATGAAACATCGAAGAACCTTGATCCAACCCATGGTATTGGCCATTATCGTGTCGTATGGCGCGTTGAGAGCTTTTTCAATGACCGAGGCATAAGCAGCAAAATGAAATATATAATGAAACCTTCCCTCATCTATGATATCCAGCATCATTTTCTTGTCGGTAACATCTGCCTCTATAATACGGACTTTTTCTCGGATCCCCTGTCGAGGGCAATTGACCATGGAGGGGCGATCGGGCGAAGTGTCGATGTCTAGAAGCGCGAGTTCAGCACCACAATTCAGGAGATGGCGAGCAACGTGACCACCCACGAACCCGAAACCGCCAGTGACCAGAACCCTCTTGGCGTGGAAGTGTTCGGTTATCTGGCGGGCGGTGGAGGTGTTATAGCGATTGATATCTTTTAGCATGTCTAGTCCCCAGAGTCTTGGGTTGTACTCCCTTCTTGTCTTTCCCAACATTGGAGAAACAAAGAAGAACTTGCCTGTTAGGAGCAGGATCTATGCCAAAACATAACTCACTATTTTTTCTTGTATATTAGAGTTCTCTTTTAGTTAATGATGTAATGATTTTCTTACACTCAACTCGCAGATTCTGCAGATTTCCAAAAGAAACAATCCGTTATGGTTTGTTATCAGAACGTGACGGCGCACCAGAAGGAGGAAATAGAAACTCTTGACACCAAAAAGTCTATAGACTTGTCTTCATTGTCCACAGGGCAGATTATAGTGCCGCCAACGTAAATTTCTCGAGCAACTGCTGCAAGCCCGCGGCCAACGGGGTGCTCGGTGGACCCAACACCGATCGCATCATGGAAATATCAGCACAGGAATGACGGATGTCTCCGGGGATAGCTGGAACCCAGGAGATATCGCCTTGACCATGTAACTTCAGCAACATCTCGCCCAACCCAAGGATACTCACAGCCTCGCCAGAGCCGATATTGATAACACCGTTGGAGGTAGAAAACAAAGCCGCAACGTTGGCACGGGCCACATCGAATACATGTACGAAATCTCGTTCCTGCAAGCCGTCTCCGCGAATAGTCAATGGTCGACCGGATCGCATCTGCTCGAGAAATCGAGAAATCACGCCACTGTAGGGTGAGTGAGGATCTTGTCGGGGACCGTAGACATTGAAGTAGCGCAAACCCAAATGGGAGAGGCCGTACATTTTATGGTAGAGCGCTGCGTAGAGCTCATTGGTGTATTTTTCCAGGCCATAGGGTGAAATGGGCGAAGCGAGATCCGCTTCCCGAGCAGGAAGGCTCTGCGGATCTCCATATACCGCTGCAGAGGACGCATAAACTACCCGCACCGCACGTTTCCGCGCCAACTCCAAAACAATGACGAAGTTCTGGATATTTTCCGCACAGGAGCGTACGGGGTTTTCGATGCTTTTCTGTACCGAAACTTGCGCTGCCAGGTGTAAAACCGCGTCGACATCAGCGAAGGCTGGCTCCCATAGTTCCTCTTCGGCGATATCTCCGACCAAGATTTCCAGCCGCGGATGTTCCGACGGGAGATTTTCCCAGCGACCGGTGGAAAAATTATCCAGAACCCTTACCGAATAGCCCTCGGCAAGCAAGCGATCGACGCTATGCGACCCAATGAACCCCGCGCCGCCAATAACCAAAATACATTTACGCATCCACTCCACCTCCCTCGTATTGTTTATGGCGGCTATCCAAACATAAGGCAGCGCTAACTGCAACACGGAGCACCGCCGTCACTGACCGTCTACCTACTTCCGCAGCGAGGCACTGCTGACCCTACCGTGCACGAATGAAGGTGAGATAGTCAATGCGATCCAAGTCGCGCGCCAAGAGATAAACCCCCAGCGTGTCAACCAAGAATAGCCCGGCAACGAACCCCATACCATAGAAAAACGGTCCCGCACGCAGTGTCAACCAGGTAAAAACCAGGTTCCCTGTAAAAAACAATAAGCTCAATACCACCGCCCGAAAACGCAAATCAAGATAAAAATAGACATTTAACAGGCTCATAAGCAAGAGCTGCAAGCTTACGCCAATGACGTCAAACTCAAAAATTCTGGCGTAATTCTGTGAATAGCCCAGAACGTGTAGCAGTTGCGGCGTAAAGGCAAAAGCGAGGAGCACCGTTACCCCTTGGATTTTGGCAATATCCCACAGCCCGGCCCGCGTGGCAATGATCATGCCAATTTTGGCCGCACGCAACTCGGCTAACGTTCCACCCTCAACGATCGCTCGATTGTAGGATTGGTACGCCTCTACGAAATCGGTTTCCAGACGAAACAGAAACACCGCGAGTCCTGGCACGATCGTGATATAACTGAGAAAAATGGGTACGTCATAGATCGGCGAAGCATGTAGTGGCCCGATGACCTGCTCTCCCGTTGCCGGATCAAACCAAAAAAGGAACTTATCCGCCCAGATGGCTGCATTGAAAGCCAGACCAACTAGAGAAAGCGACCAGAACAAGTGGTTGACACGCTTTTCCGGCCATTGCAGATACCCCGGGAACTCCCTTATAACCGTGATACCCAGGCCAAACAACAGAACCATTTGGCCTACCGAGAATGCTGCAAGATAGCCCGGCAATCCCCAGTGGCGACCCTCAAAAAATCCCAACAAAACGATCGTTGCGTAGGCGAGAAAATACCAACTCACCAGCGCCTTGTAGTCCTTCAGACTGGTGCCCATGATGGTAAGCACCCATACGCCACAGAGTTCGACAAAGCTGAACCCCATCAGAACCTGATAAACGAGGGATGTTCCCTGAAACAACAATAGCAGGATCAGGCTCGCGAACACCGCGCCCGGGACCATTGCCGTCACCAGCATGGTGAGCAATATCGTTACCACCGAACGTGCCTGCCGAGCAAACAGCATGTCAGCGATATACCGAGTAAACAGCAACTGCATAGGCCCGGTAAAAATGAGCGATACTGCAATCAGGTAAGTGACGGATACCTGAAATTGGATGATGGGTAAGGCTGCCGACTGATCGCTCATGGCGAGAAAACCAAGGAGCAATATTCCAAAAATCGATAGCAGCCATGGCCCGGATGAGACAATGCCGGCGTAGCCGTAGGCCTCGATCAGCGCCAAGTAGCTATTTCGGCGAAGAATACGACGCAACTCAAAGCCAATGCCTGCCATCGTCAATTCCTTCCCATAGCCTGGTCGTACAACTGTCGATATGCGGCAAACATCTGCTCCTCGCGATACTGACTCTCTACCCGTGCGATCGCCTGCTCGCTACAGCGCCGCCACTCCGCGGGATTATCCAAGAGTTCGTATATTGCTTTCGCCATCGCCTGCGCATCTGCGATGGGTACCACCTTTCCTGCGGCCTGCGGATGATCGGCGTTCGTGCCGAGGATGAGTTCCCGGCAGGAACCTACATCGGTACTGACCACGGGAACGCCCGCAGCAAAACTCTCAAGAATCGACAAGGGCAACCCCTCGCTGATGGAACTCAATACGCTGAGACGTGCTTCCTGCAATATCTCTGTAACGGCACGAAAACCCAAGAATTGCACCTGCTCCTGCAGTTGGAGGTGACGCAACAACACCGTACACTCCGCAAAGTACTCTTCGTCTTCTTCCGTGGGACCAACAACCCAGAAACGGGTGCTACGCCCCTGGTCGCGAGCGACTGCAGCGGTGCGGATAAAAGTTTTGATATCCTTGATCGGGACCACGCGACCTATCAATGCCACAACGTCCTGTCTCGCCGCATAGTCTTGGCGACAGGAGACAAACTTCTCTACCGCAATCCCGTTGGGAATCGTGCACAATTTATCGGGGCTGGCGCCATCGGCAACCTGCAACGGAATCACGCCGCTGTACAGATTGATGATTTTATGGGCTTGGCTGTAGGTGATTTTACCGAGCAGGGAAAAAAAATTGATCCAGAGCTGCCGTAGATAATGAATGTGGCCGGCACGCTGCAAGAATTCTTCGTCTTCCTCGATCCAGCGAGCCAGCATCAAGTCGATGCGGCGCTCCTTGGTATAGATGCCATGCTCGGAAATGAGCAACGGCCGACCTTGCTGATAGCTGAGTAGAGCCCCCAAATAGCCGGCATAACCGGTTGAGGGACAATGCATGATCTTGGCCTGGGGTGCCCTTTTCACAGCATTCTGGATCACCCAGAGGGGGGCATGCATACCGCGAATCGTCCAAAAATAATCGACGAAGGGGGGCTGATCCGGGATCTCTGCATAGCGCGCAAGGAAATACTGCCATACTGATTCGGAATACAAAAAAATCTGCTGACTTATCGAGAAGTTATTCGCATAAGCGGCAAGATCCAGCCCTTCTTGCTTGCCGGCGATACACTGTTTCATTTGCTCATGGGCAACTTCAACCGACTGCAAATCTGGTCGCTTAGCCGCCAATTCAACCTTTTTAGGTGGAAGCTCGTTATTGTCATGGAGAAAATATTCCGCAAAATAGTCTACGTTCTCCGGCAATGCATAAGGCGTGGCGGTGTATTCGTCACGGGCACTTCCCAAAAAAATGATGCCGAAACGGTGTTCAGGGAACCCTTGCATCATTCGATTCACCCAAGACGAGACTCCGCCGCGGACGTAGGGAAAAGTCCCTTCAAGAATCAGTAGGACATCCACGGACTCGACAGATTTACGCATCATCATTTCTGACCTATCCAGAAACGATAGGACGCGGCGTAACGCGGAGAGAGAGCCATCTCGGGATGATCTGCGTATACCGATTGCAAACCTTGAATGTCGCGCTGAAGATAAAGCGCTGCCGCTCGATAGGGGGCAAGCACACTCGGTGCCACATTCGCTTGCTCGGCTTGCCGAAAAAGCTCTAGCGCCTGGCCCGCAGCGCCGATTTCCAATGCACGCAGCCCTCGCAGCATGGCTGGCGCCGGCTCCACCGCCTGGTCATCGAAGCCAAGCTCAGGCTTCGCCTCCTCTTTCCGCAGCAACGGATCGGCCAGCTCACGAGAATCGGTGTGGTCGATGTTCCACCGCAACCAGGCTAGATATTCCTGCAGCCGCTGCCGCAGGCGGGGGCTGGAACTGTGTTCAATATCCTGCTGCAGATCTAACAAGAGTTCCGTATTTTCCTGTTCGCGCTGATCCAAGGCAGCATAGGCCAGCAAGCGGATCTCTTCGGCTTCGTCACGTAACGCAGAGCGCAGCAAACGAGTTTGTTCGGCAAAACGGGAGGAGACGATCTGGGAAAGTGCCTCCACCCTCTGACCAAGATTCCTGGATCCTCTCAGCCGACCTGCCACCGCTCCCTCCGAGGCAACGGAAATGCGTAGACGAAGGTCTCGTGCGGGAGCCGGCACGAGGATTGGTTCTACTGCGGCAACGTGAATACGGTGCCGCACGGAGCGGAGGGCAATCGCATAACTTACGGCAAGCACCGCACCCAGGAATGGGAGAAAAACGCTGAGCAAGAGAAACAGGAGCCAGGCTGGCAACCAACCCCGTAATGCCCTCTCCCGTGGCGCAATGACGCTTGCCCCTAACGATGCCGCCAAGGCAACAAAAAAATAAAGGATAGCGACCAAAATCACGGCGAATCTCCCTCTTCGAGGAAGGCGCGAATCTGGACAACAGCGTCCCTGCCGTCGAGCTCCAAGGCATCTCTGCGTTGAAAAACCTTTTCCCACTCGTTGCGGCAGCTTTCCTGGATCTGGGTTTCCACACGCCGCAGGTAGCCCTCCATCGCACTTTGGCCAGAAAATGGCAGCAGAACCAGCAGATACAGGTCGCTTCCACCGCGATGCAACCACAATACATCCAATCCGCGACGCAGGTTTTGCATGCTTCGCACGATCGCCTCCGCTTGTGGGGCATCCCGCAGAACGTAGCGAACACAGAACCCCACCTTCGCGACGATCTTTGCCAAACGCTGCAGTTGCAGAAAATCGACAGCAAACTCTGGTGGACAATCAGACCAATGTTGCAGTAATGACTGAGAAAATTGAACTGCCTCGGAATAGTTACAGAGGTACTGAAATAAAACCTCTACGATCTGCAAGTTTTCTCTGCTAATAGCAAAAAAAGACATCTCTTCAATGGCGAGATAGTATACGATTCCGGCCTCTTCCCCGCAGACATGGACGGACAGATATTGCTGGATCTGCGCCAAATCAAGGCCTGCAATATTCTGGCTTTGGCCTTCTGCAACCGCCTGGTGCCAAACAGGATCCATCTCATTCAGTGCGGTAACGTCACCGAAGCTAGCCAGCAAGACTGGATGCGTATTCGCAGCGGGGCGAGAATACCAGGCAGCCACTTGTAGCCCGGCAAGCTGATTCAGAAAATACAAGGCCCGGGATACGATCTCCCGGTTCAGGACACCTCGATTGGCAATGAGGCTACGTCGCAGGTCTTCCAGGGCAGTACGCGCAGAAACCGGTTTGTAGAGCAGGCTTTGCTCCAGACGATCGAGGGAAATTCGCGTGACGTAGAGGTCATCCGCGAGCTGACGCAGCCGGGTTGCGGTAATTTCTTCCTCCAGCGCACGTCCCGTCTCGCGCCGCGACCAGTATGCACTGAATTCCGACCCAATGAGCACCACCAGTAAGGTACCGGCAGCAAGCTCCAGACTGACACCCAGCGGATAGGGATGCCAGAGAAAATCACTGGCCAGGATCACCATGGAAGCCAATGCCGGCAGGAAGGCGTAACGCAAGGCGATAAGCAAGGGGATGAGCATCAACCAGGGGAACCCCTGGGTGAACAACAGGGGATCCTGGGGACGCAGAAAATTGCTGAGCAGTAATGCACAGATCGGCAATAGAATTGCCTCGAGCCAGCCCTCGCCCCGTCGTGGCAGCGCCGTCAGCATGCCCATGATGCTAGTGAAGCGCGCGATTGAGGAGGCGCTGGATCAGGCGTTGCGCAACCCCTCCTGTGCCGCCACGTCCCAGGCTTCCGCCGTGGGCACTGCCCACCCCACTCCACACCACCTTATCGTTGGCAACATCGACCACCCACAGCGTCATGGCCACTTCCGGTTCGGCATTAATCCCAGCACGATAATCCCATTCATCGACACTTCCCGCCAGGGCATAGCGAGCTCCATCGGCACGCGCCTGACGCAAGGCGTCCGCATATTCCCGCTTCCAGTCGCCACCAAGGAGGGCTTCGGTACGGGTATTGATCGGCAGATTCCCAAGTACCGGCCGTCCCTCACTTTGCAAGGTACCTGCAGCGATCGCCGCCGCACGGGCATTGGCCATCGGAGTCTCGGTATTATTGGCAAAGGGCAGCACCGCCCAGGTGGCTCCCTTGTTGTCTGCGAGCGGGCCGGCCGTTTGCACATTCATACCGGCACAGCCACCAAGCGAAGCCACCAGTCCTACAGAAACGACTACTGCGCGCCAATTCATCTTGATTCCCCCTGTTCGATTCTTAAAAATAAAAACGGTATCCGAGGCGCACCATGCGCTGATTCAAGGCCAACCCATTTCCTCCCTGCCCCTGGGCGAAACCAATACGCAGCCGATCCGGCCCAAAAACCGAGGTACTCAAACCTGCATCGAACTGATATTGCGGCCCAAACCGGGTATTCTGATACACACTGAGGGCGATATACGGAGTCCAATCACTAGCGATGGCCCGCTCCCAAGTTCCCCACTGCACTCGCATTCCGATATCGGCGTAACTACCGGGCAATATAAGATCCGGGATACGGGCATCCGGTTGCAACGCGGCAGCCAGTACTCCTTGCAACTGAGTAACCCGGGTAAGATCGTGATAATCGGCGAAGGGTCCAACTTGGAATTCCCAAGGGCCGAGATTATGACGCCACAACAAGGAAACCTCGCCGAAGCGATCGCTCCCGAGTGCGTCCCCATCCTGTCCCTGATATTGCCGCCATCCCCCACCGATGTTGCCCAGCCAGGAACCGAAGCGCTGCGCCCACTGCAAGTCAATGCGGTTGACCATGCCTGCCACTGCGAGGGCAGGGCTTTGCAGACTGCGGTCATGATAATCGAAGTTGGCGGAGAATTCGCCCGTATCGGTCGCTTGCCAGGCAAGCGAGATACGCGCGCTCACATTGTTTCGTTCGGCCTGATAGCTTCCCAATAAGCCCTCTATCTGCCAGCGCGGATCTTGCCAGCGGAAACCAACCAAATCACGGCTACTCCACGAGGGCACGCGGAGCAATTGAGAAGCCGCAGACGCGGACTGCGCCAAGGCATCGGCGTCAAATAGCAAACTCCAACGGTCATTCCAGGCGATCCGTCCACGCAGCCGCGGTCCAAAGAGGCTGAGGCCGTTGAACGCTTGCCAGCTGCCCGCAAGATCCACGAAGCTCGCACTCTCGCGCACGGCTTCCAGATATTGGCGGCGCAGAAGACGGTCAAACGGATCGGTCTGCATAGCCGACAATGCATCCTGCCGGGCTTGCCGGTAACGTCCCAGCTCCATCTGCGCCTGCATGCGGTCGCGCACCGGTAGACCCTGCGGGTGCCGCAAGAGACGCGCTAGGGCAGGCGTATCGTGGGCATGCAGTGCCAGGCTCAGCTCTACCCACCGCGGCGTCGGCTGCGGGTTACTGGTGGCCAGCAGTTGCGCGAGGCCCCAGTAGCCGTGCGCCAAACTCCAGGATATGGCGGGCAGGAAATCGCCCCGACGTGCCGCGGCAAGCAACACATGGCGCGTCACATTGCCGCCAGCGGGTGCTGCGGCCAAAGCATCGGCAAGGGTATACAAGGGATCGTGCGCAAAGTCGGAGTCAGGCGTCGGCTGGCGGACGGGAACGGCACGAGCTGCGGACTGGGACGAGACCGTATTGTCGCCGTTCGCGCGGGCCAGGGCCGGAAACAGGCAAGAGCTTGCCGTCAGCAACGCCAGAACGCCCAGACCCTTGCGTCTCACCGATCACCCCCATCCATATCGCGTAACTCCTGAGCACTTTGCCAGGCCGCTTGACGACGCAAGCTCCAAGCCAGACCGGTCTGACCAGTGCTATCCCAGAGAGATGCCTCGTTGAGCAAACGCGGGGCCCGCGCGCTTGGCGCTACCTTCGCGAGGTCCCTAGGCAAATAGAGGGCCTGGCGGTTCAGATTCAAACGCTCGAGGGCATTACGCACGGCATCGCGCAGGGCCGATTCCGGTTGCGCCGTGTTCCCCACCAGAACGGCGCGCAACAGACGTAGCTGGCCACTGTCGATGAGCATCCACAGCAAATTGTTTTCGGCGACAGTATCATCAGGGTTCCGTCGGAGGGCTTCTGCATAGGCGTATCCGGCAAGGTGGTAGTCGAGACGGGCATTGGCCCATTGCCCCAACGCCAACCAGTAGGCGGGAAAATTCCGCAGGCCATCCGGGTCGGACTTTGCCACCTCTTGCAACAGTTGCCCCAAGGTCTCCCAATGTTTGGCTGCAGCTGCATAATACAATCCTTCGAAGTAAAAAATCGGGAGATGGTATTTGCGCCATCCGAGCATGGCCACCGACAAAGCCGCCTCGGGTTCCTTCTCACCCGTCAATCGTACCAAACGTTGCAAATCATATTGATTGGCAGCGCCCAGAAGATAGAGCGTCTTTTCCGCCTGCAATGCGGCGTCATGATCATGCAATTCCCAAGCGAGGACGGCATACAGTTGCCAAAACGGAACCTCTTCCAGGGTCGCTTGCGCACGAACACGCTCCAGCGCGGCAAAGGCCAGACGATAATTCCCTTGCATGGACAACAGGCGCGCCTCTTCGATCGCTATCGACGGATCGGAACCGTACTGCCCGGCACTGCGCTGCAAGGCGTGCAGGCTGGCTTCGATGTCGCCCATCTGATAGCTGAGATACGCCTTCTGATTCAGCAGATAGCGCCGGGGGCCGAAACGTTGGAGCGCATAATCGAGGGCCTTCAACGCACGGTCTGGTTCGCCGAGCTGCCCGTATGCATAGATCAGGGATTTCCACTCTGCGTCACTGAGCGGCCGACTGTGTGCCGCCGGTGCCAGCATGCTGATGACGATATCCGGCCGCTCCAGAGTCAAGGCCAGCGATATTGCCTTAGCCTGTGCCGTCGCATCGCCATGCTCCGCGAGCCAATGCAGCTGACGTAACACCTCTTCGCGTTGACCCAACCAGCCCGCAACTTCGATCAGCCGCTGGCGCCAAAGCCGATCATCCGGCCGCTTCTGAACCGCCGTGAAAGCCAGCCGGTAGGCTTCGTCAAGTTCATGACTTTGCAAAAAAGCGCTGTAGGCCAGATCGTAAAGCTTTTGCGAATATTTCGCCGGATAGGGCTGCACTTCCAAAGGTGGCCGGTACCAGGATGGTGATACGCCGCCTTGGTCCAGGTAACTCATCCCCTTGCCCGATTTTTGGCTGGCCTGTAAATCCGCGGCAAAGGCATTTGCAACCTCTTTTTGCTGCAGATACTTCGCCCGCCATTCTGCGTCGTCAGAAGCCAGGCTACCAGGCGCCTTCCACCAATCCGAGGGCATCGAAGCGGCAAGCGCTGGCAACGCGCACCACGCGAGAACGAAGCTGATCGCGAGGGCGCGAATCTTCATGACATCTTCCTGCCAGGGGCTTTGCGCAACAATTCGCGACGCAGCCACTCTGCGGCCAGCTGCGGGCGACCAGCAGAGAGGGCCAGCTCCGCCATGGCGAGCAGCACCTCATGATCCTGCCATAGCTGGGGCAACCTCTGCAGAGTCGATTGCGCTCCTTGCAGGGCAGCTTCTGCGCCTTTTCCACCCTGTATCCATCGTATCCCCTGCAAGAACCAACGCTTCGCTCGTGCGCTGTCTTGACTCTGCGCCGCGAGCTGCAGAAGGAGAGCACCGGCTTTGGCCGGCTGACTGCCAGCTGCCCAGGCATGTGCGGCCGCAAGCTGATCAGCCTCCCGCTCGTGCGGGTCTGCTCTGGCGGCCGCCAACCACGCCTGTGCGCTGAGGTCGTAGGCACCCAAGGCATAGGCATCCCGCGCGAAGGCTTGCCACTGGGCAAGCGGCCAGGAACCCATTGCATACAGTCCTGCCAACTGCGGGCGCAAGCTCCGCAGCGCTGCCTCACGCTTCGGCGAGTCTGCAGGGATGGCAAGCGTTTCCGTTTTGTCGATCCGCCATTGCAGGAGGCGCGCCTGACGGTACAAAGGACCGTCGGGTTCACGCAATACGGGAGCAATTTGTCTTCGTGCCGCAGTATACTGACCGCTGCGCAACATCAGGTCCGCACTCTCCAGATGCGCCTGCGCATCGGCAGCGGTCTCCTGAAAAAATAGAGGACCATGCCAACCATACTGCCAGGCGACACCGGCGATCACCGCCAGAACGATCGCAACAAAAAGCAGCAGACTCGCCGGGCGTAGTAGATGCGCCCGACCGCCAGCCAGATCAGCTTGTCGGGCAGCGGACATCGACACGCACACGCTGCGAACTGCTCTGGATCTGCTCGGAATCTGTTGCTGGCTTGCCGTTCAGCCTTACCTCACAACCCTGCACATTGGCGAGATGGAGCTGTACCGGCACAAAACCATCGAGCTGCGCGGTAAAGCCATTGGCATTTTCTTGATAAGAGGCGATGGGCGCGTTGGCGCTCCTGATGTACGGTACCTTCGGGGCCGCGGATTGCAGAGCCAAAAATGCCGACCCCTGGCCATCCATATGCACGTAGTAGGCACCGTTTGGCGTATCGTTGTACCCCGCAATGCCCGAGCTGGCCGCGAGGTTGGGATAGCCGAGGCTTTTCGGCATACGCAGTTCACGTAGGTCAGTGGCATTACCAATCCAGAAACCATCACCTTGGCGCGCGATGTGAATGGTGAAAAAATTATTCGCGATGTGCGCATAATTGGCGACATAGGTGGGGGTGATGGATTGGGTCAGAACCCAGTCATATACCTTTTCCAGCGCAGAGAGAGAGGCCAGTTTGGTCGCCGTATACCAATGCGTATAGATGTCGATCGGTTTCAGGCGATGAGGCTTGTTGGTCATCTCGAATGTCTGGATGACATTGATATAGCCCCAGAACGGCCCGTGCCATTGGTTGGTAAAGTAATCCTCGTTCGCATCTGGAGCAAAGACCTGCAACCATTTACCGCGAAAAATGCCGATGGGGGGAACCGCCGTGATACTCGGGTCCTTTTTGCTGATATAACTGTCACCACCGTTGATGTTCATCAATCCGGCCCCATACGCAAGGCCCACCACCCGTGCATCGGGTTCACAATCCCCCGACCACTGATCAATTACCACCTGTTTACAGGGGGGCGCGAGGTGTTGATCAATCCACTTGGCAGCACCTACCGCCTCCATGTAGGGACTGAATTTGTATCCCGGGACTGGCAGATTGATACCGGGGTAATCCTTCCCTGCTTCGATTGCTGGCCAATTGAAGGGATGCGACCACATATGCGAACCAATTTCCACATAGGGCAGACGAAACACCTCGCGGGCCACCTGGGTACCCAGGGGCGCGAGCGCCGGATACAGTCCACGATCACCGGGGAGCAAGTCGCCAACAATGATGGAACCCGTAAACGGCAACTTGTATTTCTCCAGGATCCGGTGCATGTAGACCTCACCAGCAATGTGGTACGGCGGGAACTGGGCGCGGCTGACGAATCCGTCGCCGTCGGTATGCGCCATGAACAGACGTCGTCCACTTTCGGTCGTCGTATCGGGTACTGGCATTGGCGGCAAACGCAGGGCCTCTCGATACAGCGCAAAAGGATCAATGAGCCAACGGGTGTCCTTATTCGGTAGTGTCTTCAAGATGTAGGGCGACAATACATAGCCACCCCACGGAGTGATGGCTGCGGCGTCTTCGCTACTGCCGGAGATGTCGCGCAGATGCAGCCAAATCTGGCTGCCCGCTGGGGCGTTCGTCGCGAGAAAATCCCGAGTGCTGGCCTGCACCGGCATTTCATAGTTCATTTCCTTGGCCGCACTGACAACCTCTGCCGAACTGGTCGTGACCGACTGAGGGCGAGACATTTCCAGTGCCTGATAGAATTCGGCATCCAGATCATCCTGAAAATCCCCCATCAGCAGGAGTGGTATTCCCGCCTGTTTCACGCCACGCAACCAGCGCGAAAGACCGGCAACATCAGTCACCGGATCGCCATCACTCCATAATATCACCCCCGCGTATTCCCCAGCGTAGGGAGCTTTGGGCAAGCCATCGGACAAACGCCGGAACTCGGGAATGTAGCCGAGATACTCCAAAGGCATGGCGCCATCGGCAAACGCCTCACTGTATTCTTTTGGGCCTGTGCTGTTATACAGGATCAGGACATGCCGCGGCATCGGCTCACGCAAGCCAGCACCAACTGCCGTCAGCTTGCCATTGGTCACATAGGGGATAAAACCCAGAGCCCGGATCTTCTCGGCATCCTTCCACCACCCCTCGCGATTGAGTTTTGTCGGCAGATAGTCGATCACGATAGCTGGCAGACCAAAGGATTGCGCCTTACGCAGTTCCGTGACAAGAGCCTCACGGTTGGATGCCGACACCTCCTGATAGCTTTGGGCTGATTGATTCCATTCGTGGAACAGCGACTCAGCCAGCACTGCAGACAGGTCTTGGTGAATCTGTGGCAGTACCGAGAAACCCCGATTGGCAATCAATTGTGCCTGCGGATGCGCCGCCTTGATGGCCTGAATCAGATCGACGAGCCCCTGTTCCTGAGCCTTCCGCGCCGCCCCCTCCGTCACTGCCTCATAGGAGTCGAGAGTGTCCAGGAAAAATCCGCGGTATCCCTCCGCCCAGATTGGATCGATGACTTTCTGCAGGAGAAAGTCGCGACATTGCGCATGCGCGAGATCGATGATTTTACCGCCCCAAGCGGCATTACGACCCAGCACACAGGATTCCGGAAGCTGCGCATAACGATCGTCACCGGGCGTCGTTTCGCCAATACTGACATAGGCGAAAACCTTTTGTTGCGGAGCGAAGGCACTGGGTGAACGATCGCCTCCAGGATTGACGACCACCCAGTCAAAATCATGGAACGCCGCAGGTGCCGCGCCGTCGCCATAGTAAAATCCAACACTGGGCAGGGAAGCAGCTTGTGCAGGCAACAAGCCCACCCAGAGCAACGTCAAAACCCCAATTACCACCGCAACCCGCAGGTGATGGAAAGAACCCAAACGCATACGCCCCTCCTACGTGCTGATTACAGTAGCCAATTACGCGACAATTGCAAGGCGGCGCGCAGTGAATTCTCCAGAAAAAAGCCGAGGAGACAGCCTCGGCTCCCTGAACCCCATTCCCGCCTGGAACTCAGCGCTCCGACAACATCCGCTCGATACGCGGCCCGAGAATCAGCTCCATGGCATAGCCCATTTTGTTGCCCGGAACGACGATCGTATTCTTGCGCGACATGAAGCTACCGGGAATCATCTGCAGCAGATATGGGAAATTCTCCTCCTTGTGGTCGCTGAAGCGAATCACCACCATACTTTCGTCCGGGGTGGGAATGTCGCGGGCGATGAAGGGGTTGGAGGTATCCACCATCGGTACCCGCTGGAAGTTGATATGCGTGCGACTGAACTGCGGGGTGATGTGGTGGATATAGTCGGGCATACGCCGCAGGATGGTATCGACAATGGCCTCGGCCGAATAACCGCGCTGGGCGTTGTCACGATGGATCTTCTGGATCCATTCCAGATTGACCACCGGCACCACCCCCACGAGCAGATCGACATAGTTGGCTACATCGTGTTCCTCGGTTTTCACGCCGCCGTGCAGACCTTCATAAAAGAGCAGGTCTGTACCCGACGGAATGTCCTGCCAGGGCGTGAAAGTTCCTGGCGCGCTGCCGCGCAGCTCGGCCTCGGCATCGTCATGCACGTAGTAACGCATCTTGCCGGTGCCGGTCTCGCCGTATTGACGGAACAGGGCCTCTAGCGCGCCAAAATCATTCCCCTCCGGTCCAAAATGGCTGATGGTCTTGCCCTCGGCGGCAGCTTTGGCGATCGCTTCGCGCATTTCGACGCGATTGTAACGGTGGAAGCTATCGCCCTCGATCACTACCGGGTTGACATCCAAGCGGTGGAAGATATCGTGAAAGGCATGTTTAACGGTCGTGGTACCTGCACCCGAGGATCCAGTCACCGCAATGACGGGGTGTTTTTTGGACATGGAACTGCTCCTTGATAGGCAAAGAAAGGGTGGCGCGCGGCAGACGCGGCGAATTAGCGAAGAGTGTATATCAGCGCGGTGGAATCGCTCAAATATCCAGACGTTGCGCGATGGCGAGGGTAGCGTCCGCTTGGTTCAAAGTGTAAAAGTGCAGCCCTGGCGCCCCCTCCCGCAGCAGGAGATCGCACTGGCGCGCGACCACGTCGGCAGCCACTTCGCGCTGCGCCTCCGGCTCATCGGCGTAGGCTTCCAGCAGTAAGCGCAAATAGCGCGGAATCTCTGCTCCACATTGGGCGGAAAAACGAGCAATTTGCTCATAATTGTGGATGGGCATCACCCCAACCAGGATCGGCACCGTTACCCCCGATGCTGCAATAAATCGCGAAGTTGCAGATAGGCATCGGGGTTATAAAAATACTGGGTGATGAGCGCATCGACCCCAGCCTCGACTTTGGCTACGAGATAGTCCAGATCGGCGCGCGCATGCTGCGCCTGCGGATGGACCTCCGGATAGGCGGAAGCAAAAATCTCGAAGCCACCAAAGTCACGGATGAAGGCGACGAGATCGCTGGCGTGACGAAAAAAGCCCGGATTCTCCATACCTTCCGGCAGGTCACCGCGCAGGGCAACGATCCGCCGCACTCCCCAGTCTCGATAACGCTGCAGAAGCTCCCGAATCCCCGCCTCGGTAGAACCGATGCAGGTGAGGTGCGGCACTGCCTCATAGCCATCCTGCTGCTGGATGAGGCGCACCGTAGCCAGAGTGCGCTCCTGGGTGGAACCGCCAGCGCCATAGGTAACCGAGGCATAGGCCGGGCGCAAGGCCGCCAGGGCGGCCATGCTCTCGCGTAAGCGCTCTTCGCCCGCCGAATTCTTCGGTGGAAAAAACTCCACCGAGATTTCCGGCGCCTTCATCAGTAGCGGTAGGCGTCGTTCTTGAACGGGCCGTCCACTGGCACGCCCAAGTAATTCGCCTGCTCCGCAGTCAATTGCGTAATCACTCCGGCAAAGCCCTCGACCATGTAGCGTGCCACCTCCTCGTCGAGCTGCTTGGGCAGCACATCCACCCGTATCGCCTTGGCCTTTTCCGCGTCGGACAACTTCGCAAAGCCTGCCTGATACAGGTGGATCTGCGCCAAGACCTGGTTGGCAAAGGAGCCATCCATGATGCGGCTGGGGTGGCCGGTGGCGTTACCCAGATTCACCAAGCGTCCCTCGGAAAGAAGAATCAGGTAATTATTGCTGGCTGGATCAACCGTACTGCCACTGCTCGCATCGCGATAGACCTTGTGCACCTGCGGCTTGACCTCTTCCCATGCCCATGCCTTGCGCATGTACGCAGTATCGATCTCGTTGTCGAAATGACCAATATTACAGACCACCGCACCATTCTTCAGCGCCGCCAGCATGCGACTGTTGCAGACGTTGAAATTGCCGGTGGCGGTAACCAGCAGGTCAGTCTGCGCCAGCAACTCCCGGTTGATGCAGGCGTCCGACCCGTCATCCACACCGTCCCGATAGGGCGACACCACTTCGTAGCCATCCATGCACGCCTGCATGGCGCAGATCGGGTCGACCTCGGTCACCCGCACGATCATCCCTTCCTGGCGCAAGGAAGCGGCGGAACCCTTGCCGACATCGCCATAACCCAGCACCAGGGCGCGTTTGCCGGAAAGCAGGTGATCAGTAGCGCGCTTGATGGCGTCATTCAGAGAGTGACGACAGCCGTATTTATTGTCGTTTTTGCTCTTGGTCACCGCATCATTGACGTTGATGGCCGGGATCTTGAGACTGCCTTCTTTCAGCATTTCCCAGAGGCGATGAACACCGGTGGTGGTCTCTTCCGAAACGCCGTGGATTTCACTCAACAACTCTGGATGCTTTGCATGCAAGAGACCGGTCAGGTCACCGCCATCGTCGAGGATCATGTTCGGCCTCCAGCCCCCTGGGCCGGTGATGGTCTGTTCCACACACCACCAGTACTCTTCTTCGGTCTCGCCCTTCCAGGCAAAAACCGGGATCCCCGCTGCGGCAATGGCCGCTGCCGCCTGATCCTGGGTAGAGAAGATGTTGCAGGAAGACCAGCGGACTTCCGCCCCGAGGGCCACGAGGGTTTCGATGAGGACGGCAGTCTGGATGGTCATGTGGATACAGCCGGAAATCCGGGCACCTTTGAGGGGCTGTTCGGCACGATATTTTTCGCGGATCCGCAGCAAGGCGGGCATTTCCGTCTCGGCAATGCGAATCTCCTGACGTCCCCAGTTGGCCAGGGACAGATCGGCAACTTTGTAATCAGCTTGGTCTTGCAACACGGCATTCATCGGGATATCACTCCTTTGAAAGACGAGCGCGGTTGTAGCAAAGACCCGTGCCGAGCCTGACCATCAGACCGCGATGGCTGCAGCGCCCCTCGGCACGGGCAGGAAATCAGTTCAGACCTGCCGCCGCGCGTAAGGCAGCGGCACGATCGGTGCGCTCCCAGGTAAACTCCGGCTCTTCACGGCCAAAGTGCCCATACGCGGCGGTCTTGCCGTAAATGGGCCGCAGCAGATCCAGCATCTGAATGATGCCCTTGGGGCGCAGGTCGAAGTGCTCGCGCACGATGGCGGCGATACGATCGTCGTCGATCACGCCGGTACCGAAGGTGTCGACCATCAGACTGACCGGCTGGGAAATGCCGATGGCATAGGCCACCTGCACCTCACAGCGCTTGGCCAGGCCGGCGGCAACGATATTCTTCGCCACGTAGCGACCGGCGTAGGATGAGGAGCGATCGACCTTGGAGGGATCTTTGCCCGAGAAGGCACCGCCACCGTGGCTACCCTGACCGCCATAGGTATCGACGATAATCTTCCGTCCGGTCAGACCGCAGTCGCCCACGGGTCCGCCAATCACGAAACGGCCCGTAGGGTTGATGAAGTATTGAGTGCCCTTGTGCAGCATCTCTGGCGGCAAGACCGGCTTGATGATTTCCTCGCGCACGGCTTCCACCAAGTCACTGTGGGTCACATCCGGGCTGTGCTGCGTCGAGAGAACCACCGCGTCGATGGCCACTGGGCGGCCATCCTCGTAGCGCACCGTCACCTGACTTTTGGCATCCGGACGCAACCACGGCAAGCGGCCATCCTTGCGCACCAGGGCCTGCCGTTCGGTCAGGCGGTGCGCAAAGTAGATTGGCGTGGGCATCAGCACGTCGGTTTCGTCGCAGGCGAATCCAAACATCAGCCCCTGATCGCCGGCTCCCTGATCCAGGTCCAGGCCAGCACCCTCATCGACGCCCTGCGCAATGTCCGGCGACTGTTTGTCGAGAGTCTGCACGACGGCGCAGGAGGCCCAGTCAAAACCCATCTCCGAGGAATCGTAGCCAATCCGGCGCACCGTCTGCCGCGCCACGTCGGCGTAGTCCACCTGCGCCGTGGTGGTGATCTCGCCAGCAAGGACGATCAAGCCGGTGGTGATTAGCGTTTCGGCAGCGACTCGCCCCCGCGGGTCCTGCACCAGGATCGCATCGAGAATGGCGTCGGAAATCTGGTCCGCCACCTTATCGGGATGGCCTTCGGATACGGACTCGGAGGTGAAGAGATGGGTTTTGGACATGCGGACGACTCCTCGGCTGCTGGCGATGTCAATCGCAGAAAAGTGAGGCAAATATAGCAGAGGGTCAAAGCACAAGAAACTGAAAGGCGCTCATTGCCAGCGCGAAAAACCCTCAAGACCCGGATTGCGTCGGCGCAACGATGGGGAAGACGCGCTTTCCTTCACTGCCGCCCCAAAAATAGGAGATGCCGCCCGTGATTTGAATGTTGTTCAGCGGCCCGCCCTGCGCCTGCGGGGTGTCGAACAAAAGGTGATCTTGCACACCGAAACGCAGGCCGAAGTGATCCCCGATGCGCTGCTCATAGCCAAGGCCAAAGATCCCCATCAGCGATGTTCCCCGACCAATCTGTTGGTTGAAGACGTCACTCGAAGCGCCAAGCCCTAGGGAGAGGTACGGAGAGGAATCCCCGGAAAAGGTATAATAGTTGCCGATAACGGAACCACTGTACTGATTGGCGTTGCCTTGGTTCTGATCTTGGAGTCGCGCAAAGGCCGACGCCACCTGCGCTTCGATACCCAGATGCCGCCCCAGACGCTGCCCGACACGCAGACCTACCGTACCCCCGCCATCGAGGTGGCTACCTGAGCCAAAGAACGTGTTGCCGCCAAACAGGTTGACATACGGCTGGTCCGGGGCAGCCATTGCCGAGGCTGGCAGCGCTACCAGCCCAGCAAACAGCAATCCAGAAACAAGCCCCAAACCCCACATCATTCGCACCTGATCATTACATTGTCGTACAATGGCTACATTCTAGTCCTCAATCGTGCAAATTACCACTAGTATCCGTTGCAAAAAATCAACAGGAGATTCCATGCCGACCCTCATCTGTGGTTCCCTCGCCTTCGATACCATCATGGTCTTTCAGGACCGCTTTCAGGAGCACATCCTGCCCGATCGCGTGCATATGCTGAACGTGTCCTTCACCGTACCCGAGATGCGCCGCGACTTTGGCGGTTGCGCCGGCAACATCGCGTACAACCTCAAGCTTCTCGGCGGCGAGCCGCTAATCGTCGGCACCGTTGGCCAGGACTTCGGCCCCTATGCCGAACATCTGCAGCATCTTGGCATTGCCCGTAGCCATATTGTGGTCCGCGACGATCAATATACCGCACAGGCGTTCATCACCACGGACCTCGATGACAACCAAATCACCGCCTTCCATCCTGGAGCCATGATGCAGGCGGGCAGCAATCGTCTTGCTGGTCGCATACCGGCAGGTAGCCGCTGGGGCATCGTCGCCCCCGACGGACTCGATGCCATGGTGCAACATCTGAGCGACCTGCGCAGCGCCGGGGTGCAGACCATTTTCGATCCCGGCCAGGCATTACCCCTCTTCGACGGCGACACCCTGCGGCGGATGATCAGCGAGGCCGACTATCTCAGCGTCAACGACTACGAATGCGGGATGATCCAGTCGCGCACGGGTTGGGACCTGACAACCCTGCGCGCCAAGCTCAAGGCATTGATCGTCACGCAGGGCGAGAAGGGATCCTCTATTTACCAAGGCGCAGAAGAAATTCGGATTCCTGCCGCCAAGGCCAGTGCCGTCGTCGATCCCACCGGCTGCGGTGACGCCTACCGCGCCGGCCTACTCTATGGCCTGGAGCACGATTTGCCGTGGGCTACCTGCGGCCGCATTGCGTCGCTGATGGGCGCTTACAAGATTGAGGTTGCTGGCACCCAGAACCACCACTTCACGCACGCCGAGTTTGCGCAGCGTTACCAGGACAGTTTTGGCGCGGCATTACCTGCCTGATTCAGATTTCGATGGGCTTATCCTCGGCCTCCCAGACGACCATGCCGCCGGCCAGGCTGTAGACCTGGGCGAAGCCCATCTGCGCCAGGGTAACGGCGGCGAAGGCTGAACGAGTGCCACTGTCGCAGTAGAGCAAGACTCGACGCTCCCGCGCCCGGGACAATTCCGGGTGCGCCTTGCCATACTCGAGGTCCGCCAGCGCCTCCAAATGACCGCGCGGGACATGATAGGCTCCAGGCAATCGCGCTCGACGAAAATCCTCCGTTTCACGCACATCGACGATCAACACATCTTCGCCGGCGTCCAGCCATTCCTCCACCGTATCGCAATCAACTTCAGAGATTTGTGCCCGCGCCTCGCGGATAAAGTCTGCCAAAGATTTTGCCATCTGTTTGCTGCTCCCCAGTCGCACCTTGCCAGAGCGGCTACCATGGCGAGGAAATCTGCAAAAGGCAAGCTTGCGGACGCTTCTCAAGGCCATAAAAAGGATCTATGCTGAGCTTGAGTCCGGCAGCGAAGAAGGAGTCCGTCGTGATACGCAAACGCAGCAAGAACGCCGAATGTACTCTCCCTCCTCTGGGCATGGATGCCGAGGCCCTTTGTCAGGACACCCAACACTATCTTTTCCGCAGCCTGGGCATTGCGCCCAGCGAGGCGGCTGCCGACAAGTTTTCGCGTAGCGTCTATATCGCCCTGGGCATGGCCCTGCGGGACCGACTGGTGGAGCGCTGGAACCAAACCCAGGAACAACGCGCAGCAATGCAAGGGAAACGGGCGTTCTATCTTTCCCTGGAATTTCTCCTCGGACGCAGCCTGAACAACACCCTGCTCAACCTGAAACTCGAGGATGCCGCCGAGACGGCACTGAGCTCGCAAGGGTGGCAGCTGGCGGAGCTGGCCGAAAAAGAGGCTGATGCTGGCCTCGGTAATGGTGGCCTCGGCCGCCTGGCTGCCTGCTTTCTCGACAGTTGCGCAAGCCTCGCCCTGCCGGTTACGGGCTATGGCATCCGCTACGCTTATGGCATGTTCCGCCAGGAAATCATTCATGGAGAACAGGTCGAAGAGCCCGACCACTGGCTGAAAAATGGCTATCCTTGGGAGATCAGACGTCCAGAGCGGGTGCGCCGCGTTTCCTATGGCGGGCGCAGCGAAGCCTATCTCGACGCTGCCGGCAAAAATCGCTTTCGCTGGGTAGATACCCACGATGTTCTGGCCGTGCCCTACGACATCCCCATTCCCGGCTATGCCAATGGCATCGTCAATACCTTGCGCCTATGGCGTGCCGCCGCCACCGACGTTTTCGATCTCGGCGAGTTCAACGCGGGAGCCTACCCCGAGGCAGTTGCCGCGAAAAACGCCGCCGAGCACATCAGCATGGTACTCTACCCCAACGACAGCAGCGAAAACGGCAAGGAACTTCGTCTGCGCCAGCAGTATTTCCTCGCCTCTGCCAGCTTGCAGGACGTACTTGCCGACTGGGTGGCGAACCACGGTAGAGATTTCTCCCGCTTCGCCGAGAAGCACGTCTTTCAACTCAATGACACCCATCCCAGCATCTCGGTGGCCGAACTCATGCGCCTGTTGATCGACGAGCACGGCCTGGCTTGGGACCGTGCCTGGAAGATCACCAGTAACACCATGGCCTATACCAATCATACCCTGCTCCCCGAAGCGTTGGAGCGCTGGCCGGTGCGACTCTTCCGCCAGCTCCTACCGCGGGTGTTGGAGATCATTTACGAGATCAACGCGCGCTTCCTACGCGAGGTGGCCCGCACCCACCCCGGCGACAGCAGTCTGCTCAGCCGTATCTCCTTGATCGAAGAGGGCCCGGACCCAATGGTGCGCATGGCCCATCTGGCGGTGGTCGGGAGCTTTTCGATCAACGGCGTTGCTGCTCTGCATACCGAGCTTCTCTGCCAGGAGCTGTTTCACGACTTCTACCAGCTCTGGCCGGAACGCTTCAACAACAAGACCAATGGCGTCACCCCGCGCCGCTGGCTGCAGTCTGCCAATCCCGAGCTGTGCAAGCTGATCAGCGCCAAGATCGGCAGTGACTGGCAGCGGGACCTGGCCGGGCTGCAAGCGCTGGCGCCCTTTGCCGATGACGGTCGGTTTCGCAAGAGCTGGGCCAAGATCCGCGCCGCCAACAAAGCAGCGCTCTTCGACATCATCGGCGAGCAGACCGGGGTGGCCATGATCCCCGGCGCCTTGCTCGATACCCAGGTCAAACGCATCCACGAATATAAGCGCCAGTTGCTCAACGCCCTGCATGTGGTGCACCTCTACGACCGCATCAAGCGCGGCGATCTAGATGCTTTCACGCCGCGCAACGTGCTCTTTGCCGGCAAGGCGGCGCCGGGATATTTCATGGCCAAACGCATCATTCGCTTCATCAACGAAATTGCGCGCACCATCAATGCCGATCCTGACACCGATGGTCTGCTGCGCGTGGTATTTCTGCCCGACTATCGGGTGTCACTGATGGAAAAGATCTGTACCGCCACCGACCTTTCCGAGCAGATTTCCACTGCTGGCAAGGAGGCATCAGGTACCGGGAACATGAAATTCATGATGAACGGGGCATTGACGATCGGTACCCTGGATGGTGCCAACATCGAGATCCGTGACGCCGTGGGCGGTGACCACTTTTTTCTCTTTGGCCTGAATGCCGAGGAAGTCGCTCACCTGCGCAGCCAGTATCAGCCGCAGTATTTCGTCGATGCCGACCAGGATCTGGAGCGTGTCCTGCAGCTCATCCGCAGCGGCTATTTCAATCCCTATGATTTTGGCCTTTTTGATTGTCTGCTGGACGCCGTCCTTTCGCCGCATGATCCGTGGATGGTGCTGGCCGACTTCACCAGTTACAAGCAGAAACAGCAGGAGGTAGCGGAACTGTGGCGAGATCAGGACGAATGGCTGCGTTTCAGCATCCGCAATACGGCGGCGAGCGGGATATTCTCCAGCGATCGCACCATCCGCGAATACAACGCTGATATCTGGCATCTGACGCCCCTGGTAGCGGACGGCGCCAGTCTTGGCTAGAATCCGCGGGTGTCGGAACAGTTTGTGAAGGAGTCAGGTGAATACATTGTCCGTTCGCCCCGTGGTATTGCTCATTCTCGATGGTTGGGGCTATCGCGAGGCTGCGGAAGACAACGCCATTGCGCTGGCGCACACGCCGCACTGGGATAGCTGGTGGAGGACCCACCCGCACGCCCTGTTGCAGGCATCCGAGGCTTCGGTGGGCCTGCCCCGCGGGCAGATGGGAAACAGCGAGGTAGGGCACATCAACATCGGTGCCGGTCGGGTCGTCTATCAGGAATACGAGCGGATCAATCGTTCCATCGCCGACGGTAGCTTTTACCGGAATGCCGCGCTGGTGCAGGCCGTAGATGCGGCGCAACAGCAGGGAAAGGCGGTACACATCCTTGGGCTGCTATCTCCCGGCGGGGTCCACTCCCACGAAGATCACCTGATCGCTGGCTTGCGCCTGGCACGGGAACGCGGCGCCGAGCGGGTTTATCTGCATGCCTTCCTGGACGGGCGTGATACCGCTCCGCGCTCCGCAGCGGCATCCCTACGGAAAGTAGAAGACGCCCTGGCGCGTGAGGGCGGCCACCTTGCCACTCTGATTGGTCGCTACTACGCCATGGATCGCGATCACCGCTGGGATCGTATTCAAAAGGCCTACGATCTCATTACCCAGGGTATTGGCACAGAATATCCGAGTGCCGAAACCGCCCTGGAGGCGGCCTATACTCAGGTGGAAAGCGACGAGTTCGTGCCTGCGGCGCGGATTGGACCCGCAGTGCGGGTGGAGGACGGAGACAGCCTTCTCTTTCTCAATTTTCGTTCCGATCGCGCCCGCCAAATCACCCGCGCCTTTGTTGAACCGGACTTCTCCGGCTTCCCGCGTGCCGTCGTGCCGAAACTCTCGGCCTTCGTCACCCTGACAGAGTACAGCGAGCAGCTTCCCGTACAGGTGGCCTTTCCACCAAGCCGCCTGCGCAATACCTTTGGAGAATGGATTTCCCGCTTTGGGATGCGGCAACTGCGTATCGCCGAGACCGAGAAATACGCCCACGTGACGTTCTTTTTCAACGGTGGCGAAGAGCAGGTTTTTGAAGGAGAAGATCGCATTCTCATCCCCTCTCCCAGCGTCGCCACCTATGATCTACAACCGGAAATGAGCGTACGGGACCTAGCGGATCGTCTCGTTGCCGAGGTGCAGACCGGTCGTCATGACGTCATCATCTGTAATATTGCCAACCCCGATATGGTCGGGCACAGCGGCAAGCTGGAGGCCGCCAAGGCCGCCGTGGAGGCCGTGGATCAGGCTCTGGGCCGCATCGTACCGGCGGTGCGGGCGCGCGGCGGTGAGGTGCTGATCACGGCGGACCACGGCAACGTCGAGCAGATGCTCGACCCCGACACCGGGCAGGCACACACCGCGCATACCTGCAATCCTGTGCCCTTGCTCTATATTGGTCGCCCCGCTCGCCTGCAGGAAAGCGGCGCGCTGGAGGATCTCGCTCCCACGCTACTGCAGCTGCTCGGTCTACCCAAGGCCCCGGAAATGAGCGGGAAAAGTCTCATCGAGCATACGTGAAAGATCTAACCCCTCCTGCCGTCCTGCTGGGCAGTGCCCTTCTCTGGGTAGGCATCGGCCCCGCCCAGGCGAGCAATTTGCCGCAGAAAATCCACGAGAACAAGGCCCGCCTGGAGTCCATCCACCAGAACGTGTCGGCGCTGCAGGCGCAGTTGGCGGATAAACAGAAAACCCAGGCAGAACTCCGCGCCGAGATCGCACAACTCGACCAGCGCATCCATTCTACCCACGTTCAGTTGAGAAAAATCGAAGGGCAGCGACAACAGACGCAACAAGAAATCGATAGGCTGCAAGGCCAGATCGATAAGCTGCAACAAGAACTGCAAACGCAGAAAAAAATCCTTGCGGATCAGTTACGCGCCGCCTACATGTTGGGTGGGGAAACCCCACTTGCGGTCTGGCTGCAAACGGAAAAGCCAGCCGAAATCGGGCGTCTCAGCGTCTACTACCAAGCCTTGGCCAAGGCGCGCCTGGAATTGATCGCCAAGACCCAGGCTACGGGCAAAGAGATCGTCAAGACGCAGGATCAAAAGAAGGTACAAGAGTCGCACCTCGCGCAACTGGCAGCGCAAACGCAGCACCAGGAGGCGACGCTGGAGGTCCAGCGCAATCAGCACGCCGCACTGGAAGAACAACTGGTGCGGCGCATAGCCGCCGATCAGGCCAAAATTGCCAACCTGCAGGCAAATGCCAATATTCTGAACGGGCTGGTGCAGCGGCTCTCCGCCCAATACGCACAGCAGCTCGCGGCGGAGAAGGCGGCGGCCGAAGCCGCAGCGCGCAAACGGGCAGCCGAACGTCTGGCGGCAGAGCGGCGGGCGGCCGAACAAGCTGCTGCCCGGGCGGCGGCCGAGAGACGCGCGGCCGCGCGCGCCGCGGCGCAGCAGCGTGCCGAGATCGCAGCCAAGGCGGCTGCCGAGCAAAAACGTGCCGAACAGCTGCAAAGAGAGCTACACCAGCCGCCCCCGCCGACTCCGGTGCGGCCTCCACAAATTGCCACGGTTCCGCCGGTCACGCCCAGCATTATCCCGCCCTCCACCAGCACCGTTGGTCGCGGCAGCTTTCCCCCTCCAGTCAGCGCGCCGGTGCGTCATCTCTTTGGCACCCCCGGGTGCAGGGTGGACCAAACTGGCAGGGAATCACCTTCGCCGCGCCAACCGGGACGCCCGTGCACGCCATCGCCCCGGGCATGGTCCTATACGCCGGTCCGTTGCGTGGTTATGGCGAGATCGTCATTGTCCAGCAAGCCAACCTCGTTCTGGCCATCTACGGGCACTTGGCCAAGTCGGCGGTACAGGTCGGTCAGAAGCTGCAAACCGGTAGCTTGGTAGGCGCAGTCGGCAGCGGCGGCGAAATGGCCGATGATGGCCTCTACCTCGAGATCCGCAGCCAAGGTCACCCTGTCAACCCATTGGATTTCATTCGCTAGTAGCGCAAGGTTCTGGAACCATGATGACGACGCGTATCCTGCAAATCTGTTTACCCGTCCTGACCGTCGCGGTCCTGGCCCTGGGTTCAGCTCCCGCCCAGGCGGAAGATAGCCAGACCATTCCCCTCAAGGAAATCCAGACCTTCAGTCAAGTGTTTGCGCTGATCAAATCGGATTACGTCGATCCGAGCTCCGATCAGCAATTGATGCAAGGGGCCATCGCCGGCATGGTGCATGCCCTGGATCCGCATTCTGCCTACCTGACTCCGAAGGAATGGAAACAGATGCAGGTCTTTACCGATGGTCGTTTTGGCGGCGTGGGCATTGAGATCACCCCAGATCATGGGCTCCTGCGGGTGGTCACGCCCATCGACGGCACCCCCGCCGCCCAGGCCGGGATTCATGCCGGCGATCTCATCATCAAGATCAATGGCAAAGCGGTGGAGGGTCTGGGTCTGCAGAAGGCGGTGGACGAGATGCGTGGCAAGCCGGGTAGCCAGGTCAGTCTCACCCTGCTGCGGCCGCACAACAGCGTTCCCCTGCAAGTCACCCTGACGAGAGCCATCATCAAAGTACAGAGTGTGCGCTATCAGATGATCGCGCCCGACTATGGCTATCTGCGTATCAGCCAGTTTCAGGACAATACCGGCAATGCCGTGCAGTCGGCCGTCAAACAGCTCGAAAGGGATGCCAAAGGCAAACTGAAAGGGCTCATTCTCAATTTGCGCAATAATCCGGGCGGGGTACTGCAGGCGGGAGTGGAAACTGCCGACACTTTCCTGAATCATGGGCTGATCGTCTACACCAAAGGCCGCACTGGGGAGAGTGATATGCGCTTTCGCGCCCATGGTCCCGATCTGTTGCATGGTGCCCCCATGATCGTACTGATCAACGGGGGTACGGCTTCTGCCGCCGAGATCGTGACCGGCGCCCTCAAAGATGATGGTCGCGCCTTGGTGCTCGGCAGTCGCAGCTTTGGCAAGGGTTCCGTGCAGTCCGTCATCCCTCTGGATAACGGTGGGGCGCTCAAACTGACCACGGCGCTCTATTACACGCCGGCAGGCTGCTCTATTCAGGGGCAAGGAATCGTGCCCAATGTCGCCATCGTCCCCAGCAACCCGGAAGAACGGCAGATCGATGCCGCCTTGCTCAAGGAATCGGAATTAGAGGGAATGCTCAAGGCCCCGAATCAGTGTCAGAAGGTTCAGCCGCAGTTCCAGATTGCGGAGCCAACACCGACCGCCACCAGCCAGCAACAGCAGACGCCGTCCGAAGGTCCAGATCTGGCGACAGATTTTGTGTTGCGCAAGGCCCTGGAGATTCTGCAGGGCAATGCCGTCGACGTTGTGCAGGATGGCAAGTCGGTAAAAAAAGTCATCCCGTTACCGATCTATCCTAGCCGGGATAAAACCGCCGACGCCAAGGTCAAAGACGCCTGAATGGGAATGCAGGGGGAGAAGATGGCGCCAGCACCAAAAGTGGTCATTCCGATAGCCGACGGCTGCGAGGAGATGGAGGTCGTGATCTGCGCCGACATTCTGCGCCGCGCCGGGGCAGAGGTCTGGCTGGCTGGAGTGGATGGCACAGCTGCGGTCACCGCCTCCCGCGGCGTGCGCCTTCTGCCGGATTGCAGTTGGAGCGAATGCGCCGACGCGCCGATGGATCTACTGCTGCTCCCCGGTGGCGCGGGTGGGGTGGAGCGCCTGCGGCAGTCCACCAGCCTGCGTAGCAAAATCATCGAACGCAGCGCAGGTGCAGAGAAGGTCGCGGCCATTTGCGCCGCTCCCTCTTTGCTTGCCGAGCTGGACGTTCTGCGTGACAAAAGGGTGACCAGCTATCCCGGCGCCCTCGACCCGCAGAGCACAGAATATCAGTTCCAGACCGCGGCCGTCGTTGTCGATGGTGCTCTCACCAGTTCCCGCGGTCCGGGCACCGCCATGGATTTCGCTCTCGACCTCGTCGTCCAGCTCTTTGGCCGGGAACGGGGAGTGGAGGTGGAAGCGGCTTTGCAAAGGCCGTCGGTTTACCTTTGATCTGTCCCCATGGATAATGCTTCGTCTCAATCAAACTGAAGGAAAACGCATGAAACTTCGCGCAGTTGTTCTCGCCGGCATGGTCGGTGCTTTCTCTTTGCCCGTCTTCGCTGCTCCTGCGGCCACCGTCAATGGTCATGCCATCGACAACAGCCAGGTGCAGGAAATCATGAGCATGAGTCCGGATCTCGCGAAAGAGCCCAACGCTCGCGAGCAGGTCATTCAAAATCTGATCAACATGGAAGTGCTGTCGCAGTACGCGGATCAGCACGGCCTGGCGCAGTCCGCTGACGTGCAGGAGCGCCTCAGCCTAGCCAAGCGGCAGATTCTGGCGGACGCCGCGATCGAATCCTATGTCAAGGCCCACCCGGTTTCCCAAACCGACGTCCAGAATGCCTACAACAAGTTTGTTGCGGCCATGGGCAAGAAGGAATACGAAGTACGCCACATTCTGGTGAAGACCAAGGCTGAAGCGGACAAGATCATGGCGGATCTGAAAGCAGGCCAGAAGTTCTCCAAGCTTGCCGAAAAGTACTCTATCGACAAGGGCAGTGCCGCACACGGTGGAGAGCTCGGCTGGATCGTTCCCGGCATGGTGGTACCACCCTTCGCGCAGGCCGTGGAAACGGCGCCCATCGACAAGCCCGTGGGTCCGGTACAGACCCAGTTTGGTTATCACATCATCGAAGTGCAGGCTACCCGACCGGTCACCCCGCCTTCCTTGAGCTCCATGCAAGACCGTATCAAGGCCCAGCTGCAGCAGCAGGAGGCCGCCAAGTTCGTAGCGGATCTGCGTAGCAAGGCTACCATCAACATCACCAAGTAAGTCGTCGTTACTGCGGCGGTCCAAGGGTCGAAGGGGTTTCTCTTCGGCCCTTTACCTTGCCTGGAGCCGGATCAGGCGCCACAATGAAGAGACAGAGTTTTCGGGAGTACTGGTGTGGCAACGCGAAGAAATCCTCAGCAACCCGTCCTGGAGCGGCAAACGCAAACCCGCGAGCCGCGCCTGTATCGGGTCTGTCTGCTCAACGATGACTTCACCCCCATGGACTACGTGGTACGCATCCTCGAAGAATACTTTCACAAGAGCCACGAAGACGCCTTCCAGATCATGATGGAGGTGCACAATCAAGGCAAAGGCATCTGTGGGGTCTACCCCTTTGATCTCGCGGAAACCAAGGTCACCCTGGTCACGGCTGATGCCCGTCAGCATCAGCATCCCTTGCGCTGTACCATGGAAAAGGAGTGAGCGATGATCGACAAGCCCTTGGAACAGTCCATCAATCAGGCATTTCAGACGGCACGCGAATTTGGGCATGAGTATGCCTCGGTCGAGCATCTGCTGCTGGCCTTACTCGACAACCCGGCGAGTCAAGAGGTACTGGATGCCTGTGGCGCCGATCGCAAGCGTCTCGGGCGCGAACTGCGGGGATTCCTGAGCAAGAAAATTCCTTCCCTGGGGCAGGCCGGCACCGTCAACAGTCAGCCCTCCATCGGTTTCCAGCGAGTCATTCAGCGCGCCCTATATCATGTGCAGTCGGCAGGCAAGGATGCCGTCACCGGCGCCAATGTGCTGGTCGCTCTCTTCGCCGAGCGGGAATCCCATGCCGTGTACTTCCTGCAGAAAGAGCATGTGTCGCGGATGGACGTGGTCACCTACCTTGCCCACGGCCATCCCCGCGACGACAGCCAGGAAGAAAGTGAAGAGCCAGAAACCGACAAAGAGCAGGGTAAGTCGGGCAAGGATCCGCTGTCCGCATATACACGCAATCTCAACGCTCTGGCCCGGGCCGGGCGCATCGATCCGCTCATTGGCCGCGCCCACGAACTGGAGCGCGCACTGCAGATTCTTGCCCGCAGACGCAAGAACAACCCGCTCTTCGTGGGGGAACCGGGGGTCGGCAAAACCGCCATCGTCGAGGGCTTGGCGCGTGCCATCGTGTACGGCAACGTGCCGGAAATTCTCGAAAATGCCACCATCTATGCCCTCGATATGGGCGCCCTGATCGCCGGGTCCCGCTACCGCGGTGACTTCGAGGAGCGCCTCAAGGCGGTGCTCAAGGCCCTGCAACGACAACCCAAGGCCATCCTGTTCATTGACGAAATCCACACCATCGTGGGTGCCGGCGCCGTTTCCGGGGGGCTATGGATGCCTCCAACCTGCTCAAACCCGCCTTGGCAGCAGGTGAACTCAAGTGTATCGGTGCCACCACCTACCAGGAATTCCGTCAGCATTTTGAGAAAGACCGCGCCCTCAGCCGACGTTTCCAGAAGATCGACGTACCGGAGCCGAGCCCGGATGAGGCGGTCGAGGTCCTTCGGGGCCTCAAACGGCACTTCGAGAATCACCACCACCTACGCTATACCGACGCCGCCTTGCGGGCTGCCGTGGAATTGTCGATCAAGCATATCCACGACCGGCATCTGCCCGACAAGGCCATCGACGTCATCGATGAGGTCGGCGCCGCGCAGGCTCTGCTGCCGCCATCGCGACGTAAAAAGAGCATCGGCGTTCATGACATCGAAGAGATGGTGGCGAAAATGGCGCGTATCCCGGGCAAGTCGGTCTCTCTCGACGACCGCACGGCACTGAAGAACCTCGAGCGCGATCTGGGGCTGGTGATCTTTGGTCAGGATCGCGCCATCCGCGAGCTGAGCGCCGCCATCAAACTCTCCCGTGCGGGGCTGCGGCACGCCGAGAAACCGATCGGCGCCTTCCTCTTTTCCGGTCCGACGGGCGTCGGCAAAACCGAGCTGACCCGGCAGCTGGCACAGCTTTTGGGTATTCCCTTGCTGCGCTTTGACATGAGCGAGTACATGGAGCGGCATAGCGTCTCCCGCCTCATTGGCTCGCCGCCCGGCTATGTGGGCTACGACCAGTCTGGCCTGCTCAGCGATGCGATCCTGAAACAGCCGCATGCCGTTCTTCTCCTCGATGAAATCGAAAAGGCACACCCGGATATTTTCAACGTGCTCCTGCAGGTGATGGATCATGGCAAACTCACCGACGCCAGCGGGCGGCAAGTCGATTTCCGCCAGGTGATCTTGGTCATGACCACCAATGCTGGTGCCGAGGAACAGGGAAAGGCAGCGATCGGCTTCGTCCAGAAGCCAAACGAAACCGGCAAGGAGATGGAGAGCATTCGGCGGATCTTCGCGCCCGAATTCCGCAACCGCCTCGACGCGATCGTGCCCTTCTCACCCCTGGCGCGCGAGGACATTCTGCATGTGGTCGACAAGCTGCTCATGGAGCTGGATGAACAGCTTCTGCAGAAGGGATATAGCCTGGAGGTCAGCAGCGAGCTGCGCGACTGGCTGGCGAAGAAAGGCTACGATCCACTCATGGGTGCGCGGCCAATGGCGCGTCTGATTCAGGAGGAACTGAAAAAGCCGCTAGCGGAACACATCCTCTTTGGCGATCTCCCCAAGGGCACGCAGATCCGTGCAACGCTGGAAGGAGACAAGGTCGTCCTGCGTCTGCCGGAGACCGCTCCCGTCTAACGCTGGCGGCGCCAGTAGGGCGCCAGCAGGCGGGCCTCCGGTACTTCCTCGAGAATGGCGGCAGGTATTTCTACGGTCAGCCCCGGACGTGCGCGGATACTCACCCACAGCAAATTCATGCGGAGATTGATGTCGGCAAAGACCACCCAATTCTGGTAGCGCTGCAAGACGCCGCCCACTAAGCGCAGGGTACGCAGTTGCCGGTCGCGACTGTGGCGCCGCAAGCCCGGAAAAAGCATGCGGAAGTCGGCAAGCAGGTTGCCATATTCGTCGCGGCTGGGAACGCGCTGCCACAACGGCCCATCAGCTTCCAGTCGGCCCCAGGGCAAGGCAGCAGGCACGACACCAGAGGCCGGGACCAGGAAGGTACCGGCGGTCTCTGCGCAAGCCTTAGCCCGGGAAGCGGGCAACGTCCTTTTTGATGATGTCACGGGCGGCTTCAGCACCGGACCAATCCTTGAGTTTTACCCATTTGCCAGGTTCGAGATCCTTGTAATGCTCAAAGAAGTGCCGCACCTGATCGAGCAGGGACTGCGGTAGATCCTTGACGTCCTGGATCGCCTCGTAACCCGGTGCAATCTTGGCATGGGGCACGGCAATCACCTTCATGTCCAGACCCTTCTCATCTTCCATCGTCAACACGCCTACCGGACGGGCACGCAGGACCGTGCCGGGCGCCACCGGCTGCGGCGCAACGACCAACACATCAGTGGGGTCACCATCATCCGACAGGGTATTGGGGATGAAGCCATAGTTCAGCGGATAGTGCATGGCGGTAAAGAGAAAACGATCGACAAAAACGGCTTCCGACGCCTTGTCGACCTCGTACTTGATGCTGGAGCCTTGCGGAATCTCAATCACGACGTTGATATCATCGGGGACTGCCTTACCGGCAGGGATCTCTTTCAATTTCATGCAGAACAATCCTCCTGGGTGGAAAATGCGGCCCGCACCCGGGCCAGGTCCGCAGGGGTATCGACCCCAATCGGCGGAACGACGTCGCTACAGCATACCCGAATTCGGTAACCGCGTTCGAGTATTCGGAGTTGTTCCAGCGACTCCAGCTCTTCCAGGGCCGCGCGCGGCCAGCGGGCATATTCCTGTAGAAACCCTGCTCGATAGGCATAGAGGCCAAGATGTCGCCAGTGCTGACCAGCTGGCAGTTCGGCACCTTCTGTCAACGGGTAGCGATCACGATCCCAGGGAATGGGTGCCCGGGAAAAATACAAGGCATCCTTTGCGGCGTTCAGCACCACCTTGACGGCATGGGGATCGACCAGATCTTCCCAGTGGGTCAAGGGCACTGCCGCCGTTGCCACCGCAAGGCCAGCATCTCCCTCCAGAGCTGAAGCCACGGCATGCATCAGGCTCGCCGGCATCTGCGGCTCATCGCCTTGCAGATTGACGATGATCTCCTCGGCCGGCAGCCCAAGAATCTCGGCCGCCTCGGCCAGACGCTCACTACCGCAACGGTGACGCGCGTCGGTCTGTACCGCCTCACCGCCATATGAGCGCACTGCAGCCAGAATCTGCTCGTCGTCTGCCGCGACGACCACGCGCTCCGCGCCACTGGCCAGCGCACGACGACGCACCCTCTCGATCATTGGCAGTTCGGCAATGGGCAGTAGCATTTTTCCCGGAAGGCGGGAAGACGCCATACGCGCCGGGATGAGAACGGTAAAGCTCACTGGCTTTCGCCATCCAACGGTTCCGCATCTTCCAGCAGGAGGACCGGTATGCCATCGCGGACAGGAAAGCGCAATTTGCAGTGCTGACAGCAAAGGGCGCGCTGCTCTGCGCAAGGCTGGAGGGATCCTTTACAGGCCGGACAGGCGAGTAGGTCGAGTAAACGGCGATCGATTTTCACTGTGGACTCCTCAAGGTAGCCAGCCGCTGATCGAGCCAGTGGCCGAAAGATGGCTCCCAGTGGATGCCGATCTCCAGCACCCAAGTTTCCGGTAGACCAGCCAATTGCGCACATTTTACGGCATCCTTACGGGTGATGACGAGGGGAGCGGGTATACCTGCCAGATCCTGCTGGCAAAAGACATGATGGTCGGGGAAGGCATGCAGGGTTACTCGCGCCCCCAAGGACTCCAAGGTATGCTGGAAACGCTCTGGCCGGGCAATGCCCGTCACGGCATGGACATGGCGATTGCACAACGCCTGCAGTGGTACTTCCTGCGTGGAATCGGGCAATCGCGACAGGCGCGTAACCTGCTGCTCGAAGCGAAAACTGGGCAGTTCGACACCCACGAGCTCTGCACTGCCAGCAGCGGCATCGTCGCAGAGGAGAGCGTCGGCATCGCGTAGGGCCGTTTTCCCTTCGCGCAGGGGACCGCCCGGCAGGCAACGACCATTACCCAGGGGTCTTTCCCCCTGCAGCAGGACCAGGGAGAGACTGGGCTGCAGCACCAAATGTTGGAAGCCATCATCGAGGACAACGATGTCATGTCCCGCGGCGGCGGCGGCCGCAATCCCAGCATGGCGCGCGCGACTCAGATAAACCGGCGCCACAGTCCGCAGCAGCAGTGGCTCATCACCTGCACACGCGGGAGAATCGTCCGCGAGCACGACATAAGGCTCCTGCGCTGGGTGCGCGCCATAGCCACGGCTAATAGCGGCTGGATGCCAGGAGTGGCTTTGCAAGTAACGGAGCAAGGCCATCGTTACAGGGGTTTTCGCACTACCCCCAACGTTGAGATTGCCGACGACGATGCTCGGCAAGGCTCCGGGTAGACGCCTCGCCCGTGCTCGTCGCCGCGCTGCCAAGGCACAATAGATGGCACCCAAGGGGCGCAGGAGATCGGCAACGACACCACCGGCGTACCACTGCCGCTCCAGCTCCTGACGCCAGGTCAGCAAGCCGGGCTCACCAATCGAAGACCCGTTGCAGGAACTCCGGCAAGCGCTCCGCTGCCGCCCGCCGCTCCTGCCAGAAATAGCGCCGGTAGGCATCGGCCTCTTCCCGCGCCGCAATGGGCTCGGCCAACACCGCGGCCCAGTGCTGCAGCACCGCGGCAGGCTGGGCCAATTGGGTCGGCTCGGCGGCCAGGGTGCTGGGGAGAGCCCAATGCAGGGCCAAGCCCTGACTGAGCGGACGCCCACCGGCAAAAATCTGCCATAACTGCATAGTTCCGACAGCGAGGAGATGCACGGCGTCACAGGCAGCAGCCAGGGCGGGATGCCAGCGCGCTTCGTCCACCCGCAGGATACTGCCCACTTCCACCGGCTCTCGTCGCCACTTGGACAAGACAGGCAGACTCACAGGTGCGCCAGTGCCTTCGAGAAAAAGCAGCCCACGTCGGTGCAGCGGCGAGTTCTGCCAAGCGGCCGTCCAGGCAGCCCAGTCCCCTTCCTGCAGGCCCGTCACCCAAAACAGGGCGTCGCCCTGGCTGCCAAGAATCAGATTGCGAAAATTGGGTTCGACCTGGGCTACCGTCACCAGCGTAAGGAAGTCTACCGGCTCCTGCAGACCGACATTGCGGGCGAGCGACTGCCACTGCTGGTATTGCTCCTGACTACGCGGGTACACGGCCTCCCAAGGAGTGGCGCTGACCGTCCCTGTGGCTGGGGCGGCGATCGCCAAGGCGGGTATCTGTTTCTCATCGAGCAATCTTGCCAGGGCAGGACTGGGCACTCGACCCAGGCCCAGATAGCGCAAGGGATGCAGCCGCTCCAGGGTGGTGGCCAGGGCACGGGGATGGGCGCAGGGGCCAAAACCGTAGCCCAGACGCTCGATACCCCTCGTGGTCTCCGGGAACAGCGCCGCATCCTCCCGTTCAAAGGTCAGAATCATGCGCAGATCACGGCGTTTGTCACTGATCGCCCGCGCGAGCTCGACGCCCAGCCGCAGATCGTCGTGCTCGCTGCCGCCCTGCAACCAGAACACCGGGCCACGATCCCCGGGTAGCTTCAGCCCCCCCAGGCGGGCGTTGGCCTCGGCCAGGCGTCCCGCGCGAGCGTCCTGCCAGCTCGCCCAGCGGGCACGCCAATAATTGGCTCCGTAATAACTCATCCCTGCCACCCTTCTTCGACTCGCCCCATCATGCGGTCCGCCCGCTGCCGCTGGGCCCGCATCTCGTCCTCCAGGCTCCTCTGCAGAGCGAGCATCTCGGCCGGGGAGGTGTCGGCAGCAATGTAGATCGGCTCCCCCCAAAGCACCACGGCGCGACTGCCGGGCAGGGGAAAGAGAAAGTGGTCCCAACTCGCAAAGCGACGTCCCCAGCGCGCGGAAAAGGTGATCGGAACAATCGGTAGCCCGGTCCAACGCGCCAGTTCCAGCACCCCCGCCTGCAATTGCTCACGGGGCCCGCGTGGGCCATCCGGGGTGATCGCCAGATCGTAGCCCTCCCGCGCCGCGCGCAGCAGGCCCTTTGCCCCCTTCAAGGCGCCGCGCCGGCTGGAACCGCGTACTGCCTCATAGCCCCAGTGCGCCATCACCTGGGCGATCAGTTCGCCATCGCGATGTTCGCTGATCAGAATCTTCACCCGTTGCCCGCCTATCCGCTGGTAGGCCGCCGGAATCAGGGCGAGACGCCCATGCCAGAAAGCCAAAATGATGGGCTGTCCAGATTCGTGCAAGACGCGCACGCGGTCGGCGCCCTCTTCCTGCCAGCGCAGACTTTGCGTAACTCCCTTCAGCACCAGGGCAGCCAGCGCGGCGACGCGGGACTGCCAGCGCCCTTTCAGGCGCACGGGTCAGCGTCCCGCCTGACTCAGGGTGGCGAAACTGATGCGCGTCAAACCCGCTGCCTGGGCCGCGTCGAGAACGTCGATCACATACTGCTGGGTGGCGTTCTTGTCGGCACGCAAGACGATGACGCGCTCCGGATCCTCGGCAGCCAGAGCCTTGAGGCGGGCCAGCAGATCACTCATGGGCAGGCCATGGCCGTCGATGGCCACTTGCCCCGTCGCACTCAGATCAATGGTGATGGGGGTTTTCGGTTCGCCCTTGGCGGCTTGCTGCGCCTTGGGCAACTGCATCGAGATGTGACTGCGCTGGACGAAGCTCGTCGTGACCATAAAAAAGAGCAACAGCACCAGGACGATGTCGACCATGGAGATCACGTTGATCTCCGGCTCCTCATTCCTTCCACCCCGCGAGTGAAAATTCATGATTTTCCGCCTGCCAGCAAGTTTACCAGTTTCAGGACGTCCTTCTCGGTAGCCAACACCAGAACCTCCACCCGTCCGCGGAAATAGCGATAAAAGAGGAGGCTGGGGATGGCGACGATCAGGCCCGCCGCAGTGGTGATCAAGGCTTCGGCAATGCCACCGGCCAGAGCCTTGGGATCGCCCATACCCACCGCGCCAATCGCAGCAAAGGCATGCATGATGCCAAAGACCGTACCGAGCAGCCCGAGCAGCGGTGCCACCCCAGCGATACTGCCGAGAAAATTCAGGTAGCGGTCCAGATGCGCCATTTCATGGCGCCCGGCATCCTCCACCGCTTCCTTAATAAGTTCCCGCGGTTTTCCCGCATGCTGCAGAGCCACCAACAGAATACGTGCCAACGGCGTATCGCTCTCATAGAGCTGCTTGACGGCCTGGGGTACCTTACCAACGTCGACCAACTCGGCAATGCGTTCGACCAAGCCCGCGGGCACGATACGGGCCCGACGAAGCACCCAGAAGCGGTTACCGATGATAGCCAAGGCGATGATCGCCGCCAGCAAGAGAAGGGGCAAGACAAAGCCCCCCAGACGAAACAGTTCCAGCAAATCCTGCACGCACCCCTCCCGACCTTCCGGTGAAGACAGCCGAATATACCACAAGGGGCGTATCTTTCACCGCGTCAAAATGGTCAAAAACAATAAACACCGGCAAAGGCGGCAAGGCCACTGGCGCAAAGAAAACACTACGAGATGCCGCGAGCATCGCTCCTGGCGCTAGGGGAAAGGCTGAGCGCGGCGGACAACGGGGCTTGCGGCTGCGCCGGACCCCAGGGATCATTGGGCGCCACTTGCTGGGGGCTGGCGGCATCATCCACATAGTGAGGAGACATGATCTGAACCCCATTTTCGTTGAAGATGTCGAGCACCTCACCATGCAAGGCCGAGAGGGTGAGGGCATGACTACCCAGTACCGTAATATCGAACCCTGCAACCAAGGTGTACTCCACGTAAAAATCACTCAGGGCCTGTTGCAGAACGTAGGGCGCGGGCTCGTTCAAGAAGCCGGGGCAACGCTGTGCTGCCGTGAGTAACAGGGCATGGACCTGCCGCCAGGGAGTCCCATACCCAATGGAAACGGAAACTTGCAGCACGTGCTGGGCACCCGCTCCCTCACGGGAGAAATTCCGGATGGGCTGACTAAACACCACGGAATTGGGAATGCTCACCTCCTCGCCGGTGCCCGTGCGAATGCGCGTGGCAAACATGCCAATCTTTATCACAGTGCCTCGGGTCGACCCGATGACCACATATTCTCCCGGGCGCACGGCGTGGGAATAGAGCAAGGAGAACCCTGCCAGGGCCTGACCCACCACACTCTGCCCACCAAGAGAAATCATCAGGCCCGCCAAGACCGAAACGCCTTGAAAGGTGGCGCTGCTGGAGCCAGGCAGATAGGGGTAGGCGAGGGCAAGGGCAAAAAGCCAGATGAGCAACGCACTGATTTGCCGCGTCGGTGCCGCTAAATCGGAAGAAATCCAGGGCAAGCGTAGCTGCCGCCTCTCTACCCGCTGGAGCAAGGTGGAGTTGGCATGGACGAGCCCACGCGCAGTCACAAAAATCAGCATGGCGACCAAAAGATTGGGGATGGCAATCAGCACCTGGTAGGCGATGTGCCCCGACCAAAGCTTGAGCCAGTGGGTAAAATGCACCCCCAGCGCATGGCTGAAGTCGAACTGGCGCAATACAAAGGTCAGGTAGAATGCAGCGAGGACCAGATCCAAGGCCAGGAATAGCAAACGCAGAAAGCCATTGATCAAGTACTGGAGCTGCGCCAGATACTGGGCCAGGGCACCGCGCCGATGCAACAACCACCGTTCCAAACGCCGCTGCAACCAATGCTGCACCCGCCCCAAAAGCCAGTAGAGCAGTAACAGGACGCCCAGACCGACGAGAGCCCAAGCCACGGAAACGGCAAGTGTCAGCAAGGAAGACATCGTTCTTGCTTACGGAATGCTGGGAAAGGCGCCATGCTTCGTCCTTACATATTCATCTTGTCGAAAGTATCGGCAGGGTACGGCAATCCGGTCAAGACGCTGCATTGGTCCATGCCTTCTGGGCGCTCAGGGCAAGTCCCAGTAAGGCCGCTTGCCGCTGCCAGCCAGCAGTTGCAGTCGACCGCCGCCCCAGCGCCAGGGACTGCCGCCCTCGCCAACGTAGCGGATGCTGGCGTAGGGAAAGGCCTGGAGCAGGGCGTGGCGCTGCCAAACGTCCCAGGTGTAAGGGGCAAAAATGACCTGTGGCGCACCACGATCCGCAGGACGCAGGAAGGCGTTCAGGGTAGGCTCATCCATATCACCGAGGATCAAGACCTTGCCCGCATCTAGGCGCAGGGCGCAGGGCTGCAACTTGGCCAAATGCAAGGTTTTCCCGCCGGGCACGGCAATGCCGTCGCAAACCCTTGCCGGCCGGCCCAATTCCGGCAGGCGATTCCCCGGCGGCACAAGGGTCTTCTGCGCTGTCGGCACCGGTTGCGGCAGGGAAAGATCACCCAAGACCCAAACGTCCAGGCGCGAACTGCCGGCCTTCTGCAGATGCGCCGCGATTTCGCCTTGGAGGGCGCGTTGGTCCGGGCGATGCCAGAGGTTGGCGGTGTAGAGCCCGGTATGACGGCCATCCTGCCAAAAAACCGCCATTCCCTTGCCAATCGCCAGCTCGTCCAGGCGGAAACCGCCGTCGCCACCCGTACCCGGCGCCAGCAAGGGTATGAAGCCGAGATAGGCCAGATTCCGTCCTGGCCAATAGCGCGGCAAGAGGAGCAAGGCAAAAAGTATGGCGCTGGCGAGTGCCGCCCCGAGGCGCTCCGGGGTCACCGTCAGCAGGGCCCAGGGCCAATGGCGCAGCCAGTCGAGCAAGGCCGTTACGGCCTGCATTTCCACGGCCACGAGACGAAAGAGCAGCCGGTAGCCCAGTTCCCAGTCCACCAGCGAGAGGGCTGCGCCGAGCAAGGCCAAAGGCACCGCAAGCAGTTCGATCGGCGGTATCACCAGCAGATTGGCCAGCGGCGAGATGAGCGCGATGCTGCCAAAGAGAAAGGCAAGCAGCGGCAGCAACAGGATCGACACCCGCCACTGTGCCGCCAGGGCCTGGCGCCACTGGCCCTCCTCCATACCGAGACTGATCAGTACCGCCACCGCCAAGATCGACAGCCAGTAGCCGAGATCGATGACCTGCCCCGGATCGAGCAGGGCCATCATCGCCGCACTGAAGGCCAGGCCGGACCACGCCGCGTGGCGGCGGCCGAGCAAGGCCGCCACGCTGGCGGCGGTAATCATCCAGGCAGCGCGCTCCCCCGGACTTTGCATGCCCGCCAGATAGGCATAGGTCCAGGCTGCCGGAATGGCGGCCAAAAGTGCTGCCTGCTGCGCCGGCCAGCGCCGTACGAGTACCGGAACACGGCGCCAGAGGGAGCGCCAGAACCAGAGGAAGAAGCCGGTGATGACTGCCACATGGGAACCGGAAATCACCAATAGGTGAGCGGTCCCCGTGTCACGGTAGATCTGCCAGACTGCCGGCGGCAGTTGATTACCGATGCCCACCGTCAGAGCCTGCACGTAGCCCGCCCAAATTCGCGGCAGGGCGGCGTTGCTGGCCTGTACCACGCGGCTGCGCCATTGTGCGAGCCTATCCAGTGGATGCCAGGAAGAGGCGGGCAGAGGCGTGGCGGAGACGATCCGCCCAGCACCCAGCAGGCCTTGCCAGAAGCGCTGCCGCGGCAGATCGATAAAGGCGCTGTGGCGCAGAGTCTGCAGGGACTCTGTGCGGATTTCCAGTTGCCAGCGCTGGCCAGTGACCGGGATCTCCGGTAGGGCTCCATGCAGCTCGACGAGAGGAGGCAAACGCGCCATCAGCGCGGCGGGCTCAGCACGTTCTGGCGTCAGGTGCAGACGCCACTGACCGCGCTGCTCCTGCGGGATATCCGCAATTCGCCCAGTGATAGTCATCGATTGTCCGGCGGGAAGGACTCTTTCGAGCAAATGCCGCACCTGTAGACCAGCGATCAGAAAGGCCAAAGCGGTGGCCGCGGGCAGAAGCGCCTGGTGCCAGCGCCAGGCCAGGAGGAGAGAGACCAGCAACGCCAGAGCGGCTGGCAGCTGGCTGGGTAAAGCGGTAAAGACCTGAAAGAGTATTACGCCAGCCAGCAGCGCCAACGATACTGCAAGCAGCCCGGGCCAGGATTTGGACCAGCGCGCGAGACTCGCTAGACTAATGCCTCTTTGTCCCGACAGGATTCCCTTTGCGCCTGCCCGCATTTCTTCGCCTCCCGAGCCGTGAGGAAATCCTCCGTAAACGCCCTCTGGGACGTTTCACGCACTATCTGACCCACAGCGCTTACTGGCAACTGAAGCGCAGCAATCTGGCCCGGGCAGGCGCTTTGGGCACCTTTATCGGCACCCTCCCCTATTTTGGGCACGAACTCACGATTCTCATTCTGTGTCTGGTCCTGCACCGCTGGCGGCGTATCGACGTCAATGTGCCCCTGGCGATGCTGCTGCCCTTCATCGTCACCGGCCCGCTCACCATTGTCGAAGTATTCTACGCCTCCTACCAGCTCGGCTACTGGCTTCTGCAGCAGGTGCACCTAGCCCCGGCCATCACCATCCATTATGCCGACATCCAGCGCCTAGTGCATGGCAACATGGGATTACTGTCCATGGGAGATCGCCTGTGGCACGCCTACTGGGTCACCTGGATCGGTAGCATCCCCTTCGGTGCCACTCTCGCCGCCATCGTCTACTTCGGCATACTGCTCGGCTGGCGCGGATGGGTCAACTGGCGCCTGTTTCGTCGCCGGCAAAACCGCAACTAGAGAGCAGCGCTGTCCTGTAGAGTGCCGTCGCGCAAATGCAGCACCCGCGCCATGCGTTCCGCCAGGGCGGGTTCATGGGTCACGACCACCATGGCCGTTCCCAGCTCGGCATTGAGGTCGAACATCAGGGCATGCACCGCCTCGGCAGCGTTCCGGTCGAGATTTCCCGTGGGTTCATCGGCAAGGAGCAAGGCCGGGCGGGTAACCAAGGCACGCGCCAGGGCCACGCGTTGGCGTTCACCACCGGAGAGCATCCCCGGCTTGTGCTGATAGCGTTGCCCCAAGCCCACCCGGTCGAGCAATTCTTTGGCCCAGGGCTCGCTCACGGCCCGCTTCTCCCGGCGGATGAGCAAGGGCAGTAATACATTCTCCAGGGCAGTAAATTCCGGCAACAGGCGATGCAGCTGATAGACGAAACCGATGCTGTGGTTGCGCAGGCGACTGCGCTCGGCCTCCCCCAGGCGGTAGAGATCCTGCCCCAGTACCCGCACGGTACCATCACTCGGACGTTCCAGGCCGCCCATCAAGTGCATCAGCGTGCTTTTGCCCTGCCCCGAAGCGCCCACGATCCCCAGGCGCTCGCCGCGGCGCAGCTCCAGATTGACATCGCGCAACACTTCCAGACGTCCTGCGCCAAAGCTGTAGCCATGACGCAGATGTTCCACCTGCAGGACGAGATCACTCATAGCGCAACGCCTCTGCCGGATCGACGCGGGAGGCGCGCCAGGACGGATACAGGGTCGCCAGCCAGCTCATCAGCAGCGCGGCAATGGCCACATGCACCACGTCTGCCGGCTCCAGACGGGACGGCAACTGACTGATGGAGTAGACCTCCGGCGAGAGAAACTGCACGTGAAAGAGCTGCTCGATGTAAGGCACGATGGTCGGGATATTCAGCGCCAGCAACACGCCACCGAGCACACCCAAGGCAGTACCGAAGAGGCCGATGATCACCCCTTGCACCATGAAGATCAACATGATGCTGCGGGGCCGCGCGCCCAAGGTGCGCAGAATGGCGATATCCGGCTCCTTGTCGGTCACCACCATCACCAGGGTGGCAACGATGTTGAAGGCTGCCACGGCAATGATCAGGGAAAGGATAACGAACATCACCAGCTTTTCCATGGCCAGGGCCTTGAAAAAGTTTTCGTGGGTTTGCGTCCAGTCCTGCACGTAAAAAGCGGGCCCGAGGATCTTTTGCAGGCGGGCGGCAAAGGCGGGCGCGGCAAAGGGATTCTGCAGTTGCAGGCGCAGGCCGGTCACTCCGGAACCCAGGTTGTAGAGTGCCTGGGCGTCGGGGAGGCTGATATAAGCCATGCCGCTGTCATAGGCGTAGATGCCCACGGAGAAGAGCCCGACGACGGTAAACTGGCGCAAGGTGGGCGTCACCCCCAGGGGCGTAACGCCCCCCTTGGGCGAAATCAGCGTCACTTTGCTGCCGATGGTCGCGCCCAGTTGGCGCGCCAGGGCACTGCCCAGGACGATCCCCCAGGGATGTTTCTGCAGGGCATCGAGGCTACCTGCTTTCATGTCTTGCGCCAGGCGGTTCACCCGTCCTTCCAGCCGCGGATCGATACCCTCCACCAAGGCCCCACTCACCAGCCCGTCATGGGAAAGCATGGCCTGGGCTTGGACGTAGGGCGCTACACCGGTCACCCCCTCAACCTGCGAGAGATTTTTTTCCGACTCGCGCCAGTCGAGTACCGGCACCCCGTTACCCTGCACGATGACGTCAGAGGTAACGGCGAGGATGCGGCTGCGCAGGGTGTGGTCGAAGCCATTCATCACCGCCATGACGGTGATCAGGGCGGCCACCCCGATCACCATACCCAGGATAGCCGTGCCGGTAATGAAGGAAATGAAATGATTGCGCCGCTTGGCGCGGGTGTACCGTAGGCCCACCCATAGTTCGAAAAGGCTCATGCCTGCTCGGGCCGCAGATGGGGAAAAAGAATGACCTCACGAATGCTGGGCTGATCCGCCAGCAGCATCACCAGACGGTCGATGCCCATACCCACCCCGGCGGTGGGCGGCATGCCGTACTCCAGCGCACGAATATAGTCGTGATCGTAGAACATCGCTTCGTCGTCACCGGCCTCCTTGGCCAGAACCTGGGACTGAAAGCGCTCCGCCTGGTCTTCCGGATCATTGAGCTCGGAGAAACCATTGGCCAGTTCGCGCCCGGCAATGAAGAGCTCGAAGCGGTCGGTGACTTCGGGATCGGCGTCACTGGCCCGCGCCAGCGGACTCACCTCGGTCGGATATTCGGTAATGAAAGTAGGCTGCTGCAGTTGCGTTTCCACGGTCTTTTCGAAGATCTCGATGAGACGCTTGCCCCAACCCCAGCCCGCCTGCACTGGCATCCCCAGCTCCTGCAATTTTGCAGCAAGGACTTCGGAGTCGTGCAGATTTTTAGCCCGCAGATCGGGGTTGTAGGCCCGCACTGCTTCGGCCACGCTCAAGCGCGCGAAAGGTCTGCCGAGGTCGATCTCCTGCCCCTGATAGACGATCTCCGTCTGCCCCAGAGCGGCCTGCGCCGCCGCACGAATCAGCTGCTCCGTGCGATCCATGGCGATGTGGTAATCGGCATAGGCCTCATACCACTCGAGCATGGTGAACTCGGGATTGTGGCGGGTGGAGATGCCCTCGTTGCGAAAATTACGATTGATTTCAAAAACGCGTTCGATCCCACCCACCACCAGCCGCTTGAGATAGAGCTCGGGGGCAATGCGCAGATACAGGGTCATGTCGAGGGCGTGGTGGTGAGTGACGAAGGGTTTGGCCGTCGCGCCACCGGGAATCGGCTGCATCATCGGCGTCTCGACTTCGACAAAGCGCGCCGCTGCCAGCCCGTGGCGCAGTGCCGCCACCGTCGCCGCCCGGATCTGAAAGGTGCGCCGCGTCTGCTCGGTAACGATCAAATCCACGTAGCGTTGACGGAAGCGGGTTTCCGCATCGCTCAGACCATGCCATTTCTCGGGCAGAGGGCGTAGGGCCTTGGCCAGTAACTGCAGGGAGTGCACGCGCAGGCTCAGCTCGCCCGCCTTGGTGCGGAACAGCGTGCCCTCGACGCCGATCACGTCGCCGAGATCAAGCTCCTTGAACTGCGCGTAGGCGCCCTCACCCAGTTCATCGCGGCTCAGAAAGAGCTGCAACCGGCCACTGCCATCCTGCAGATCGGCAAAACTCGCCTTACCCATCACCCGCCGCGTCATCAGGCGTCCCCCCAGGCGGGCGCTGATCGGCTCTTGCTCGAGCGCCCCGGCGTCCATGTCAGCACAGCGCCGCTGCAGATCGCCGGCCTCGGCATCCCGCCGGAAGGCATTGGGATAGGCGCGGCCAAGCTCGCGCCAGCGCTGCAGCTTCTCCCAGCGCACCTGCATCTGATCGTTCCGCTCTTCCATGCCCTGTCCTCGTTCCCTGCCTTAGAGTCCGGCCTTCAGGGCCGCCTCGATGAAAATGTCCAGACCACCATCGAGCACCTTTTGCGTATCGCCCACTTCGACACTGGTGCGGAGATCTTTGATCCGTGACTGATCGAGCACATAGGAGCGGATCTGATGTCCCCAGCCGATATCGCTCTTGCTCTCTTCCAGCGCCTGCTTTTCCGCTTCGCGCTTTTTCAGCTCCATCTCGTAGAGTTTGGAACGCAACATGCGCATGGCCTCGGCACGGTTCTTGTGCTGCGAGCGATCCGTCTGGCAGGCCACCACGATACCCGTCGGCACGTGAGTGATACGCACCGCCGAGTCGGTTTTGTTGATGTGCTGGCCACCCGCGCCACTGGCCCGATAGGTGTCCGTCTTGAGGTCGGCGGGATTGATGTCGATCTCGAAGCTGTCGTCAATCTCGGGATAGACGAAGACGCTGGCGAAACTGGTGTGGCGACGATTACCGGAGTCGAAAGGCGATTTGCGCACCAGACGATGTACGCCGGTTTCCGTGCGCAGCCAGCCGAAAGCGTGGTCGCCTTTGACATGGATACTCGCCGACTTGATCCCCGCCACTTCCCCCTCGGACACTTCCACCAGCTCGGCGGCAAACCCATGCGCCTCAGCCCAGCGCAGGTACATGCGCAGAATCATTTCCGCCCAGTCTTGCGCCTCGGTACCACCGGCACCGGCCTGGATGTCAATAAAACAGTCGGCGGCGTCATGCGGGCCAGAGAACATCCGCTGGAACTCCAGCTTTTCCACCGCTGCCAGGGCCTGATCGAGATCGACATCGACGGCTGCCAGGAGCTCGGAGTCATTTTCGCTCAGGGCGAGTTCCAGCATCTCGGCACTGTCGGAAAGCTTGGCGGCGAGTTCATCCATCGGCCGCACGATGGCCTCCAGGCTGGCACGCTCCCGCCCCAGTTCCTGCGCCTTCTCCGGCTGATTCCAGATCGCGGGATCCTCGAGCTCCCGCCCGACCTCTTCTAATCGGCCCCGCTTTTCTTCGAGGTCAAAGATACCCCCTCAGGCCATCCAACCGGGCCTGGAGATCGTCGCGCAGGGCGCGCATCTCATTCACTTCACGCATCACGCACCATTCCCAAACGGCAAAGGGGCATAGTATGCGCAAAGTTCTTGCCAACGACCAGCACCGGAAGAACGTCGCATCCGAGCTACACTATAGCTTGTGCAAGGAAGGGATCGCCCAAGCCACTGATTCAGGCGAAAGACACCATTATGCTGCCGCTAGACATCCCCGCTGATACTGAATATGGCGCTATCCGTGCTGGGCCGGAGACGGCTGGCCAAACCCATCTGCAGGAACGTTTATCAGGTGCTCGTGCTCCCCGCCCGACGCTTTTATACAGCGCGTATCATTCCCCACCATCCCTGCGCATCGGCCCCCGTGGAATACTCAATGGTTCTATGGTACCGATAAGGGCATCGAAGTTGCCAATACTGGTCTTTCTCCGCCTGTTTTTCAGCAACTCACAGTGAATGTTTCCGATTTACCAGATGAGGGATCGCAATGAATGCCACGGTAACCCCTTCGTGCACTGGACTCTCCCAAGCGGATGCGCAAAAGCTTCTCGAGCAAATTGGCCCAAATGAGGTCGCTGAGAAGAAGGAGAAACCCTGGAAACTTTTTCTGCTCAAATTCTGGGCGCCGGTACCCTGGATGTTGGAGGCCACTTTTGTTCTGGAAGCCGTTTTGCAGAAATGGCCAGAAACCATCGTCATCGCCCTGCTGTTACTCTTCAATGGGATATTGAGCTTTAGCCAAGAACGCAAGGCGCAGAATGCTCTCTCCCTCTTGCGCGAACGGCTGCGCATCCAGGCCAAAGTCTGTAGGGATGGCAGCTGGACCGAGGTTCCTGCGTCCGAGCTTGTGCCTGGCGATTTGGTACATGTGCGTATGGGTGACATCGTGCCCGCGGACATGACCGTGTCCGACGGTCAGGTGTCTGTAGACCAATCGGCTCTCACGGGAGAGTCGATGCCCGTGGAAGTGGGGCCCGCGAAAACGCTGTATTCTGCAGCCATCATTCGGCGGGGCGAAGCAACCGGAACGGTAACGGCCACCGGCTCTCGCAGTTATTTTGGCAAGACCGCCGAGTTGGTCCGCTCCGCCGGCTCGAAAAGCCATCTGGAAGAGCTCGTGCTGAGCATCGTTCGCTACCTCGTGGCGATGGATGTATTGCTTGTCGTCGCCATTCTCACCTACGCCATGGTAGAGAATCTTCCCATCGGCACGATCCTTCCCTTTGCCCTTATCCTGCTCGTGGCTTCCGTTCCGGTAGCATTACCAGCGACATTCACTCTGGCTACGGCGATTGCGTCCCTGCATCTTGCCCACCGTGGCGTCCTGGTAACGCGACTCGCCGCTGTGGAAGAAGCAGCGGCGATGCGTGACCTGTGTAGTGACAAAACGGGCACCCTGACGCAAAACCGCCTGTCACTGGCGGCACTGGACGTCTGGGATGGACACAGCAAAGAAGAATTACTGGAAATGGCGCTCGTGGCCAGCGACGCTTCCACCCAGGATCCCATTGACTTGGCCATTCTGGCAGAAACGCAAAAACAACATCTTGTCCCGCCTGCGCGAGTCGATTTTGTCCCCTTTGATCCTGCCACGAAGCGCTCCGAGGGCACCTTTCAAAAAGAGGGACAGGTCTATCGTGCATTGAAAGGAAGCCCGCAGGTAATCGCAGCGTATTGTCAGGATACGCAATGGCAGGAACGGACGGAAAGATTAGCAAAAACCGGTGCGCGGGTGCTGGCAGTGGCGGCCGGTCCAGATGGGCATCCCACCCTACTCGGATTACTCGCCTTAGCCGATCCCATTCGGCCGGATGCCAAAGAAGTCGTCGGTAAGTTGCAGGAACTGGGCGTGACGGTTCGCATGGTCACCGGCGACAGCGCTCCTACAGCAGAAAGCGTGGCAAAGGAATTAGGATTGGTTGGGGCTATCTGCGACCGAGAAAAGCTCGGTAATGATTGCGCGGTGTATGCTGGCGTATTTCCTGCGGACAAATTTCATCTCGTACAAGGCTTGCAAAAGCGTAACAGCATCGTCGGGATGACGGGTGACGGGGTCAACGACGCCCCAGCACTCAAGCAAGCAGAGATGGGCGTGGCGGTAGAAAGTGCTACCGACGTTGCGAAAGCAGCAGCCAGCCTGGTGTTGACCACGCCAGGACTAGAGGGAGTCCTGGACGCCGTCATTGCCGGCCGTCGCGTGTATCAACGTATGCTGACGTATACGCTGAACAAGATTGTCAAAGTGTTCCAAGTAGCGATCTTCTTGAGCTTGGGATTTTTGCTTTTCCACCGTTTTGTGGTAACCCCACTATTGGTGTTATTGCTCCTCTTTGCTAACGACTTTGTCACCATGTCCCTGGCCGAAGATCATGTACAACCATCGAAAAAACCGGATCGTTGGGCCGTACGTACCTTGGTAATCTCCTCGTTGGCAATCGCCGTTGCCTGGTTGGTGTATATCTTCGCCGTCTATTGGATTGGTAGCGCCGCCCATCTTTCGTTGGACTCCTTGCAAACGCTGGATTTCCTTGGCTTGGTATTCTCCGGACTCGCCAATGTCTTTCTGGTTCGCGAAAGACATCATTTATGGGCGTCTCTTCCCGGCACTTTTTTACTTACCGCGAGCCTGATAGATATCCTTGTCGTGAGCGGGATGGCCGTGTGCGGATGGATTATGTCACCCGTGCCCTGGGAATATATCGCTATTTTGCTCCTGGCAACCATTGCCTACACGCTCTTTCTTGATCAAATCAAGGTTCCCATGTTGCGACGACTGACTCGCTAATAATACGCCGATGATGGCCGCAACTGGCCTGTAAATGATCTTCTTCAATGTTATCACCGCATTTGCCTTTTTAATCCCCAGCGCATCAGTCGCAGCGGAACTGGCAACAGCCTGGCCGAAAAATGGCGTATTCCACTGGATTGAAACGGCCGATGGAGCGCGATGGGGATTCACGGCCGTTTGCTTACGGCTAGTGACGGACCACGAATTCGGCCGCGTCCGTGGCCCTAATGTTGAGAACTTGCTGGAAAATTAGTCGGTTCCGCGACGTTCCATGTGGGTATCCCGAGACCAATTTTGCCGCGGATACAACTTCCATGAGCTGCCCTTCATTGAAACCGTAGCGACAATGTTTCAGAATAAGATTTGTCAACCTTATTGACTCTGGATAGAGTGGGTAGAAACATGCGAATCTCACAGAAAAGATGTCGATTCTTTCTGTTCGGGTTATTGCTCAGTCCCGGCATCGCTCTGGCAGCACCCCAACTGTTGCAGCCGGGGAGCTGGCGAATGTCGATAGACATGGCGGGGATACCGGATATGCCGCCTCAGATGGCCGCGATGATGCATCGCGAGATGCCAGAAATCTGCATTGGATCGGGCATGACTCACCCGCCGATATCGCCACAAGCGCAGGCGAATCATTGCCACACCGTACAATCCCGGATATCCGGTAAGCAAATCACGGTCATCGAAGCCTGTGACGTTGCCGGCCATCCAATGCGAACCCGCTCCGTCACCAACGTATCCGCTGATGGAAAAGCCTTTGTGGAACGCAGCAAGGTCCTCCAGGGACTGGGTGTGGGAGAAACCACCACGATGCGCGGGTCCTGGGTAGGCCCTACTTGTCCGAGCCCCTCCCAAGACAGTGGGCAGCCTGCCGATCCACAAGCTGCTCCCGGGGCAGGATAGGGCCGGTAGGAGACTGCAGGCCATCTCTGGTGCGTCCACGCGCACCGCCGGTCAAGCCCACCAAGTAGGAAACCAGATCGTCCTCGACCCCATTGGGGGTGACGAAATGGATCATAGCAAATTTTTCCGCCAAAGCGCTTGCCAAGGTTGACGTCCGCACCGACGGTCTTGTCTGCGCCTACCATCCCGCCCCTTGGATAAAAATACCATACAGTATGTAACCCAGGAAAACTCCAACCCGTTTGATCGATAAATTAGAATATTGTTACTCATTAACTATAAAATGAAATTTTTACTTTATGGATAATCTTATCTTAGATATAAATTAAAATATTCCATTCGCCAAAGCATCATCTTCCATGGATGATGAGAAAAACCTTCGAGTGAACAGCATGATCATAAAAAACTTGAGATTTTTGATTTATCTGGCGATGATTTCGGTTAGCGTGCTGGTCCACGCGGAAACAGCCAAGCCCACTACTATTGATCCCAATCCTCTTCTGGTGCAGGTACAGGTGCACGACCGCACCGAGGTCGGGCAGCAGACAAAAGTGTTCAGGCATCCCGCAAACGCTGCGGACAGCAGCCACTTGCTGGATTTTGTGAGTGGCACCCAGAGCATCGCCTCGGGTGGCGTTTCCGCCTTGCCCTATCTGAATGGCCTCGCGGGCAGCAATCTCAATCTGCGGGTGGATGGCATCTCGATCCCCAATGCCTGCCCCAACCAGATGATTCCACCCTTGTCGTATCTGCCGCCCAATCAGGTGGGCGAAATTACGATCTATCCCACCGTAGCGCCGGTAAGTGTCACCAGCAACGCTCTGGGGGGCACCGTGTTGGTTTCTTCCGCGGCGCCCGTCTTTGCCAGCCCAGCGCAGGCATATACCTATGGCGGAAGCGTTAGCGCATTCTATCAGAGCAATGGCGATATTCATGGAGAAAATCTCTCCGTGTATGGCGCAACGCCGCATTTTTCCATTCAGTATGCCGGCAGTCTCAGTCAGGGGGACAATTATCAGGCCGGCAAGGGATTCAAACCGGCAACCCCCAATATTCCGGCAAAAACCGTGGGCTCGACGGCCTTTCGCAGCGAAAACCAGAGCGTGACCCTGGCCGGCCGGTGGAAGACCCAGGAACTCACTCTGCGCATCAGTCATCAACACATTCCTTATGAGGGCTACCCCAACGTGCGCATGGATCTGACCGACAACCAGCAGACCAGTTTCAATCTGCACTACCGCGGTGGCTTTCACTGGGGCTTTGTCGATGCACGGCTCTACAACGTTCTGATCCAGCACGAGATGAATTTCCTGCCGGACAAAATCACCCCCATGGCAGCAGAGATGCCCATGTATACCCAGGGGGTAAAGAATGGTCTGCGTCTGGAGTTCGGGCTGGATCTCAGCCCGCAGGACCTGTTGCGTACCGGAATCGAGATTTCCCGTTACCACCTGAACGATTGGTGGACGCCAGTACCGGGCAGTCGGATGATGGGCCCGGGTACCTTCTGGAATATCCGCGATGGTCGACAGAATCACTACGACGTCTTCGCCGACTGGTCGCACCACTGGAGTCCGGAGTGGATGAGTCGCCTGGGTCTGCGTTTTGACGCGGTAGACATGAATAGCGGGCCGGTGCAAGGCTACAACCCCATGATGTATGGGAACCCGGCTATGCCGGGCTCCGTGCCTGGACAATTCAATGCCGCCGATCGCTCCCGCAGCTTCAGCAACTGGGATCTCAGCGCCATTCTCCAATACCACCCCAGCGCATCGACGGCACTGGAGCTGGGCTACGCACGCAACGTCCAGGCGCCCGGCCTTTATGAGCTCTATCCCTGGTCCAGCAACCAGATGGCGATGTTCATGAACAGCTTCTCCGGGGATGGCAACGGTTACATCGGCAACCTGCGCCTGCGCGCGCAGACCAGTAACACCTTCAGCGCCAGCCTGCACCTGCAAGAGGCGCACTGGGATCTGCGGCTCACTCCGTACGTGAATTATATCCAGAACTACATCGGGGTAGAGCGCTGCTCAACGAGCCTGGGCGGGGCCTGTACCGTCGCCAACCGAAGCGCAGAAAGCGGCTTCGTGAACCTGCAATACCACAACCAGAATGCCCTGATCTGGGGGATCGATCTGCAAGGAAAGACACGACTACTGCACCGCCAGCAGTGGGGGGACTTTTTCCTCGACGGAAAGGTGGCCTACAGCCATGGCGAGAATCTCAGCCTCGATGTGCCGCTCTACCGGGTCATGCCCCTCAATGGCAGCCTCACCCTACGTCAGGACTGGGGTCACTGGGAAAACTGGATCCGGGAAACCCTGGTCGCCAGCGAGACCCGGGTCGATCCCCTGCGCAATGAGCTGCAGACACCAGGTTATGGGCTGTTGGAGATTGGCACACGCTTCCACTCCGGCGCCTGGCAGGCCAGCCTGCGCCTGGAAAACCTGCTCAACCAGCTTTATTACCAGCCCCTCGGCGGGGTATACCTAGGGCAGACGCCGTTTGTCTATGGCATCCGCCTGCCTGGACCGGGGCGCTCGGTCAACATCGATCTCAGCTATCAGTTCTGAGATCGCCGTCCGATCAGCTCGCCAGACGCACCGCGATCCCCTTGGAGGCGGGCGTTTTCGAGAGCTTATCGTGCTCCGAGAGGGGAATCAGCGGATTCAGCTCGGGGTAATACCCGGCAACGGTACCGCGGGGGATCTCGAAAGATACGAGTTCCAGACCGTCCACGCGGCGCTCTATACCATCCGCCGTGTCACTGAGCAGCGAAACCTTTTGCCCGGGATGCAGGCCAGCATCGGCGATATCCGCGGCGTTCATGAGGAGCACATCGCGCGTGCCCTCGATGCCGCGAAAGCGATCGGAATAGCCATAGACGGTGGTATTGAACTGATCGTTGGAGCGCAGGGTGATGAGCCGGTAGCGACCCGGCGCATCGGCAAAATCGAGGGCATTGAGGCGTTCCGGCACAGTGAATTCGGCCTTACCTCTGGGAGTCTTCCAGACTCGCTCGCGCGCCGCATTGACTCGCCAAAAGCCACCGGGCTTTTGAATGCGGGCGTTGAAGTCATGGAAATCCTCTGGATAGGTAGCCGCGATCAGATCGCGTACCCGACCATAATCTGCCTGCCAGTCGTCCCAGAGCAGCTTGGGACTGAGCTCCAGGGTCGCTTTGGCAATGCCCGCCACAATGGCCAGCTCCGAGCGCAGCTGCGGCGAAGCCGGTTCGCGATGACCGATGGAAGGGTGGATCATGGAGAAGCTGTCTTCGATGGTCACGGTTTGATTCCCCGTCGCCTGCTTGTCGACTTCCACACGCGACAGGCAAGGAAGGATGTAGGCTTCCTTGCCCGGATACAAATGACTGCGATTGAGCTTGGTCGACACCGTCACCGTCAGTTGCTGCTGCGGCCACACCTCCTGCAAGCGCGCAATGTCAGGCATTGCCCTGACCAGATTGCCGCCCAGGCTGATCGTGGCCGCCACCTCGCCACGCAGCAGGGCCTCGCCGACCTCGACGATGTGCATACCGTCTTGTTGCGGTGGTTCGAAGTCAAAGAGGGTGCGCAGCTTGTCCATGGGAACGAGTGCCGCTTTTTCCGCGATGCCCACCGTGCGCTGCCCCTGCACGTTGGAGTGGCCGCGCACCGGACAACAACCGGCACCGGGGCGGCCGATATTGCCGCGCAGTAACAGAAAATTCACCAGCATGCCGACATTGGTCGAGCCATGCACCTGCTGCGTCAGCCCCATACCATATACGCCAATCACCCGTTCGGCAGCCATGTAGACCGCTGCCGCCGCGCGCAGAGCGTCCTCGCTCAACCCGGTTTCCGCACAGACGGCCGCCCACGACGTCGCCCGTAAAAAATCAAAAAAATCCTCAACGCCATGGGTATGTTCGGCCAGGAACGCATGGTCGATGACCGTACCACCCTGGCTTTCATCCGCCTCCAGGACCGCCTTGCACAGGCCAGTGAGGGCGGCAATGTCAGAACCGGCGCGCAACTGATGATATTGATCCGAAATTTGTGTCTCGCGGCCACTGAGCATGTCCGAAACGCTACTGGGATCGACGAACCCAACCAGACCCTGCTCCCGCACCGGGTTGAAGGTGATGATCTTGGCCCCGCGTTTTTTGGCATCCTTGAGCGGATGCAAAAAACGGGGGGAGTTGACACCCGGATTCTGACCAAAGAAAAAGAAACAGTCGGCCTCTGCCAGATCTTCCCAGATTACCGTGCCTACCGGCGAGCCAATGACGCGCTTGAGACCAACGCTGGTGGTCTCGTGACACATATTGGAGCTTTGCGGCAGGTTGTTATTGCCATACACGCGCGCCAGCAAAGCGTAGAGGTAGGAGGCTTCCAGACCGGCGTGCCCCGAGGCGTAAAAGACTACCTGTGCCCTGGGCAGACGCCGCAATGTCTGGCCGATGGCGGAATAGGCCTCGTCCCAGGAGACCTCAACATAGCGATCCTGCTCGCGATCGTAACGCAGCGGCGCCGTCAGGCGTCCCGTCTTTTCGAGATCGTGGTCGGACCAGCCACGCAGCTCAGTGACGGTATGCGAGTCCCAGAATCTGGGCGTGCAACGCGCCGAAGTGGTGTCCCAAAGAATCGCCTTGGCGCCATTCTCACAGAACTCGAAGGGATGGTAATTGACCGGCTTGGGCCAAGCGCAGGAGGTACACATGCTACCGCCGGGTTTATTGAGGCGCGCCAGGGTCTCCAGAGCCGCGGGTGTGGCCCAGCTCTCGCCGTAGATATGTACGATGCCCTCCACCGATCCCCAACCACCCGCTGGTGGTTGGGGAAGATTCACCTGGGATTTCCTTTGCAATGTCATTCTCCGGATCTTGTCTAGATTCTCAGTATAGGAAGCCATTGTGCATCGTGCTTGCCGATCAAGCGGAAACCTCGACCTCCGGATGCTCCGCATCCGGGGTCACAGAGAGCGGTGCGCCCTCGGAGGCCAATACCGTCGCTACATCGCGCGGATACGTGAACGCCGCGAAAACCATGGCGACGCCAGCGGTCAACAGCAGAACTAACAGAAGCAGAAAGGCATGCCCGAGGGCCTCGGCGCCTTGTCCATCGCTTTTCTGGAAATATCCCACCAAAAGCCCAATCATCAGCGGTGCCAAACCCACGAGGGTATAGCGCACCAGATTGCGTATACTTTCTGCTCGCCCCCACAAGCGGGAGTGCATGATATCGAGACGTGCGGCATCAAGAGTTGGATTGGTAGCGCCCAAAAACAAGGCCGCCAGAAAGAAACAAGGCGCCGCCACCCAGACGCTGTGCAGCAGAAAGGCCGGCAGAAAGGCGAGCACCGTCAGAAAGAAGGCCCCCGCTGCCACCCACACCCGCGCCGCAACAATATGCCGATGCAACAATCGATCTGCGAACCAGCCACTGAGCAAAACCCCGAAGATTCCGCCACTGCCCAGACCCATGAACAGGATGCTGGCGGTATCAGCGGGCAGATCGAAGCGCTGCATGAGGTAAAGATCGGCAAACACCAAGAGACCCGTGAAATAAAAATAACTGGCCGACGAGCCGAGGACGAGAATGACGTTGGTACGAATGGTGACGATGTATCGCGCCGCCAGCGTCCACCGCCAGCAAGTCGGATCTTCGCGCATCACCCGATCGGGATACGGCGCAATCGCCATCCGGCGAATCAAATCGGCAACCTTGTGGGAACGCGGCGCGGCAGCGTCAGAGCGCGAAGAGCTTTTGGAACCGCTGGCAATTCTCTCCATCGTATTGCGCTGAGGCTCGCGCAGATACCGGCGTATCACGACAACGCCCAGTAACCCCAACAGTGCCAGACTCCAAAAGGCAAAACGCCAGCCCAGGAGGTCGGCGACGATGCTCGCCACCAGCATTCCAATTCCGGCACCCAACAACTCACCACCTACAATCAGGCCAAAAATTCTGCCGCGTTGGGACGGAGGAAAATAGTCCCCGGTCAGGGAGGCGACCACCGCCCCGACGGAGATACCGCTGGCGCCGACTATGACTTGCGCCAGCAAAAGCTCCAGATAACCTGGAATGGCGCCGCTGGCAGCCATACCCAGAGCCCAGCTGGCAGCAAAAATGGCCAGCAGGCGCACGCGCTTTCGCCGATCCACCCAGACCCCGGCGATCAAAGTGAGTACCGCCCCGGAGAGCGAGGCTACCGTACCCACCAGACCAAAACGCGCATCGCTGATGTGTAACGTGGCCTCCAGTATATGGGCCAATGCCCCGAGCGCTGCGAGATTTGCCGACGCCACACCCAATACCGCGGCGAGAATCACCACTACCCGGGCGCGATTGGGCAGGTATTGCAAAAAACGATATTCGAGATGCTCGTATTCGGAACAGAGCCAACGTTCCAAGTTGACGAGATTTTCACTGTTGAGCATGAATGGGTATTTTTTTCTGACAGGCCATAATTCCAGTATAAGCGAAAAGGGCGAAAGCGGCCTTGACCTTACAAACAAGTAAAGGGTTTATCCTGCAACCATGAACCGTACACTGAAACCCGAATCCCTCGACAAGAAGATCGCGCGCACCCCGAGCACCCAGCGCCTACGCGTGGGAGTGACGGGCATGACCTGCGCCTCCTGCAGCAACCGCGTGGAACGGGCCTTGAACAAGGTGGCGGGGGTGGAAGCGAACGTCAACCTGGCGACGGAAACGGCGGACATCCAGTTTGATCCAGCGCAAACGCCCGCCTCCGCCGTCGTTGCCGCCATCGAAAAGGCGGGCTACGGCACCCTCAGCGCGCAAGCGCAACTAGCCGTGGAGGGGATGACCTGCGCCTCCTGCAGCAGCCGGGTGGAGCGCACCCTACGCCGCCTGACCGGGGTGCTCGAAGCCAGCGTCAACCTGGCAACGGAGCGCGCGCAAGTCCGCTACCTGCCAGCCAGCATCTCCGTCGACGAGATGATTGCCGCCATCCAGACAGCGGGCTACGGAGCCAGAAACCTGGACCGCAGCGAGGAGGCGGAGGAAGACGGGCATAAGGCCGCCATCCTCCGCGCCATGGGCCGTGATGTGCTCCTCGCCGTCAGTCTCGCCCTCATCGTTCTTCTTCTGGCAATGGGGTCGGCGTTCTCGGCGCCCTTCGCGCATTGGCTGCAGAACCATGCCCCGCTCCCCAGATTTTGGGAGGGCGTGCAGTTTATTCTGACGAGTATTGTGCTGTTCTGGCCCGGACGGCGTTTTTTTCGTCCGGGCTGGATTGCCTATCGTCACCTGTCTCCCGACATGAATTCGCTGGTAGCGACGGGGACTGGAGCGGCTTGGCTCTACAGCAGCCTGGTACTTTTTGTCCCCTTCGTCTTTCCCGCCAGCGCTCGTCATCTCTACTTCGACTCGGCGGCCGTGGTGATTGCCGCCGTGCTGCTCGGCAAGTATCTGGAAGAGATTGCCAAGGGACGCAGCTCGGCGGCCATTTACGCCCTGTTGCAGCTGCAGACGAAAACTGCGCGACGCATCGACGCGCAAGGGCAGGAAGAGGAAGTTGCCATCAGCCAGTTGCGTCTCGGCGATCATCTCCTGGTGCGCCCCGGGGAGCGTGTCCCGGCGGATGGCCGGGTGCTGGACGGCAGCGCCCATGTCGATGAAGCCATGCTGAACGGTGAACCGATTCCCCAGAAACGTGCTGCAGGCGCCGAGGTCTATGCCGGCACCTTCTGCCAGGATGGACGCCTGCGCATCGAGGTCACGCGTCTCGGAAAAGACTCGGTGCTGGCCCAGATCATTGCCCTGGTGGAATCCGCGCAGAGCGGCAAGCTGCCCATCCAGAGCCTTGCCGACCGGGTGATCCGCATCTTTTCCCCGCTGGTCCTCGCCATTGCTCTGCTGAGCTTCCTATTTTGGTCGCTCTACAGCGCTGACGTCAGTCTGGCGCTGGCCACGGCCGTGGCCGTACTGGTGGTCGCCTGCCCCTGCGCCATGGGTCTTGCCACCCCGGCAGCCATCATGGTGGGTACCGGACGCGCCGCCGAACTGGGGGTCCTCTTTCGCAAGGGCAGTGCCCTGGAGATGCTGGCCGAAGTCGACACGATACTGTTCGACAAAACGGGTACCGTCACCTGCGGTCACCCGACCCTGGTCGCTCGCGGTGGTGCCCAAGAGGCGCTGACGATTGCGGCGGCGGTCGAGCGCGACTCGGAACATCCCATCGCCCGCGCCATCGTCCACGCGGTACCCGAACTCGTTCTCCAGGCCGAGAATTTCCAGGCCGTAGCCGGACAAGGGGTAGAAGGACAGCTTGCCGGCGCCTGGGTGCGGGTGGGGACACGGGAGTTTCTGGCGCAGCAGAACATCGCCATCCCCGAGGACGACGAGCTGCGCACCCAGGAAGCAGTCGGTGCGACCATCGTCTTTGTGGCACAGGACGGCCGCTACCTGGGCTGGCTCGCGGTGGCCGATGCCTTACGGGCTGAAGCGCCAGCGGTTTGCGCGGCGCTGCGCCAGATGGGAATGGATCTGGCCCTGGTAACCGGCGACGGCGAGATACCGGCGCATCGGGTAGCGAAACAACTCGGCATCGAGGCAGTACATGCACGGATACTGCCGCAAGACAAGGCCAACGTCGTCCGGGAGTATCAGACCCAGGGTCGGCGGGTTGCCTTCATTGGTGACGGCATCAACGATGCTCCGGCCCTTGCACAGGCAGATGTCGGGGTTGCTCTCGCGAGCGGCACGGAGATCGCCATGGAGGCCGCCGATGTGACGCTGAGCCACCCCGACCTCGGCACCCTGGTGACCGCCCTACGGGCAGCCCGGCAAACCCTGGGGCGGATTCGCGGCAACCTCTTCTGGGCCTTCTTTTACAACATTCTCTTGCTGCCCCTCGCCGCCGGAGTCTTTCTGCCCTGGGGTGTGCAGCTCAATCCCATGCTCGCCGGCGTTGCCATGGGCTTTTCCTCAATCTTCGTTCTTGGCAACAGCTTGCGCCTGCGGCGGATTCGCGCCTTTTCCTGCTGACTGGTGGTTGACTGAAAAAAGACTCCCGCCGGTACGTCTGTAGGGCAAGAACTTGAGTCGAATTTTGTTCTGCACCAGAAGCGCCATGCGAGCCACAGCAGGGGCAGGCTGAAGAGAATCCCCAGTAATCGCTCCGTTCCATTGCGTGCATCGCGCTGCAGGCGCCGCCACCACGGGCGCGGGCGATCAGCATGGCACGCTTGCCATCCTCGTTCTGCAATGGCTGATGGATAAGACAAGGTGATGGTGACTGGATACGGCTCCACCACCCGCAGTTTCATGCGATGTACCCAGAATCGGTCCATTACCTGATCCACGGGAATACGGATCCGTTCGGTCATCCGCAAGAGTTGACGTGCAGCCTGCGGCTGGATCAGGTACGCCGCGGTACCCATCGCCGGGCGTGGATAGTGGGTCAAGATACGGTCCTCCCTCAGTCCAAGAACGGGGACCCGCCAACGATCCCAACGCTCCGCGAGAAATCGTAGGATGTCCCATTGCGATTCTTTTGCTAGCGCCTGATGGAGAATGACCGAAAAGTCTGCAGATAACTCTACGTCGTCCTCTAGAATACACAAGGTCTGATTGCGCCGAACGCATTCTTCCCATAACGATCGATGGCTGAGCAAACAGCCGAGCTCTCCCAAGGTCAGATCGTAGCCAAAGTGATGCTGACGATATCTTTGGTCATAGCTTGGGACCTCGGCATACGATTGCGGGGTGATCGCCGGAAATACCGTGAGCGGATAGGGAACCGATCGCTGCAGCGCCGCAACATGGGCGCGACGCTCCTCTCGTTGTATCAGCGTGATGACGAATACCGGGAACGGTGGTGTCGCTTGCTCAGGCACGACTGTGTTGGAACTGTCCATGAGACCACCTCCACCAAGCTCCGCGTCTGCGCCGCCGCCACTCGGTCTCCGCATCGAGCAAAGCGTATAGATCCGACCACTCGCGATGACGTACCTGCAGGTCTTTCCAGGCCAGCCAGAAAGCCTCTGCCGGCAGTGCATCAAGCTCCCGTAGCAGCGCGTAGGTATCGGCTACCAAAGGCAATAATCGTTTCTCTCCGCTTTCGGCCTGGTGATGGCGCAGATTACGATCAAGGAAGCATTTCCCATACTGCTGCAGACTTTCTTGATTGACTGTGTAGCCCAATTGCTCCGCAACCCGACTCAGCACGCGGACAGGGGCCGACAAGACCTCGTCGTATTGAACGACGGCCATGCTGCCTCCCCGTAACAACGGTAGAAAGGGTAACCAATGGGCTGCCCACATCAACTGCGCGCGGAGCGAATCCATCTGATTCCGTGTCGCCAGGGATGCACAAATTTCCAGGGGATGGCGCAAAACCAGCAAACTCCGAATTTCAACCTGCGCCTGCCCGGCGGCATGTAGCCAGATCGGCAGGGTCCGAAGCGTTCTCGGGTCCTTGAACGCCCAGCTCCCCCAGCATGCTACGCGGTTGGCTAACAGGTCTGTTGCGGAAGCGCAGAGGCTGTCCCCTGCGGTAGTCAGCAATTGTTTTGCCGAGAGTATGCGCGCCTCATTCCAGCGCAACGCGCACTGTTCCAGTATTCTCTGGTTGAGGGCTACGCCGTCGGCGTCTTCCCAATAACCTTTCGGATTATCTGGCGCGCTACCGAGGAGTCGATCTCCTAGAGACAACCCGAAGCTTTCAACAGCCCGAGCGACAGCGCTGGTGCCACTCCGATGCATTCCCAGGATCAGCAGAACCGATGATTGTTGCGGGCAAGAAATGTCATTCACCATTCGCTGATAGTACGGCGAGGCCAACGCCATCTTCAAAAACTTTTCCGTGAAGGATTGTGACGATAGCCGCCCGCCTCGCGGGACTAGGCGCTGGGTTCGGCGTGACGAATCTGCAGTTGCAGGCGCGATTCACCGCGCCAGTGGTTGCGCTCCAGGGCATAGGCGAAACGGATTTGCTGGCCGACCTGCACCGGATGCTCACCATCCTCGCTGGCGAAGAACCAGATGGCGTCGAAACCCTCGCCGCCCATGCGCAGCGCGAGCTTCAGGTGGCGGCCATCGCCCACCGGTCGTAGGCTGCTGATCGTCCCGTCCCCGACAAAGAGGGGGGCCTCCCATTGCCGACCAAAAGGCTCCAATTCGCTGATTTCCTGCAATAGTTCCAGGCTTGGGAGCGTCGGCAGGATGCCATCGGTCCAGATGCGCGGGCCGAGCGGTTCTTCCGCAAAATGTGCCGCCGCCAGCTCTGCCCAGGCGCTGCGAAAGGCATCCAGGGCGCTGCGCCGCAGAGTGACGCCTCCTGCCCCGGCATGGCCGCCCCAAGCCAGGAAAGCATCGGCGTGCCGAATGGCGATCTCGGCCAGAGCGTCCCGCACATGAAAACTGCCAATACTGCGCAGCGAAGCGCTGACGAGCTCAGGATCTTCCTTGGGAGTAAAAAAGGCCACCGGTCGACCTGTCGCCTCAACGATCTTGGCCGCGCAGATTCCCTGCACCCCCGGATGCCCCGCGGGATCAAAAATACACAGCGCCGCAGCGCCGGCACGCAGCTGTTCCTGTATCTGCCCCTGTGCCCCACGCAGCATCTGCGCCTGCACCGCCTTGCGCACCTGGTTATCTTCCAGAAGCACGACGGCGAGACTCTCCGCCTCGGGCAAGTTCTCGCTCAGAAACAGTCGCACGCTGTCCTGCGCCGAATCGAGGCGGCCACGGGCATTGATCAATGGTGCAAAGCGAAAGGCCAGGGTGGCCGCGTCAATCTGTGCACCACTACGGGTCATAGCGGCGAGGGCGGTCCAGACCGGCCGACGGCGAGGGCCATTCATCAAGCGCAGACCCCGCGCGATGACCGCTCGGTTATTGGGGGAACGGGCCAAATCCACACAGTCCGCCACCGTCCCCAAGGCCACCAAGTCCAGCAAGTCGCCCAGTTTGGGAGCGTCTGCCGGCAGCAAGCCCGCCCTCTGCAATCCTTGGCGCACGGCGCAGCAGTAGAGCCAGGCAACATGGACACCGGCGATGTACGGATCGGGAAAATGCGAATCGCAGCGGACCGGATTGACGCACGCCACGGCGCCGGGGGGTGGGCCAGCTTGCGGCACCCCGTGGTGATCGGTGACGATGACGGTAAAGCCCGCCGCCTGCAGGCGGGCAATGCGCTGCTGATCGCTGCTGCCCTGATCGGCGGTGATCAGCAGGGCCGGACGCGGAGCCTCGGCGAGAATGCGCTCGGTGAGGTTCTCCGAGACGCCATAACCGTCGCGCAGGCGGTGGCCGATATAACTATGCAGCCGCTCTTCTGGGACGAAAAAATGGTCGCGAAAGGCCAGTTTCAGCACCGCGTGGGCGGAGGCGCCATCGGCGTCATAATCAGAGATGAGGAGAATCGGCAGGCGTCGTTGCAGCGCGTCGATGGTGGCTTGCACAGCGACTTTGATGTCGGGGAGCAGGTCGGGAGGACTCAGTTGCGCGAGCTTCACCGATAGCAGATCGGCCAAGCATCCGGCATGCTCCACGCCCAGCCGACCGGCAATGAGACGCGCCTGCAAGGGGCTGTAGCCTAATGCCAGCGCTGCCGACTCCACTTCCGCAGAGACTTTCCGCGTGCAGATTTCCGGACGTCGCATCGCTACCAATGTCCGTGTCGCAGCGTCCCGCCCGGCTGCCTGCGGCGACGCCAGAAGGCCCAACGGCTGCCCGGTGAGAGCTGCAAATGCTCCACACCATCTCCCTGGGCGAGCAGCCCGGTATAGAGATCGATGGCACCACTGCCTCGGCGAAAGCCTTGCAATGTGGCTGCCTGCTGCTCGAACTGGGCCGCCACCTCGGGAAAACGCCAATCCTCCGGCCATACCCACAGGAGGGCTTCGGGCCATGGATCCTGGTTGGGAATCCAGTCCGCCAGCCCCAGCCACTGCCTGGCCGCGCGCAGCTCCTCGCCGGTCGCGGCCAAATGGGTCCAGGGGTTTTGCGGACGCTCGTCAGGCAGGCTTCCCTCACCCCAGGGCCAGAAGTAACACCAGGGGTCGAGACCCTCGGCACTACGCCTTTCATTGAGGGAATGCGCGGCGAGCAGCATCTGCAATTCATTGAGAAAGGCATGCACGGCGCGGGCATCGGCACCCTGAATACGCTCCACCAAGGGTTCGTGCCCCCACACCGTGTTGGGGTCGGGAGTATGCAGTGCGAGGGGGGAGCGGCTGCACAGGTACCAACGCTGCCGGCCTCGCCGCAGCCGCCAGGGCATGGCGACGAAATGGGCCTGGGCTGCAGCGAACAATGCAGCATCCTCAGCCTCTGGCAGCGTACCGACGGGCTGCAGCACTGCCCTCCCCGCCTGTCCGCCAATCGCCACCGGCTCCAGAGCCAGTACCCAGTCACCGGCGCAGTCCACGCCTTCCTGCCATGCCAGCAGGGCGGCTGCCGGCAGCGGCGCGGAAAAGCCCAAGAGCCGACCCGCAGCCTCCAAACTCGATTGCGCCGCCAAGCGCTCGGCCTTCCCCTGCCCCCAGAGCCTCGGCAGCAACGTGCCGAGCCTTTCCTCGGGCAGTCCGTGGAGGCCCGCGAGCCACAGGCCCAGTCTTGCCATCAGCGCTCCAGAATGGCGCGCTGCACCGCCTCCAGATTTGCGTCGACAGTGACCACCGAACCTCCCTGGGCAATGGCGGTGTCCGGATCTTTCAGGCCGTGCCCTGTCAGGGTACAAACCACCTTTGCCCCGGCCTCGATCTTGCCGGCGCGGGCGGCGGCCACCACGCCAGCGACGGAGGTCGCCGAGGCTGGCTCGCAGAAGACACCCTCATACTGCGCTAGCCAGCGCTGCGCCTCGAGGATTTCCGCATCACTGTGGGCAGCGAACCAGCCGCCACTCTCTTTCGCGACCTGGTGCGCCTGCTCCCAGGACATCGGGCGGCCAATGCGAATCGCGGTGGCGATGGTCTCGGGCTCGCGCACGAAGTCACCAGCAATGAAAGGCGCGCTCCCTGCCGCCTGAAAGCCGAGCATCTTCGGACGCTTGCTGGCACCCGTCCGATGTCCGTAAGGACACTGCCCAGCACAGAACTTGCAGGCGCCGGTGAGGACGTCCTGGGCATCACAGCGCGGGTCCGTGGCCTCGCAGTAGCCCATCCAGTGGGCAGTGATGTTGCCGGCGTTACCTACCGGCAGGGCATGGTAGTCCGGCGCCTCGCCCAGGGCCTCGATGATCTCGAAGGCCGCCGTTTTCTGCCCTTGCAGACGATAGGGGTTGACCGAATTGACCAGGGTGATGGGAGCGTTGGCCGCCACGTCCTGGACGATCTGCATACCGGCATCGAAGTTGCCGCGAATCTGCAGGACAAGGGCGCCGTGCATCATGGCCTGCGACAGCTTGCCGAGCGCGATCTTGCCTTCGGGAATGACGACGAAGGCGCGCATCCCCGCCCGCGCCGCATAAGCGGCGGCAGCGGCAGAGGTATTGCCGGTCGAGGCACAGATGATCATCTCACTGCCGTCTTCCTTGGCCTTGGTCACCGCCATGGTCATACCGCGATCCTTGAAGGATCCGGTGGGATTGAGTCCCTCGAATTTCACGAAGAGTCGTAGGTCGAAACCCAACTGGCGCGGGAGATTGATGCATTCGATAAGCGGCGTATCGCCTTCTCCCAGAGAAACTGCCTCAGTGTCGGGAGCCAGAGGCAGATACGAACGGTAGCGATCGATAATTCCGGTATAACGGGTCATGTCAAAGATCCTTGCGTGGAAATCAGCCTTCGTCCAGGGCCTCGACGCGCAGGCGCAGCACCGGCGCGCTGACGACGGCAAGAGCCTCGATACGAGCGATGGCCTGCTCCAGGTCACCTTCACGACAACGATGCAGGAGCAAAACGATGGGGACCGATGCGGCACCGGGTCGCTCGCGCTGCACCAACGCCTCGATGGAAATCTGATATTCCGCCAGGATCGTCGCCACCTGGGCGAGAACCCCGGCGCGATTCTCCGCCTGAATACGCAGGTAATAAGCGCTTTCGACTTCGGCCATGGGCAATAAGGGCAAGGGGCTGAGGGCATCCGCCTGAAAGGCCAGATGCGGTACCCGATTGCTGGGATCGGCGGTCATCGTCCGCGCCACGTCCACCAGATCAGCGACCACCGCGCTGGCCGTCGGATCCCCGCCGGCACCGCGGCCGTAATACAGACTCTGACCGGCGGCATCGCTGTCGGCGAGCACCGCATTGAAAGGACCTTCCACGTGCGCAAGCAAGTGATCCTGTGGAATCAGGGTCGGATGCACCCGCAACTCGACGCCATCGTCGCGCCGTCGCGCAATGCCCAAGAGCTTGATGCGGTAACCGAGCTCCGCCGCATAGTGCACATCCTCGCCCTGCAGCGAGCGGATACCCTCCACATGACAGTGGGCAAAATCCACCGGAATGCCAAAGGCGATGGAGGCCATCAGGGTGATCTTGTGCGCGGCATCGCCACCATCCACGTCCAGGGCAGGATCGGCCTCGGCATAGCCGAGCTCCTGCGCCTTGGCCAAGGCCTCGGCAAAGCTCCAGCCCTCGCGAAACATTTGGGTGAGGATATAGTTGCTGGTGCCATTGATGATGCCCGCCAACCAATGGATACGATTGCCGGCGAGCCCCTCACGGATCGCCTTGATGATGGGAATGGCCCCGGCTACCGCCGCCTCAAAGGCCACCATCACGCCGCGGCGCTGCGCGGCGGCGAAGATCTCATTGCCATGCTCAGCGAGCAGCGCCTTGTTGGCGGTAACCACATGCTTGCCGCTGTCAATGGCGGCGAGGATCAGCTCGCGCGCGAGTCCGGTGCCCCCCATGACCTCGACCAGCACATCGACCTCGGGATCACGCACCACCGCCCACGGATCGGCGCTGATCCGGCCCGGGAAGGCGAGTCCTTCCAGCCGCTGCGGACTGCGCACCGCAGCATGGACCAAACGCAGGTCACGTCCCACCCGGCGGGTAATTTCTTCGGCGTTGCGCAGTAACACGCGCACGGTACCCTGTCCCACGGTACCCATGCCCAGAATACCCACACGTACTGGACGGCTATCGGTACTCATCCCCAACCCTCACGAAACATCTGCTTGATGCCGCGAATGGCCTGCCGAGTGCGATGCTCGTTCTCGACCAAACCGAAACGCACATATTCATCCCCGAGCTCACCAAAACCAATACCGGGACTGACTGCCACCTTCGCCCGCTCCAGCACCATCTTGGCAAACTCCAGCGATCCCTTGCTGCGCAACCCTTCCGGAATCCGTGCCCAGACAAACATGGTGGCCTTGGGACGAGTCACCTCCCAGCCTGCCGCATGCAATCCGTCACAGAGAACGTCGCGCCGCTGTTCGTACATCGTGCGAATTTCTTCGACACAGTCCTGCGGCCCTTCCAGAGCGGTGATGGAGGCCACCTGGATGGGCGTGAAGGTGCCATAATCGAGATAACTCTTGATGCGCGCCAGGGCGCCGATCAGCTTGGGATTGCCCGCCGCAAAACCAACCCGCCAGCCGGGCATGTTGTAGCTCTTGGAGAGGGTAAAAAACTCCACCCCCACATCCTTGGCTCCCGGCACCTGCAAAAAGCTCGGCGCCTGATAGCCGTCGAAGACGATATCAGCGTAGGCCAGATCATGTACCACCCAGATGCGGTGCTCCTTGGCAAACTCGACGATGCGTGCGAAAAAATCGAGATCGACCACTTCCGCGGTGGGATTATGCGGAAAGTTGATAACCAGCATCTTGGGTCTGGGCCACGCCGCTTTCATCGCCTTTTCCAATTCGTCGAAGAAATCGAGACCCGGCAGCATGGGCACATGGCGCACATCGGCACCAGCGATGACAAAACCGTAAGGATGGATGGGGTAGGTCGGGCTCGGCACCAGCACCGTATCGCCCGGGCCCATGGTAGCGAGGGCCAGGTGCGCCAAGCCCTCTTTCGAGCCGATGGTGACGATGGCCTCCGACTCGGGGTCGATTGAGACTCCAAAGCGGCGTTCGTACCAGCCGGAGATGGCCTTGCGCAGCCGCGGAATACCCCGCGACACACTATAGCGATGGGTATCGCCGCGTTGAGCGGTCTCACAGAGCTTGTCAACGATGAACTGCGGCGTCGGCTGATCGGGATTGCCCATGCCAAAGTCGATGATGTCTTCGCCACGCTTGCGGGCCTGCAGCTTGAGGTCCGTGACGATATTGAAGACATATGGCGGGAGGCGTCGAATCCGCTCGAAATCGCTGTTCATGGCTACCAGAGTCCTGCCCTTGAGGCATCTATCAAAATCGAAGAACAATAGAGAGGCAAATCGGTGCTGTCAATTGAGGAGACGGGCATGAAACTACACCGGCAGGTCGGCACCCTGCGCCACCATCTGCAATCTTACGACGAGCTGGGATTTGTCATCGATGGTCAGCACTACCGCGGCGGCGTCCTGCTCGCGCAAAACCTCTTGTTGCACCCCTGGGGTCCGGCCCACGCCCGGCTACTCGACGGAAAGGATTTCCAGCCGCTACTGGCCGCCATCCCGGAAGTGCTTCTGCTCGGCACTGGACATACCCAGCACCTCGATATCGCCCTGCTACGCACCCTGCGCGACAGCGGACTAACGGTGGAGGCGATGGACAGCGCCGCTGCCTGCCGCACCTACGGCATTCTCCTGGCAGAAGACCGGCACGTGGCAGCGGCGCTGCTGCCCGTCAGCGCCTGAGATTCAGACGAAGAGAGTGCAGGGGTCGAGCCCTTCGGCCTCGATGCGCCGGCGCAGGAGCAAGAGACTCTCCACCTGGATCTGGCGCACCCGTTCCCGCGTCAGCCCCAAACGACTACCAACCTCCTCCAGAGTAGCGCCGTCATTGCCGTCCAGACCAAAACGCCAGAACAGCACCAGACGCTGCTTTTCCTCCAGAGATGCAATCCAGCCATACATGCGCTGGTTGAGGTTGAGCTCAGCCAATCGATCTTCGGGACCGGCCACCTCGGGGTCGTGCACAATCTCGGCCAGACCGAGATCATCCTCCCGCCCCCCCCGGAATCCAGGCTGGTCACCCTGCCATCCAGATCCAGGCACTGACGGATCTGCTCCACCGGACGGTCCAGTGCCGCGGCGACTTCTTCTGGAGTTGGATCGCGCTGCAGCTTTTGTTCGAGGCAACGTGCCGTGCGCAGAACGGAAGAGATTTCCTTCATGACATGAATCGGCAGTCGGATGGTGCGCGTCTGGTTCATCAAGGCACGCTCTATGTTTTGCCGAATCCACCAAGTTGCATAGGTGGAAAAACGAAAGCCTTTTTCCGGATCAAATTTTTCGACTGCATGGATCAGACCGAGATTGCCCTCTTCAATCAGGTCAAGGAGAGGCAGACCACGATTGATATAACGTCGCGCCAGCCGCACCACCAGCCGCAGATTGCATTCGATCATACGCTGGCGTGCAGCCCCATCGCCCTGCTGCACCAGGCGCCCCAGGGTGATCTCTTCCTGTGCCGTCAACAGCGGGTTATGGCCAATCTCTTCAAGGTAACACTGAGTGGCATCCCAATCCGGACCATGCTCGGCAAAGGGGGAAGCTGCCATGTCGTCGTCTTGGGTATTTTCTTCTTCCAGTTCCGGTTCCGACCGCAGTTCCATCACTTCGCTGCTCATGTTCAGGCTCCTTGGTGATCCCTCTGATTGACCGTCCCGGGTAGTAGCGGAACAAAACGACAGTTGCCAAGATCCTCTTCCTCGGCATCCTGTCCATTCCAGCGATAAAGCTTGAGCCGCTGTTCGTCGGCCGTGTCGGACTGCGGCATGAGCAAACAGCCACCTGCCGCAAGTTGGTGCAACAATGGCGGCAAGGCACAGGGAACTGCAGCGGCAAAGAGCACCGCATCAAAGGGCGCAAACTCCTCCCAGCCCTGACTGCCATCTCCCAGGCGCAGACGCACGTTTGGAGTGCGCAGCCGGTGTAGGAGTTCCTGCGCCGCCGTAAACAAGCCTTCGATTCGTTCGATGCTGAACACCTCATAGCCCAATGCGGCGAGCAACGCCGTCTGGTAACCCGAGCCCGTGCCAATTTCCAGGACACGCCGCGGATCTCCACTGGCCCGCAACACGGACAGCATCCGCGCCACGATGAGCGGCTGGGAAATGGTCTGCCCCCAGCCGATCGGCAGAGAAACCGGCTCATAGGCGCGACAGGCCAGCGCCTCGGCAACGAAGAGATGCCGCGGCACTTCGGCCATTGCCGCGAGGACCTGTTCGTCATCGATACCGGCTACCCGCAACGAAGCCACCATGCGCTCGCGGGTGCGCGGCGAAATCATCCCGACTTCGGGACTCACGATACGCAACGATGCAGCCATTGCGAGAGATCATCCATGAAACGGTAGCGGGTCATGTCGAGATCGAGGGGAGTAATGGAAACGTAGCCGCGCCGCACTGCATCAAAGTCCGTACCCGGGCCGCCATCCGCCTCGCGTCCCGAAGGACCAATCCAGTACACCGGCTCTCCCCGCGGGTCGGCTGCCGGCATGAGCATCTCGCTTTTGTGCCGCCGCCCAAGACGGGTGACCTCAAAGCCCTGTAACTCGGCATAGGGCAGGTCCGGGACATTGACATTGAGGATGGTATCGCTGGGAAGGGGATTTGCCAGTAAGCCCCGCAACAAATCCGCGGCAACCCGTGCCGCACTGGCAAAGTGCTCAGGCTCACGACCGGCGAGAGAGACGGCCATGGCCGGCATACCCAGATGGCGGCCTTCCATGGCGGCGGCGACGGTACCGGAGTAGAGGACATCGTCGCCCATATTGGCACCGCGATTGATGCCAGAAACCACCATTTCCGGGGGCTCCGGCAATATTCCGGTAGCCGCCAGATGCACGCAATCGGTGGGCGTGCCACCTACCAGGTAGTGGAAACCGTTGAGACCTTTGCGCACTCGCAACGGCCGATCGAGAGTGAGGGAATTGCTGGCGCCGCTGCGATCCTGCTCAGGGGCCACCACATCGATATTGCCGAGAGGCTGCAAAGCCTCGGCGAGAGCTGCCAAGCCAGGCGCCAGATAGCCATCATCATTACTGAGAAGGATTCGAGGCATTACCCATCCCTAACTGGAGACTGCTGCCAGCGTCGTGTAACTCGCCCAATCGTCCGGCAATGGTACGCCAGCGAGCCTCCTGCGGTCTAGCTTTGCGGCGACGACGTTCCGCCCCCGGACGCCGACTGCTGCAACTGGTGTTCGAGCAGGGCTACCCGCAGCTCAGCCACGTGTACCGCCTCTTTCAGACTATCGATGCGTTGCAGATAGCGGGCATAATTGCGCTCATTGCCATAGCGCACCGCTTTTCCTTTCTCGTACGCTTGGGTGGCTTGCAGAAGCTGCAGACGGGCAGCCGCCAGCTGCGTCTTGAGCGCTTGCTGCTCCTGAGTGCCCAGATTTTTCTGCGGCGCAGCGGCGGATTTGGGCAACGGCTGCGCTGGTCGATCAATGGCCGGGCCGCTTGCGGGCGCGGCTTGCTCCGGGGCACTGGGCATGGGTGCTCCATCGAGAGTCTCTACATGGCGCGCATTGGCAGGGGGATTTCCGCCGTAACTGACTACACCGTCCGGAGAAACCCAGCGATAAATCGTGGCTTGTGCATTGAGCGCCGGGCCGGCGCTCAGCAAAGCGACTACAACGGCAAGCACGCCCACGCGACGCCCAGATGATTGCATGATCGATCTCCTCTGCGTTCTCTGACGGGAACAATTAGCGCAAGTAAGCCGGTTCAGCAAGTAAAAAGCCCCGCCGGGGCGGGGCATTGCGAACGCGCAACCCGTCGCCTTATAGGCTGTAGTACATCTGATATTCGACGGGGTGGGTGGTGACGCGCAGGGCCTGGACTTCCGCCCACTTGACCTCGAGGTAGCCTTCCAGCCAGTCGGGAGTGAAGACCCCGCCTTTCATCAGGAACTCATGGTCGGCCTCGAGGGCACGCAGGGCCTCTTCCAGGGACGCCGCCACGCCAGGAATCTTCTCCTGCTCTTCGGCGGGCAAGTCGTAAAGGTTCTTGTCCATGGCATCGCCGGGATGGATCTTGTTCTGAATCCCATCCAGGCCCGCCATCATCATCGCACTGAAGGCGAGATACGGATTGGCCGTGGAGTCCGGGAACCGCACTTCGATCCGCCGTGCCTTGGGATTACTCACATAGGGGATGCGAATCGAGGCAGAACGGTTCTTCGCCGAGTAGGCCAGCAAGACCGGGGCCTCGAAGTGGGGCACCAGACGCTTGTAGCTGTTGGTGCTAGGGTTGGTAAGGGCGTTCAGAGCCTTGGCGTGCTTGATGATGCCGCCAATGTAGTAGAGCGCCAGCTCCGACAGGCCGCCGTAGAGATCGCCGGTGAAGAGGTTCTTGCCGTCCTTGGCCAGGGACTGATGCACGTGCATACCGCTACCGTTGTCCCCCACGATGGGCTTGGGCATGAAGGTCGCCGTCTGCCCGTAGGCCGCCGCGACGTTCTGCACCACATACTTGAGGATTTGCACCTCGTCGGCCTTGCGGGTGAGGGAATTGAAGCCAACGCCAATTTCGTGCTGCCCGGCGGTGGCGACTTCGTGGTGATGCACCTCGACCTTCAATCCCATTTCCTCAAGGGCTAGACACATGGCCGAGCGCAGGTCCTGGGCGGAATCCACCGGTGGCACCGGGAAGTAACCGCCCTTGACGCCAGGACGATGGCCCATGTTGCCGGACTCGTATTCCTTGCCGGAATTCCAGGCTGCTTCTTCGGCATCGACCTTGTAGCTGCAGCCACTCATGTCGAGTTGCCAGGTGACGGAGTCGAAGACGAAGAATTCGTTCTCGGGACCGAAGTAGGCGGTATCGGCAATGCCGGTGCTCTTCAGGTAGGCCTCGGCGCGCTTGGCCACGGAGCGGGGATCGCGCTCGTAGCCCTGGCCGGTGGCCGGCTCGACCACGTCGCAGCGGAGGTTGAGGGTGACTTCGTCGGTAAAGGGATCGAGTACCGCCGATTCCGCCTCGGGCATGAGGATCATGTCGGACTCGTTGATGCCCTTCCAGCCGGTGATGGAGGAACCATCAAACATCTTGCCTTCGATGAAGGTCTTTTCTTCGAGGGTATGCGCCGGCACCGAAACGTGCTGCTCCTTACCCTTGGTGTCGGTAAAACGAAAATCAATGAACTTCACGTCCTTGTCGGCAATCAACTTCAGCACGTCTTGCGGGCTGTACCCCATTCGATTCTCCTCCATTCGGCTGATTGGCTAGTCAAATCCCTTACGGGACTCCAGTGTTACGAGTGTACGGCGGATTGCGCCGCGCGCCTAGGGCTTGATCGAGCCGCCAAGCGCGTCGCTACAGCCGAACGCGAGAATTTCTCTTATACTACAGTGCGACGCAAAATTAGGAGGCACACCATGGACACTGCAGAAATCCTCGCCCGCGCCGCGGAGCGGGCACAAGGCAAAAAGCACGCAGGAGACCTGACCCCGGAAGAGGCCCATGCGCTCCTACGCGAGCATCCCAAGGCCAAACTGATCGATGTGCGTTCGCATCCCGAGCTGGAGTTTTCCGGCTTTGTCGAAGGGTGCTGCCATGTACCCTGGAAACTCTACCCCGGCATGACCCCCAACCCGGATTTTGACAAGCAGATCCAATCAGTTGCTCAAGCGGACGAGGTATTGCTGCTGCTTTGCCGAACCGGCGGACGCTCTACCGAGGCTGCCGAGCATCTGGCCGACCTGGGATACACGCATGCCTACAATATCCTGGGCGGCTTCGATGGCAAGCCCGACCAGGAAGGAAAACGCGGCAAGGTGGAGGGGTGGAAGGCCAGTGGCCTGCCCTGGCGCCATCCCTGAGCAACACCCTGCGGAGCACGGGCCGATCCTCGCTCCGCACTGCACCGGCAGCAGATCCTCTCAGGCCTGGCAGACGGGGCAGAAGAGTGCCGTCTTGCCCCCGACCGCCAGCGACTCCAGTGCTCCACCGCAAGACGGGCAATGTCCATCTTCCCGGTGGCGGGTGAGAAAAGTCTTTGGCAGCAGAGGAATCTTCGCCTGCGAGCGCAGCACCCGTTGCAAGACCTGCGGAATCTGTTCGAGAAAGCGATCCCGTTCCTCCTCACTGAGGCTGGGAACCGTGCGATCCGGGCGCAAGCGCGCTTGAAAGAGAATCTCATCGGCCCATAGAGGACCGATGCCGGTCACAAAACTGTCATCCAACAACACGTTCCGCAAGGCGCTGCGACGCCGCGCCAACGATTCCCGCAGATGACTCAGCCCTTCTGCCGGGACGAGCAACGGATCCGGGCCCAGCTTGGTCAAAAAATCCACGTCACTCGCCTCGTCCAGTAGGCGCAGGCGCGTGCCCAACTGCGTTCCCTGTAGGCGCAAGCTCAGGTGTGCATTGATTGCCAATTCCAGACCGGCGCGGTTCTCACTGCTCTCTTCCATCGTCGGCCCACGCTCGAGTTCCATGCTCAGCTCACCACCCAACTGCAACGCGAGGATTTCGCGACGGTCGAGCTCAAAGAAAACTTGCGTGCCATAGCGATGGATGTCCGAGATTTCCTTACCTTGCAAGGCATCTTCGGCAAGCCCACCCGCCTCGGAGAGCAATTCGCCTTTCGCGTTCTGCAAACGTAGACTGCCCAATTTCTTGCGCAGCACCATGCGTTGCAACTTTTGTTTGAACAATTCGATTTCGGGCAAATCGGCCATTCTTGTCGACTCTCTGTTTTCGATCTTGGGGCCTAGTGTACCGCGCTCTTCCCCGGCGCGGAAACTTGGCAGCCTGGGGGCTGGGCCTTAGACTGCAGGACTGAGCCATTCACGGAGCAGTGCCCATGAGCGTACCCACCGCCATCACGATTCAGGTCGAGACGCGCTACCTCCCGGAACAATCGAGCCCGGAACAAAACCATTATGTATTTGCCTATCACGTGCGGATCGAAAACCACGGGCCGCGCAGTGCGCAATTGCTGCATCGCCACTGGATCATTACCGATGCCGAAGGACGGATCCAGGAGGTACGCGGACCTGGTGTGGTCGGCGAGCAACCAACGCTAGCCCCAGGCGAGCGATTCGAATACAGCAGCGGCACCGTCATTCCCACCCCCGTCGGCAGCATGCACGGTAGTTACCAGTGGGTGAGCGAAGACGGCGAGGATTTCGAAACCCCCATCCCCGCCTTTCGCTTGGCAGTGAGTACCGTGCTGCATTGAGCAAGCGCAGCCTACAACGCGCCTACGATTTCTGGGCGCCGATCTATGACTGGGCAGTGATCGGCTTTTCCCGCGGCCCACGCGCCGCCAACATTGCCGAAATACCGTCCACGGCATCGACCATTTTAGTGGTCGGGGCAGGAACTGGCTTGGATTTGCCGCTACTTCCGCCGCAAGCGTTCTCCGTGGCCCTGGACCTCAGTTGGGCCATGCTCTCCCGTGCCCGCGCGCGAGCCAAAGGGGCGCAGTTCCTCCAGGCCGATGCCGAGGCCCTACCCATTGCCAGCGCCTCCTGCGACGTGGTGCTCCTGCACCTGATCCTCGCCGTCGTACCCCACGCCGAAGAGGCCTTGGCCGAAGCCAGCCGCGTCCTCCGCCCCGGTGGCACCCTGCTCATCTTCGACAAGTTCTTGCGGCCCGGCCAGCGTGCCCTCCTGCGGCGGCTGCTGGCGCCCCTTTCGGGGACGATTGCCACCCGCACGGATCTGGTCTTTGAAACGCTCTTGGCTCGGCACCCGGAGCTGGCACTGGAGAGCGACGTCCCGGCCGCCGTTGGCGGCTGGTTTCGCCGCCTGCGGCTGCGCAAAGCCGCCTAGTCATCAGGCCCACAGATAGAGCGGTCATCCTACACAGCTGTGGGAAGCGGCAGCCAATCAGCGCAAGAGTACTTACGGGTAGGCCGTAAGGTTCGCGTTTGGGCGTTCATGACTCAACTCATCCGGCCCATTCATCCATAAACGGGTTGAGCTAGGGAAACAGCAGCCCGTCGGCTCAGGACGTCCTCGCGGGCAGGCCGTAAGGTTCGCGTGCGAGCCGCCCACAACTCGCCTTCGGCTCAGACAATTGGGCGGCTGATCCGCACGCTTCACCAACGGCCTGCAGCGCTCATCCTTAAATCGCCTTCCGGCTGCCGATTCCCACAGTTATCGATGGGCTAGGCCATCAAGCGCCGGAGCGGGCAGCCTTCTTGCGCTCGTTTTCCTTAAGGTAGCGCTTGCGCACGCGGATGGATTCCGGCGTCACTTCCACCAGCTCGTCGTCGTCGATGAACTCCACCGCCGCTTCCAGACTCATGCGAATTGGCGGGGTGAGCAGGATGTTCTCATCGGAGCCCGAGGCACGCATGTTGGTGAGTTTCTTTTCCTTGAGGGGATTGACCACCAAATCATTGTCGCGACTATGGATGCCGATGACCATGCCCTCGTAGACTTTGTCGCCGGGGCCAATGAAGAGACGTCCACGATCCTGCAGATTGAACAGGGCATAGCCCACCGCCTCGCCTTCCTCCGCCGAGATCAGCACCCCGTTGATGCGGGTGGGAATGGCGCCCTTTACCGGTCCATAGCCATCAAAGATATGGCTCATCACCCCCGTCCCCGACGTGGTGGTCATGAACTCCGTGTGGAAACCGATCAGGCCGCGGGCCGGGATGCGGTACTCTAGGCGTACCCGACCACGGCCGTCGGGCTGCATGTCGAGGAGCTCTCCTCGCCGCGTGCCCATGCGCTCCATGATGGCGCCCTGATGTATCTCCTCCACGTCGATGGTCAAGGATTCGTAGGGTTCCTCGGGAACGCCGTCCACCACGCGCTGAATCACCCGTGGCCGCGACACCGCCAGTTCATAGCCCTCGCGTCGCATGTTTTCGATGAGGACGGTCAGGTGCAATTCGCCGCGCCCGGACACCAGAAAGACATCGGGATTTTCCGTATCCGCTACCCGCAGGGCAACGTTGATGAGCAGCTCCTTGTAGAGGCGCTCGCGCAACTGACGACTGGTGACAAACTTGCCTTCCCGCCCGGCAAAGGGACTCGTATTGACCTGAAAGGTCATGTTGAGGGTTGGCTCATCAATGGGTTTCCAGGGCAGGGCTTCCGGCGCCTCCGGGGCAGCAATGGTGGCGCCGATGGTCGGACTTTCGATGCCGGTGATGGCTACGATGTCCCCCACCGACGCGCCTTCTTCCCAGGGCACCCGCTTGAGGCCATCAAAACCGAGCACCTGCAGGATCCGCGCCTTGCTCTGCTTGGCGTCCTGCCCTTGAATCAGGACGACGTCCTGGCCGGGACGAATCCTGCCGCGGTGCACGCGGCCAATGGCGATCTGCCCCACATAACTGGAATAGTCTAGATCGGCAATCTGCATCTGTAGCGGGGCATCAGGGTTCCCCTCGGGAGCCGACACATGGGAAAGAATCAGTTCAAAAAGCGGGCGCATGTCGCCCTCGCGTACGCTGGGATCCTCTCCGGCGTAGCCTTGCAGGCCCGAGGCGTAGAGCACCGGAAAATCGAGCTGTTCCTCGGTAGCGCCAAGTTTGTCGAAGAGATCAAGGGTGGCACTGATGACGTAATCGGGTCGGGCACCAGGGCGGTCGATCTTGTTGATGACGACGATCGGCCGCAGTCCCAATTCCAAGGCCTTGCGGGTGACGAAACGGGTCTGCGGCATCGGCCCTTCCACGGCATCGACCAAAAGAAGCACACCGTCCACCATCCCCAAAACCCGCTCCACTTCGGCACCAAAGTCGGCATGGCCCGGGGTATCGACGATATTGATGTGGGTATCCCCCCACTGCACCGCCGTGTTCTTGGCCATGATGGTAATGCCCCGCTCTTTTTCCAGAGCATTGCTGTCCATGACCCGCTCCTCCACCTGCTGGTGGGCGGCAAAGGTACCGGATTGTTTGAGCAGTTGATCGACCAGAGTCGTCTTACCGTGATCGACGTGGGCAATGATGGCGATGTTGCGAAGTTGGCGTGACACAGGATTCCCCAAAAAAACCAGAAGAGAGCCGACCGGCGGCGGGCTCCCTTATAGCGAGAAGACCTCCAAAAAGCAAACCGCCCCGCCACAATGGATCGTGGCAGGGCGAAGAAATGAGGCGCCGCAGCGCCTCAGATACTTCTAAGCGAACTTAGAAGCCGGCCTGGAACTGCAAGGCCAAGGTGTTGTAGATATACCCGTTGGTCGGGATGACTCCAGTGTCTCCTTTCTCATAGGCAGCGCGAAAGGCAGCGCCCTGAGTGGGAATCACATAGTTCAACTGCACCCGGGCCGCGTAAGGGTCGTCAGGATTGAACGAATAATTTACACCAATGGTGGTGTTGTTCAGGTATGTCTTGTTGCCGCCGATGTTCCAATCGAAACGCTCGAAACGCACCGCCGGCTCAATATCCAACCAACTTGGAGTAAGGGTCATTTGGTGCAGGTTGGCAGCAAGAGCAACATACCAGTCATTGGCATTGAGACCAGCCCAACCACCATAACTCGTTACATGGCTGTACTCCGCCATATACTTGAGCCCCATCAAACCACCGCGGGCACCGGCATTCCACGCCGTGATGGAGTTTGCGTACTGTGGCCCATAAACAAGGGTGTCGGCCCGAGCACCGGAAAGTTCGACATCCAACAACGGATTGAGTTTATATCCCACCATACCAGCAAAAAGATACTTGCCCGATCCATTGCTCAGCGTACCGCCAACAGTGGTCTGACCAGCTCCGAAAGGAACCCCTACGTTCATGATCTTTTCACCATACACGACCTGAGATTCAGGCAAACTCCCAAAATCACTGAAAGCGTTATTGCCATCCAGAGAATGGTTATCGAAGATACCCAAGCTGTAATAGAGACCCGTGTTCATCACGTCAGGGCTGTGGAACATAGCACCAGCACTACGATCAGCACCCAAGGACTGGTTCATCGAGCGCTGGATAAACCATAGATCGTTACCACCAAACTGGGTACGCTCCAAACCGACGGGCACCCGGAACTTACCAACTTTCAGCTGTGCCTCAGGCAGGAAGTTGAAGTTGATCCAGGCATCCTGCACTCCGGATTGGCCATCGACGCCAGGGAAAACAGGCTTGCCTTCGGGGTCCTTAAGTTGGCCAGCCCCGTATAACGAACCACCACTCATCCAGGCGCCATCCCACTTGTACTGGAAGTCATAGGTCACGCCTTTGACCGCCTCACCCTTGACGCCCAAACGAATCCGGTGCGCGCCAAAAATCAGGCCTTCGGGGCCATTGGTGCCAAACTGCTGGCTGCCAGTGATCTGGGCATAGCCGTACAGGATAGGGCCAGTCTTGGCGGTATCGGAACTATCATCAGCAAAAGCCATAGCCGGGACCAACAGCGCCGCGGCAACTGCAAAGGTTACGAGATTCTTCTTCATGACAAGACTCCTCCTCATGAGCCGTTGTTAAAGTACAACGAGAGAAGTTATAGCACCCCTTTTGCGCCTTTGCAACATCCACCCAAGAACTTTTTGCAACGAGGCACTAGGAAAGGGAATTTTGCGGAACCCCTGCGGGCTCCGCACGCACCGTGTCGGAACGATGCGCACGCAGGTTGGCGCGCAAAAAGGTGATGGCACGGCGGTACTGGCCCAGCTCGCGGTCCACCGCCAGCACCTGATCGAAAAGCTCCGCCGGCGAAGCACCCGGCAAGTCGCGCAAGAAGCGATGCCAGCGGTCGTCGACGCGCTCCTGGCCCGCAAGCAGGGCATCCAGAACGACAAGGGAGTCCAGAGATTCGGTTGGACACTGGGAATCACAGAGCTGATGAAGGAGCTGAATGCTATCCATGACGGCCTGCTTTGCGGCGACTAGGGTTATATCACTACGACCGCTGACAAAACGGAAAGTTGCGCACCCACAAAAAAACCGGGGCGCTGCCCCGGTTTTTTGCGCCCGCCCCGATCAGTGGGCAGCGTAGATGCTCTTTTTGGTGAAGCGTCCGCGGAACACCCAGATCTGGTACCAGTTGTACATGATCATGATGGGTACGAAGCCAGTCATGAAGAGGGTGAACACCGCCAGCGAGTTGGCCGGATTGGCAGCGGCATCGATGGTCCAGGTTCCCGGTACGATGTAGGGAAACATCGTCGCCCACATAGCGGCCCAGAGTAGGGCCACCACCCCTTCGCCCCAGAGCAGGGCAACGAAATCGTGACCTGCAGAATGGTTGCTCATGGACTTGAAGGCAAAGAACAGCACGATGATCATCCACGCTGCCCAGACCCACCAATTGGAGCCGGTCCACTTGGCGGCCGCCCACGGGAAAATGGCATAGGACCAGACCAAAGTCACCACGATGGCAGCCAGGGCCAGGAAGGAGAACAGGCTGGTCCAGCCCTTGGCGCGCTCGTGTATCACATCACCAGGGACGAAACGCGCGCAGAGGTACAGGCCACCGGCCAGCCCCGCAGCAATGACCGCACCAACCCCCGTCCAAATACTGAAGGGGGTGAGCCAGGTCAGTGCGTTGCCGGAAAAGTGCATGACCGGGGTGCTATAGTCGCGCCCGGCAATATGCGCCATGGCCAGACCGTTCTGCATGGGAAAACCCTGCAGACTGGCACCCAGGGCGACGCCGGCAAAGAACGGTGCCAGCAGGCTGCCAATGGCAAAGAACCAGCCCCAGACCTTGCGGCTGGAACGAGCATGGACGTGGAACTCGAAGGCCACGGCGCGCATGATGATGGCCCAAAGAGCGATCATCAACGGGATCATCAGGTAGTTGAACGCCGAGCCGTAGACCAGCGGAAAGGCCCCGAAGAGCACGCCGCCAGCCACCACCAGCCAGGTCTCGTTGCCATCCCAAAAGCCGGCCATCGACGCCATGATGGCGCCACGTTCATCCTCATCCTTGGAAAACAGGGCAAAAATGCCGGCCCCTAGATCGGCGCCATCCAGAGCGATATAAAACAAAAACATCAACCCCAGCAAAATCCACCACCAGGTGGAAAGAGCCGAGGTAATCCGCACGATGTCGTGGGTAAAATCCATGGTAACCTCCTTCAAAATCAGTAAATGGGGTGGCGCGGGCCACCCCACGCGGCTCAGCGCTCAGCCTTGAGCATCGGCTTGGCAAAGCTGGCCTGCGCGTGACCGCCGCCGGCGTGCGCATCGCCCTCTTCCCCGTGATGGAAGAGCTGATTCGATGGGGCGATACCGTCCACGCCCTTGGCAATGACCCGGGCGAAGAAATACCAGGCACCGGCCCATACCAGAAGCTCGAAGAGGATATAGCCCAGGAACCAGATCACTTCCTGAGCCACGCTCATGTGACTCACACCTTGGTAGGTGCGCATCAGGCCATAGACCACCCAGGGCTGGCGGCCGATTTCCCGCACCCACCAACCGGTCCAGATGGCCAGATAGGGCAGGAAGGCAGAGAAGACCACGGCCCGCAGGAACCAGGGGCTTTTGCGGAGCGATTCGGCATTGAGCTTGCCACGAAGACGCAGCCAGTTCCCCCACAGCGCTACGAAGAAGAGGAAGAAACCAATCGCCACCATCACGCGGAAGGCGTAAAAGGGCACCCAGACGTCAGGGCGATCCTCGGGCGCGAACTGGTCCATACCTTTCACCGCGCCGTCCCAGGTATGCGTTTCCAGCAGACTCAAAACGTGCGGGATGGAAATCTGGAAAAGGTTGCCATCATTGTTGGCATTGGGGATCGCGATCAGGTTCCAGCTGGTGTTGGGTTTACCATCCGGAAGATAGGTATGGTAGTGCCCTTCCATGGCCGCCAAAGAGGTCGGCTGGGTATCGGCCACATCCTTACCGACGCTATCACCGATGAAGATCTGGATCGGGGTGACGATGAGCAGGGCAAGAAGGGTCGGCTTGAGCATCTTGGTGAAGAGATCGGCGTTGCGATTCTTGAGGATGAACCAGGCACTCACACCGGCCATGACGAAGAGAGACAGCTCCACCGTCGCTACCCACATGTGCGGAAAGCCCCAGACGAAGTTGTCGTTGAGGATGGCATGCCACCAGTTCTCCACCTGGAATAGGCCATCCTTGAGGACAACCCCGTTGGGCGTCTGCATCCAGGAATTGGCGACCAGAATCCACATGGCGGAAAGGCTGGAGGACAGGCCCACGTTGAAGGTGGCAAAGAGGTGCATGCCCTTGCTGACCTTGCCCCAACCAAAGACCATGAGGCCGATGAAGCCCGCCTCATACATGAAAGCGGTGATGGTCTCGAAGCCAAGGATATTGCCGAAGAAGGGACCAACGGCTTGAGAGAACGGGCCGTAGAGGATGCCGAAAGCCATCTCCATGGTCACGCCAGTGGCTACGCCGGCGCCAAAGTTGATGATGAAGATCTTTTCGAAGAAGCGATTGAGCTTGTACCAACGCTCATCGCCACTGCGAAGCCAAGCGACTTCCAAGAAAAACAACAGCCAGGACATGCCGATGGTCATCGGTGTCCAGAGGATGTGCATGGTGGTGATCCATGCGAAGTCCAGCCGACTGAGCAGGACCGGTAAGCTGTTTTCGATGATCATTGCTGATTCCTCGACTCGGTAGGGTTATGGATGAACTGCTGGTTCCAAAACAGCAAAGCGCATGCCACATTTCTGGCGAAGGGAGCGCCAGCAAAAATAAGGATTTGGTGATATGACTACTTAAGAATCGTTCAAAAGCACCGAATTGGCTGGTTGTTTTGCACCATATCTTCCCAAATAACCCAATATAATCATATATGTAGATATTTTTATTTTAGAGTAATCGTTTGCCTTGCAGCCTCCACGACCTTCTCCTACTCTTTTTGGAGTATCTCCCGACCAACTTGGCAAGCCCAGGAGAGTGAACATGTGCGCAGCAAAATTGCAGGATCTACCGGCCTGGCAGCGAGTGCAGAAGCAACGAGAGGATTGGGGTGATGCGAGGATTGCCGATCTCTTCGATGCGGATCCCGAGCGTGGCAGCCAGATGACCGCCGAGGCCTGCGGCATCTACCTGGATTACTCGAAGAACTGGCTGCATCAGGAAACCCTGGCGGCACTGATCGATCTGGCGCGGGAACGCGGCCTCGAGACGCGCCGCGCCGCCATGTTCGCTGGCGAGCACATCAACACGACGGAAGATCGCGCCGTCCTGCATGCCGCCCTGCGTGCACCGAAAGATGCCCGGATCTGCGACCAGGGAGTCAACGTCGTGCCGGAGGTGCATGCGGTTCTGCAGCGCATGATGACCTTCTGCGATAAGGTCCATAGCGGAGAATGGCTGGGAGCGACGGGCAAACCCCTGCGCCAAATCGTCAATATCGGTATCGGTGGCTCCTATCTGGGGCCGGAGATGGCCTACCGCGCGTTACGGCAGCAGCGGATCGCGGGCATCCGCGAACACTTCGTAGCGAATGTCGATGGTGCGGCACTCGCGGCGGTACTCGCCGAGGTCGACCCCGAAGAGACTCTGTTCATCATCGCTTCGAAAACTTTTACTACCCTGGAAACCATGACCAATGCCCACGCCGCCCGACGTTGGCTGGTGGCGGCCTTGGGCGAGGCAGCGGTGGAGCAACACTTCGTTGCAGTATCCACCAATGACAAGGCGGTCGCCGCCTTTGGCATGCATCCAGAGCATAGCTTCGGCTTTTGGGACTGGGTAGGCGGGCGCTACTCGATGGATTCCGCCATTGGTCTGGCCACCATGCTGGCGGTTGGCTCGTCGGCCTTTGGCGAGATGCTGCGCGGGTTCCATGCCATGGATGAGCACTTTCAGCATGCCCCGCTGGAGCAAAATCTGCCGGTGCTCCTGGGGATGATCTCGATCTGGTACAACAATTTCTGGGACGCACAGAGCCAGGCGATCCTGCCCTATGCCCACGACCTGGCCCGCTTTCCCGCCTATCTGCAGCAACTGCAGATGGAAAGCAACGGCAAACGGGTAGACCTCGCCGGGAACTCCCTTACAGTGGATAGCGGCCCAATCATTTGGGGTGAACCCGGCACCGACGGCCAACACTCCTTTTACCAATTGCTGCATCAGGGAACCCGCTTGGTGCCCTGTGACTTGATTGGTTTTATCGCCCCCCTCAGCGAATACAGGGACCAACATGACCTGCTCATGGCCAATCTCTTTGCACAAAGTGAGGCCCTGGCTTTTGGCCGCTCGGCGGACGAACTGCGTGCCCTGGGGGTACCCCAGGCACAGATTCCCCACCGGGTTTCGCCCGGCAATCGGCCCAGCAACCTGCTCCTCGTCGATGCCCTCACCCCTTTCTCTCTGGGTGCCCTGGTCGCCCTCTACGAACACAGCGTCTTCACCCAGGGGGTGATCTGGGGCATCGACTCCTTTGACCAGTGGGGGGTAGAGCTCGGTAAGGTCTTGGCCACGCGCGTCGAATCCGACCTGCAGGGCAAGACACATCATTCCCATGACAGCTCTACCCAGGCGCTGATCGAGCGCTACCGCGCCAGCCGTGGCTAGGCGGCGGGAACTTTTCCCGGCGGCAGTTTTTCCAAAGGAAAATCTTTCCTGAAGAGTTCTGCCGCCCCTATGAAGAAAACCGCCGCGTTTTTTGCTGTTTTGCTGGTTTCCGGTACTGCCTATGCCGTCGTGCCCACGCCTACTCTGCCCGCAGCACCACCCATGCCAGCACCACAGATTTCCGGCGTCAAGGCGGCGGTGCTGATCGACGTCAATACCGATCAAGTCCTGCTCGACCAGAATGGGCAAGCGAGCTACGACCCGTCGGGCCTGGTCAAGCTGATGACCGCCTATCTCCTCTATCAGGCAGAAGCGCAGAAGATGCTACAACCCGACCAGCACGTCTCAGTAAGCGTCGACGCCTGGCATGCCGCGGGCTCGCGCATGTTCATCCAGCCAGGTCTTCCGGTAACCATCGACCAACTGACCCATGGCCTGCTGATCGACGGGGGCAACGACGCCGCCATTGCCATTGCCCAGTCGGTGGCCGGCAGTGTCGGCGGTTTTGTCGACCTGATGAACCGCGAAGCCGCCAGCATGGGCCTGACCCAAACCCATTTCGTCAATCCCGATGGCATGCCCACACCTGGGCAGCGCAGTACGGCGCTCGACATCGCCCGCCTGGCACGGGCCCTGTTGGTGAAATTCCCGCAGGTCGAGAAAGTCGCGGGGCAGGCAAGTTACCGCTACAACAACATCACCCAGTACAACTACAACCCGTTGGCGGGCCAACACGGCATCACGGGTCTGGGAGTGGGCTTGGCGTCAGCCAACAACTGGGATCTGGCCGTCAGCGCCAGCCAGGAGGGTCGTGACCTGGTGGCGGTAATTCTGGGCGCCAGCTCGCGCGCCGTCGCCGGTACCGACGCCGCGGCCATGTTGCATTACGGTTTCCATGGCTGGCAGCAACGGCAGGTCTATCCCGCCGGCGCGGTAGTGGCACAGCTGAAGCGGATCGACTGGAGCCCGGAAACTCTCTCGGTCATCACCCCCAAAGCGATCAACGTGGTCGTCCCGCGGCCCAGCCAGGGCAAGGTGGAAAGCCGTTTCGTCGCAGCGGCCAATCTGCAGGCCCCGATCGCGGCCAATAGCAACGTGGGCACCCTCGATCTTCTCTGGCAAGGCAAGATCCTGAAAGCGGAACCAGTACTCGCGAAAAATGCGGTGGCCAAGGCCGGTTGGTTCAGTCGTCTCTGGCATCGCGCACAGGGTGCGCTATGAGCGACGCGCGATTGCGCTCCAGCGAGGCCTGAACAATGTCTGCGACTCCCTTCTTCCGCCAGCGCAGCTGGCGGTTCTGGCTGGTCTTTGTCGTCCTTTTCGTATTGGTGGACGCCGCCATCGCCGTTGGGTTCTGGACCTATCGCATCTACCAGGAACTTCCTCCAGTACAAGCGTTGGAACATTGGCATCCGGCCGAGCCACTACGCATCTATGCCAATAACGGTAAGCTCCTGCAGGTCATCGGCCCGCAGTTGCGCTACGCCTTGCCTCTCCGCCAGGTTCCGAAGCGCCTGCAGGAAGCTTTCATCGCCGCCGAAAACTCCAAGTTCTACAGCCACAATCCGCTGTATTATCCGGTCAGCTTTCCCGGCATCATTCGCGCTGCCTGGGTGGATCTCCTCCATTGGGGACCGGTGCAGGGAGCGAGCACGATTACCGAGCAGGTCGCCCGCAATTTTTACCTGACTCCGAAAAAGACCATCACCCGCAAGGTGGCAGAGATCCTCCTTGCCTACAAGCTGGCCCAACATCTGGATCGCGCGCAGATCCTCGATCTCTACGTCAACAAGATCTATCTGGGCGAGGGAGCCTACGGAGTACAGGCGGCCGCCGAAACCTATTACGGCAAGACGGTCTCGCAACTGAGTTTGGGCGAAATGGCGACTCTGGCGGGTTTGCCAGCTGCCCCATCGGTATTCAACCCTATCGCTTCGCCGGCCTCGGCCAAGACGCGCCGCGACTATGTACTGCGCCGCATGGCAAGACTGGGGTTCATCAGTGAGGAGGCCGCGCAACGAGCCATGGCCGAGCCAATTCGCGCCCGCTACCACGCCCCTGCAAGCAACTTGGCCCCTTATGCCACCGACTGGATCCGTAGCTGGCTGGAGAAGCATTTTGGCCCCGACTTTACCTACCGCAGTGGCCTGCGGGTCTACACCAGCATCGATCCGCGAGATCAGCAGGCAGCCAGCCAGGATGTGGCGATTGGCTTGGAGAATTACGCCATGGGTCTCGATAGCATGGACCCCAAGGCCTGGCGCGGTCCAATTGCGCAACTGCGCGGCCAGATGCTGCAGGCCGCTCTGCACGGGCAGCGCCCCCCCATGTTGCCGGACTTCGACCCGGCCAACTTGCGCTGGGCGGTGGTGGAAACAGTCGATGCGCAGAAAGCGCAGATCAAGATCGAGGGGCAACGGCAGGCCGAACTCCGTCTCCGGGACGTTGCCTGGGCCCGATTACGGCCCAATGGCCAGCGGCCGACGGGGGTGAATCAGGTGCTTGCAGCAGGTGATCTCATCTGGGTCCGGCACTATGTCGCCGCGGCGACGGAAGGAACGGGTAACCCCGTCTGGGGTACCAGGGTCTGGCACGCTGTACCCCACGCCGGCTGGCAGCTGGCGCAGATCCCGCACGTCCAGGGGGCCTTGGTTTCGCTGAATAGTCACAGCGGCGCCATCCTTGCCTTGGTCGGCGGCTTCAGCTACGAACTCAGTCATTTTGATCGCGCCCTGTATTCTTACCGGCAACCGGGATCCGGTTTCAAGCCCTTCGTCTATGCCTCGGTCATCGACGCTCCTACACTGCTCGCCAGTGGTCACAAGGGCTATTACACCCCGGTTTCCTTGATTGCCGACACCCCCCTGATCATCCATCTGGCGGACGGGCAGATCTACGCACCCACCAACTATAGTCGCACCTTTTCCAAGGTTCCCTTCCCGATCTGGGAGGATCTCGCCGACTCCCACAACGTGCCGAGTGTGCGCCTGCTCATGGATGTGGGCATCCCTTATGCGAAAACCTATGTGCAGCGCTTCGGCTTTCCCGCTAAACAGGTGCCGGCAACCCCTTCGATGGTGCTCGGTGCCGGCGATTTCACGCCCCTGCAGATGGCACGCGCCTACGCCACCTTCTCCAGCGGCGGCTTTCTCCCTCACCCCTATCTCATTCGCAAGGTGATCACCGCCAATGGCACGCAAGTGGCGCTTCTGCACTGCCCGTTGGCCTATCGGGCACCCGCCCGTCAGACGGTCATCCCCCGGGGGTGGCCTATCTGATGACGCGGATGATGGAGCGGGTGATCCGCGTCGGGACGGGGGTCGCGGCGCAGATTCTGCATCGCCATGACCTCGCCGGAAAAACCGGCACCACCAATGCCGAAGAGAACGCCTGGTTCAATGGCTTCAATCCGGAAATCACCACCTCGGTATGGGTGGGCTATGACGACAACCATACCATGGGCACCTGGGCGGCGGGTGCCCGCGAAGCCTTGCCGATCTGGATACGTTACATGGGAACGGCTCTGCAGGGCATGCCGGATACCGGCTTTTTCAGGCCCCCGGACGTCGTCACGGCGCGCTATGATCCGCAGACCGGCACTCTGGCCACCGGCGGTGGCAAGGGAAATCCCGGCAAGATGGGGTATTTTTTGGCAGGCTATCTGCCCCCCGCAGCCAAGACGCCACGACAGCAGGAAGAGCAGAGTTTCGTGCGCGCATTGATGAAAATCTTTTAGGAGCAAAAATGACGGAAGAGGGCAAAAATGCCGGTGCTTACGCTTGGGTTTGGGGTACGCTGATCCTTCTCTTGGCGGTGGTCGCGTACTTTTTTCTCCATGCCTGGTTGGTGAACGGTGTTGACCAGCCCGATCCGCATCCGTTGACCGTCATCGCAGGACACGCCGCAACTCCCGCCCCGCAACTGCCCGAACGGAAAACTCTCGACCGGCAGGCCGCCCCATACTCCTGAGAATCAGTCCATGAACAGGGAGCTGACAGAGTCTTCCTCGGCAATCCGGCGGATGGTTTCGGCAAAGAGTTCGGCGACCGAGAGCACGCGGATCTTGTCACAGGCGCGCGCTTCGCTGCTCAATGGAATGGTGTCGGTCACCACCAGTTCGTCGAGTTGGGAACCGCGGATGCGCTCGATGGCCTTGCCGGATAGCACCGGGTGGGTGCAGTAGGCGCTCACGCGCAGCGCCCCCGCGTTTTCAGAGCATGCGCCGCTTCACACAAGGTGTTGGCGGTATCGACCATATCGTCTACCAGCACGCAACTACGTCCGTCGACCTCGCCGATGATATTCATCACCACCGATTCGTTGGGGCGTGGACGGCGTTTGTCGATGATGGCGAGATCTACCTCCAGCCGTTTGGCAATGGCACGTGCGCGTACCACACCGCCCACGTCGGGGGAAACGACCATGAGATTTTCCGGGTTTTGCCGCCAGATGTCGCCGAGCAGGATGGGCGAGGCGTAGATATTGTCCACTGGAACGTCGAAAAAGCCCTGGATCTGATCCGCATGCAGGTCCATGGTCAGGACACGGTGCGCGCCAGCGGTGGTCACCAGATCAGCGACGAGTTTGGCAGTGATCGCCGTGCGGGCACGAGATTTGCGATCTTGCCGTGCGTAACCAAAGTACGGCATGACCGCCGTAATGCGATTGGCCGAGGCGCGCTTGAGGGCGTCGATCATGGCCAGCAGTTCCATGAGGTGATCGTTCGTCGGGGCACAGGTGGGTTGCAGTACGAAGACGTCATGACCGCGGACATTTTCCAGAATCTCGACGAAGACCTCGCCGTCACTGAAGCGGCTGACCTCTGCCCGCCCCAGGGGAATCTGGAGAAATTTGACGATCTGCGCTGCCAGGGCGGGATTGGCGTTCCCGCTGAATACCATCAGGCTACCGTGAGACATGAAAGGATGGATCCCTCTGCACTGTCCGCAAAAATAAAATGGCTGGGGCGCCAGGATTCGAACCTGGGAATGCCGGAATCAAAATCCGGTGCCTTACCGCTTGGCTACGCCCCAACAGGGATTTCCGGGAGAAGTCCGAGAAGCGGGTGGCGATTGCATCCTCTCACCAACCACCCACGCCATGGTGAGGGCAGTTGGGAAAGAAGGGCCTCACCAGCCACGCCTACGGGAATTTCGGCAAAACAACAGGCACCACTGCCGGTCAATCTTGCATTCCGCAGGCCTTGGGCACGCAACCAATCGATGCATTCAGCAATGACGGGATAACGGCGTCGGACCAAGGGTTCCAGGGTGTTCTCCTGATCCCCCCCAAAAACGCCGATATTGTGCTGGGCGGGTGTTGGCGTGTCAATTCGGGGGCGCGAAAAATTTCAGCGGTGGCAACGGATACGCCTGGATGTACGAGGAGGTACGGGAGCTCCGGGATGGGCGGCATGGGCTGGAGGAGCTCGCCGATGCCCTCCGCCCACGCGCTGCGGCCAAAAAGGAAGATCGGCACATCGGCACCGAGCGTGGTACCCATAGCCATCAACTCCGTTCGCGTCAGGGCGCAATTCCAGAGCTGGTTGAGCACCAGCAGGGTAGTGGCAGCATCGGACGACCCCCCGCCGACCCCCCCTCCTTCCGGCAACCGCTTGCGCAGAGTGATCTCCACGCCCTCGCTCACGCCGCAGCGCTCGGCCAGGAGGCGTGCCGCGCGCAGGGTCAATTCCTTTTCCGGCGCCAGACCTGGCGGCCCGCCAAAGGAACGAAACACCCCGGCAGGCGCCGAAGCAAAGCGGAGTTCGTCGTGCAGGTCAAGAAACTGAAAAACGCTTTGCAGAAAATGGTAGCCATCTTCACGCTGGCCAATGACCCGCAACATCAGATTCAGTTTTGCCGGTGCCGGATACCATTGCGCGTTCATCATTGCCCCAGTTGCCAGTTGCTGACCGCGATGCGCAACTGCAGGGCATCTGGCCCAGAGGCCTGCAAAAGCGCCGGCATCTGTAACCCGCCCACCGCCTCATAGCGCAGATATTGCAGTTGCCAGCCCCCCCAACGGGCGCGCTCGGGCAGGCCGGCGGCATCAAAGGAATCCACTTGCCCGGATGGCGGAATACCCAGCAGCCATTGGGGGAGTTCAGCAACGGGCAATGCAACCCCCAGTACCCGTTCGAGCAAGACGCTCATGGTACTCGCCGTCAGATGCCGGCCATTGGCCTCGAGCAGCGAGGCCTGCGCACCGTCATCGCGCAACTCGGCAACCGTATTGCCCAGGGGGCCGAGGATGCGGAGCTGCTCGCCGGTGGCCTGCTGCCGCCAGACAAAACCAAAACTCTGGCTCCCGCGCGGGCTACGCAGGGAGGCCTGACCGGTGGCCGTCCACCGATGCACCGAGGCGAGAACCTGTGCCCGTTGCTCAGCCGGCAGGAGAAGCTGCGCGCGACCACTTGGCGCGGGCAGCTGCGCGCAGGCGCCAAGTAACAGTAAGGCAGGAATCGCCAGCATCCGCCAATTCTGCCGCAGCATGCCTTTCATGGGTGCAACAGGGCCTCTTGGAGCTGCTTACTACCCGGGTGTTTCTCGAGGCCACGCCGCCACAGGGCACGCGCTTCCTCCTGGCGCCCCAGCTGCCAGAGGACGCGCCCCAGATGAGCAAGCACTTCCGGCTCGTCGCCAAGCTGGGCATGGGCCTTCTGGAGATAGTCCAGCGCCTTCTTTTGGTCGCCCTGCAGGTGGTAATACCAACCTACGCTATCCTGGATGTTGGGGTCTTCGGGAGCCAGTTGAATGGCCTTTTCGAGATATGCCCCGGCCTGCGCCAGTTGCTGTCGCCGTTCGAGCAGACTGTAGCCGATGAAATTGTAGGCTTGCGCGTCCTCGGGCCGCAGCTCGATGACGATACGCATGGCCTTCTCCATGCCGGCATAGTCCTTCTGCAGCTCGGCGATAGTGCCACGGGCATACCAGAGGGCAGCATCGCGGGGATTGCGTTCCAGGGCTTGATCGAGAACTCGTGCGGCATCGCCGTAATCGGCCTCTTCCTGGAGCAGTTGCGCACGCAGGAGCGGAATCTGCGCATCGTTCGGATGCCGTGCCTGGATTTTTTGCAGCTCCTGCAGCGCCTTGTCCTTTTGCCCTTGCGCATAATAGGTCTGGGCGATGCGCAGCTGCCCTTCGTCCGCCAGAGGCGTACCGGCCAGCTTTGCGTACTCCTCCCGCGCCTTCGACCACTCCTTTTGATCTTCGGCGATGCGCCCTTGGTAATAGGGGACCAATGGCGAGTGGGGAGCCAGCTCGCGTAGATGCTCCAGTGCCCGCTGGGCACCGCGCCAGTCCGCCTCTGCCAGGGCCAAGGGTAACATTTGGCCCCAGACTTTGGGTTCGTCCGGCTGCAACAGGCTGATCTGCTGCAATACCCGATAAGCCTGCGTTTGCCCACCCAAGCTAAGATAGAGTGTGGCGAGATGGGCACGCGCCTGCACGGCGCTCGGATGCGCGGCACAGTAGCTCTGCAAAAACTGTAACGCCGCCAGAGAGTCCCCTTGCCGGCGGAGGCTTTCGGCCTGCAATACCGCTGCTTCCTCCCAGTCCGGGCGCAGTCGTAATGCCTCGGCAAAGGCGCTGGCAGCACGTTTCGGTTGATTTTGCAGCAAGGCCAAACGGCCTAAGGCAAGCTGTGCTGCAGCAGAATGCGGATGATTCTGAACAACCGTGTGCAACAATCGTTCTGCATCACCGAAGCGGCCATGCTGTGCCAGCAGCTCGGCCAGCTGGCTGCTCACCCGCTCATCGTCGGGAAAGCGCGCCAATGTCGCCTGCAGCAACTCCAGGGCTGCCGAATCCTGACCATCGGCGAGGAGCAGCCCCGCTTCAAAGCGTGCGGACTCGCTGTCATCAGGTGCCAGTTCATGCCATCTTTTGGCCCAACGCAGCGCCATAGGCAGATCTCCGAGCTGCGCCGCAGCCTTCGCTGCCGCCGCCAAAACTGGCGCCACAGGGACCTGATCAACGCTGTGCCTCCAGGCCGGGATAGCGATTGCAGAGTCGTGTTGTTGGGTGGCAAACTCGGCACTGAGGAGATAGTACAGGCTCTCCCCCGACAACTGGACGCTGGCTCCGGCCCAGGGAGACACCCCAAGCACGATCAAGGCCAGCCAACGCCACTGTATCTTCCTGCCCATACCATTCCCTGCCCACCGCGATGCGCCGACAATAGCGCCAGCCTCAGCGGCTTGCAATCCGAACAAGCCTTGCGGACAATGCGCAAACATCATCGGGTCGTCAATGTCACGGATGGTACCGCCATTTTTTGCTACGGTTTGAGTCATCACAGCGCACCCATTGAGGTTCGCGAGAAAGTCGCATTCGCGCCAGATCAGTTGGCGGCGGCTCACCGGGATATACTGGACAAGAATTTGGCCAGGGAAGCCCTGATCATTTCCACCTGCAACCGCACCGAAATCTATACCTATGGTGGATCGGGACCGCGAGAGAATCGCCTGCAGCAGTGGCTGGCCGATTTTCACGGCATCGACGCCGAGATCTTGACCGGCAACAGCTTCAGTTATCACGATGCAGCGGCGGTACAGCACCTGTTTCGCGTGGTTTGTGGTCTCGACTCCATGATCATTGGTGAACCGCAGATTTTGGGTCAGGTGAAAGACGCCTACCAGATCGCGGCGGACATCGACAGTACCGGGCCCGTCCTCAACCGCTTGCTACACTGGGCCTTCCGTGTCGCCAAGCAGGTGCGTACGGAAACCGCCATCGGCGCGGCGCCGGTGAGCGTGGCCTACGCGGCAGTGACCCTGGCACGACAGTTGTTGGGCTCCCTGCAGAGCAAGCGAGTGCTGCTCATCGGTGCGGGGGAAACCATCGAGCTGGTGGCCACCCACCTGCGCGAACATGACCTGGATGGATTCCACGTCGCCAACCGCAGTCCCGAGCGCGCCCGTCTGCTCGCCAATCGCCTGGATGGTCAAGCACACCCTCTGGAAGACGCGGCTGCCCTGCTTCCCAGCGTCGATCTGGTATTGAGTTGTACCGCCAGTCCGCAAGTGATCCTCCGTTCCGCTGACGTTCAGCCTGGGCTGCCGCGCGAACGTGGCAGTCTGCTCTTCCTCGACCTGGCCGTGCCACGTGATCTTGACCCTGCCATTGACGAGCTGGACGGCTGCTATCTCTATACCATCGACGATCTCAACGACATCGCCCAGGCCGGTATGCAGGCGCGCCGCGAGGCAGCGACCGAGGCCGAACGGATCATTGCGCAAGAGGCCGATGGATTTCAGCAGTGGCGTGACAGCCTGGAGGTGGTTCCGGCCATTCGCCGTTTGCGGGAACACGTCGAGCAGGCCCGGCGCGCTGAAGTTCAGCGCTTTCGCCACTACCTGCAGCAGGGTCAGGACCCCGAAACCGTGCTGGACGCCTTTTCGAAGGCGCTCATGAACAAGGTCCTGCACGACCCGATCTCGACCCTGCGCCAGCCCTGTCAGGAAGCCACCAGCGAGGCCCTGGTCGCCTCGCTCGACATCCTCTTTCATCTCAGCGACGCAGAAGGATGAGTCTCAGCCCCCGTTTGGCGGGCCAGCTCGAGCAGTTGAGCCTACGCGCCGAAGAACTCGAACATCGTCTGGCGAGCCCGGAAATCTTGCAGGATCCACAACAGTACCAAGCCTTGTCCCGCGAGCTCGGTGAAATTCAGCCGCTGCGGGACCTGCTCGCGCAACAGGAGCGCCTGCAGGCAGAACGCGAAGATGCCCAACGCATCCTGCGTGAGGAAAGCGATGCCGAGTTGCGCGCCCTGGCGAGCGAGGAGCTATCTGCGGCGGAAGGGGAACTCGCCGAACTCGAGGCCGAGCTGCGCCTGCGCCTGCTCCCCAAAGATCCGCAGGACGAGCGTAACGTCTTTATCGAGATCCGTGCCGGCACCGGCGGCGAGGAAGCGGCATTGTTTGCCGGTGATTTGGCGCGTATGTATACCCGCTATGCCCAGACCAAGGGTTTCGACGTCACCGTCCTCTCCGCCTCGGAATCCGAGCGCGGCGGTTACCGCGAAGTAGTTCTGGAAGTCTCCGGGCGCGGTGCCTATTCCCGCTTCAAGTTCGAATCCGGCGGGCATCGTGTACAACGGGTGCCGGATACCGAGGCGCAGGGGCGCATCCATACCTCGGCCTGCACCGTAGCAGTCCTGCCGGAGGTAGACGAGATCGAAGGGATAGAGATCCAGAGTAGTGATCTGCGCATCGACACCTTCCGCGCCAGTGGTGCCGGTGGCCAGCACATCAACAAGACCGATTCGGCGGTGCGCATCACCCACCTGCCCACGGGCCTCGTGGTAGCCTGCCAGGAAGATCGCTCGCAACACAAGAACCGCGCCAAGGCCATGGCCTTGTTGCAAGCGCGTTTAATGGAGATGGCGCAGGAAAAGCAGCAGAACGCCACCGCAACGGCGCGGCGCTCCCTGATCGGCTCGGGCGACCGCTCGGAACGCATCCGCACGTACAATTTCCCCCAGGGCCGCGTAACCGATCACCGCATCAATCTGACCCTGTATCGCCTGGAGGCGATCATCGCCGGGGACCTAGACCCCCTCTACGAGGCACTCCTGCGCGAACATCAGGCCGATCTTCTGCAAAGCCTGGGTGATGACGCCTGAGATTCCAACGTCCGGGGATTCTTTACGGCACTGGCTTGCCTGGCTCCGCACCCAGCTTGCGGCCCACAGCGATGCGCCGGAGCAAGAAGCCCACTGGCTCCTGGAGGAAGTCTTGGACAGCAGCACCGCACTCTGGAGCCATCCCCAGGCGCCTCTGGGAGAAGCGCGCCGCGGCCACTTGTTGGCGCTGCTGGCCCGGCGCGTGGGCGGCGAGCCTCTACCCTATTGTCTCGGCCACTGGTCGTTCATGGAACTCGACCTGCGCATCGATCGGCGCGCGCTCATTCCCCGCCCGGATACGGAAACCCTCGTGCGTTGGGCCCTGGAGCATCTGCCCAACAAGGGCGCTGTGCTGGATCTCGGCACCGGTTGCGGCGCCATCATCCTCGCCCTCGCCCAGGCGCGACCGGATCTGGACCACTGGGCGGTGGACCGAAGCGAGGACGCTCTGGCCCTTGCCCGCCAGAATGGGGCTGCCTTGGGGCTGCCGGTGCGCTGGTGTATCGGAGATTGGTGTCAGGCCTTGCCTGCGGAGCAGCGTTTCTCCCTGGTATTGAGTAATCCCCCCTATCTGGCGGTCGACGATGCCCATCTGTCCGAACTGAGCGCTGAGCCCATCAGCGCCCTGGTAGCCGGAGAGACCGGGCTGGAAGCCTACCAGGCGATCCTCGCCGGAGTCGTCCACCACCTGGAGCCACAGGCACGCATCGCATTCGAACACGGCCACGAGCAAGGGCCGTGGCTACGTCAGCTCTTGCGCGAGCATGGTTGGGAGGAGGTGGAGACGCATCGGGATTTGGCTGGTCGCGAGCGCGTGAGCAGCGCCGTCTGGGGCACTCCATATGCCTGAATTGCCCGAGGTAGAGGTGACGCGGCGCGGCATCGAGCCGCATCTCGTAGGCCGGCGCATTGCAGCAGTCACCGTGCGCGAAGCGCGGCTACGGCGGCCGGTCAATGACGACCTCGCTGCCCGCTTACGGGGACAAAAAATCACTGGTCTGCGTCGGCGGGGAAAATACCTCCTGGCCGATCTCGATCAGGGCCAGATCCTGCTGCATCTGGGCATGTCCGGGCATTTGCGCGTCGTGCCACAAGATACCGTCGTGCAACGACATGATCATGTCGACCTGCTCCTGGAAGATGGCAACTGCCTGCGTTTTCATGATCCGCGACGCTTTGGCCTGCTCCTCTGGGGCGAGGACTGGGCTGGCGATCCGTTGTTGCAGGGTCTTGGGCCGGAACCTTTGGGTAGTGAGTTTGATGCGGATTATCTCTTCGCTCGCAGTCGTGGGCATCGGCAAGCCATCAAGAGCTTCCTCATGGATTCCCGCGTCGTTGTCGGTGTAGGCAACATCTACGCCAACGAATCGCTGTTTCGCGCTGGGATCGATCCGCGCCGGGCGGCCGGGCGCATCGCCCTGACCCGCTTGCACCAGTTGCATCAGGCGATCGTGGAAGTATTGCAGGAGGCGATTGCCGCCGGCGGCACCACCCTGCGCGATTTTACCCGACCCGATGGCAAGAAGGGCTATTTTCGACTATCTCTGGCAGTGTACGGACGCGAGAAGGAACCCTGTATCCGCTGCGGCAAAGCACTGCGCGCCGCACGCATCGGGGGGCGCTCGACATTTTACTGTGGGCAGTGCCAGCGCTAGATGCATCGAACGGGAGCGATATGCCGAATTCATTGAATGATTCGCCGATTCTGCAGGGCTTGCGATCTTTTCGGCGGTGGCGAGAGGACGTCGCGCAATCGCTGCATCAACTGGCCGAGCTTACCGGAGACCTCGGGCTGCTTCCCGGAGGAAGTATTCTCCAACTCGAAAACCTTGCCTTTGAGGTCGAACAGGACAATCTACGCCTGGCGGTGGTGGGCGAGTTTTCCCGCGGCAAGACTGAGCTGATCAACGCCTTGCTGTTTGCTGATCTTGGGCAGCGGTTTTTGCCTTCGAGCACCGGCCAGACCACCATGTGCCCAGTGGAAATTCGCGGTGCCCCGCAGGGCCGCGCGGGGCTACAGCTCTTGCCCATCGCCAGCCGCAGCATGGATGTCAGCATCGAAAAGCTCAAACGGGCGGGCAGCGCGTGGGTGCGGCTCAGTTTTGAGGAAGGCGGCAACCAGGGCCAACGCTTAAAGGTCCTGACCGAAACCATCTGTGTCGCAATCGAAGAGGCCAGGCGCCTCGGCCTCTGCCCCCCCCTCAACCGCGTGGCCAAAGGCCAGGAGAGCAGCGTCTGTCCCTCCTGCGGCCTGGGCAAAGTGTTGATTCCGCGCTGGCGGCACTCCATGCTCTTTCTGCCCCATCCGATCCTCGATGCCGGCCTGACCGTACTCGATACGCCGGGGCTGAACGCCATCGGCGCGGAACCAGAACTGACCTTCAGTATGCTTGCCAATGCCGATGCCCTGCTCTTCATTCTCGGGATCGATACCGGAGTCACGCACAGTGACCTGACCATTTGGGAGCAATACCTCAAACGCAATCGGAATCAGCACCAGCTCGTCCTCTTGAACAAGGTCGACACCCTCTGGGATGAGCTGCGTGACCCCTTCGAAATCGAGGAAGAAATCGAGGCTCAGGCACAGCGCACGGCCGAGCGTCTGGGAATCACCCGGGAGCAAGTGATCCCGATCAGCGGCCAGAAGGCGCTCCTGGCGCGAATCCGCGGCAATGAGGAATTACTGCAGCGTAGCGGCATCCTGGAGCTGGAAAAGGCCATCGCCGAACTGACCATCCCGGGCCATCGTGCGGCCCTGGAGCAGAAGAGCAGGACTCTGGCAAAGCGTATCTTGACCGAGCAAAAAGCGCTGTTGGCCGAGCAGGACCACCATCTGGTCACACAAACCCAAAATCTGCAGGAGCTCAAAGACCGCACAGGCGAGAAAGTGCCGAAACTGGTGCGCCAGCATCAACAGCGGCTGGCGCATTTCGAGCACGATCGAGGCGCCTTCGAGGGACGGAAGCTGGCTTTTCAGGAATCTGTCCAGGAACATCTGCTCGCCCCGCTTTCCACCGCCACTTTTGACTTGATCATCAGCAACGCCAAGGGAGAAATGCTTTCCGCTTGGACTACGGCCGGCATCGTCGATCGCTTTCGCAATTTTTTTGCCGAGGCCATCCGGCAATTCGACCTGGCGCTGGCTGGCGCGGAAACGGTCAATGGCGAAATCAGCCGGGAATACGCCGCGTTGCAGCAACGCTATTCCCTACCCGCCTTGGCCACCATTCCCTATGCCATTCTTCCCCGGCGCGCCGAGCTATTGGCCATGGCCGAGAGTTACGAACGCTTCGGCATGATGCTGGAAATCGCGGTGAACACCCAAAGTTCCGTCGTCCGCAAGGCCTTTCTCACGGTGGCCGGCAAGGTACGAGACTATATTGTCGACACGCGCCGCGACGCGCAGAACTGGGTCGACGAGGTCATGGCGGTGATGAATCAGTACCTGGAGAGTTATCACCAAAAGGCGGCCGAAGAACTCGAGGCCCTGGAGCGCATCTCCCTGGCCATGGACAGCATCGACGGTCGGGTAGAACACCTGCTCATGCAGCGCTCCACAACGCAGCAGCAAGTTCAGAAACTGGAAAGAGTCAGCCATTTGGTACAGAACGCCCTAGACGCGAAAGCCCTCTGATTCGGGCAGCGTGGCTGCCGCAAAGCTCAGACCTGTCCGGTCAGGAGCAGGAATTTTTCCTGCAAGGCCTCTGCCGATTCCGGGTTGGCAGGGTCGAGTTCGATGCAGTCCACCGGACACACTTCTTGGCACTGCGGCGTGTCGTAGTGGCCAACACACTGGGTACAAAGGCCCGACTCGATGACGTAGATCTGTGGCCCCATGTGGATGGCACCATTCGGGCATTCGGGCTCGCAAACGTCACAATTGATGCAGTTATCAAGAATGTGCAAAGACATGAAAAGCACCCCAAAAAGAAACTGGACTGATTCTACGCTTTCCTAGCCTTGCGGGGCAAAACGTCGACGCAGGGCATCGGCAACGACGGGCTGCACGAAGGCGCTCACATCACCGCCCAGGCGGCTGATCTCGCGCACCAGACTCGAGGACAGGAAGGTGTGGGCGTCCGAAGTCATGAGAAACAAAGTCTCCACGCGCAGATCCATGCGGCGCTGAATCGATGCCAGCTGAAACTCGTGCTCAAAATCCGATACCGCGCGCAGCCCGCGGAGGATGACCCGCACCCCCTCGGCCTGCAGCAGATGCAGGAGGAGCCCCTGAAATGGCCGCACCCGCACTCCCGGGATTCCCGCCAGGCAGGCCTCGGCCAACGCCACCCGCTCGTCGAGGGGAAAGATGGTCCGTTTGGGTGTCTCGGCTGCCACCGCCACCACGACCTCATCGAAAAGCCCGACGGCGCGTCGCACCAGATCTTCATGCCCGAGGGTGATGGGGTCAAAAGTCCCGGGATAGACGATGCGGCGCGGACTCTCGTTCTGACTCATGATCACCCCTCCTGCAAATGCAGCAGCACATAGTGGCTGTCGCCACAACGACCGGCACGATACCATTCCCAGCCAGCAGGTAGCTCGCTTTCCCGCCAAAGCTCCGCAGCATTGGCTTCCAGATAGAGCCATCCTCCCGCACGTACCGGGCTGTTTTCGCCCAGCAGGAGCGGCCAAAGGCGCGCCGGCCAGCCCGCCGCAAAAGGCGGATCGGCAAGCACCAGATCGTACTGCCGGACAAGACTGGGGAGCACGCTGAGCGCATCGCGGCCGAGCAGGCGGATCTTTGCATCGGGGCCACAACTGGCGAGGTTCTTCTCCAGAATCCGCCGGTGCGCGGCTGTGCTCTCGACAAAATCCACCCGTTCGGCACCCCGGGACCACGCCTCCAGTCCCAGAGCGCCCGTTCCGGCGAAGAGGTCGAGCACCCGCGCCCCCGCGATTTCCGTCGCCAGCCAGTTGAACAGACGCTCGCGCACCACGCCCGGAGTGGGCCGGATACTGGCACCGCTGGCCGTCTGTAGTTTCTTGCCGCGCAGCTTTCCGGCAATGATAGCAACCGACATCGCGTCTCCAAGAGATTGTTCGAGTTCGTCCTTCGCGAGATAATGCGGGCCCACAGAGACAATGAGGTTGGCCCACAGATCATGGTTTTGTCTTGGTTCAAGCGTAACAAAAGCACCCCTGCAGAGGAAACGCCAGCCGTTCTCGAGCCTGCGGAGCCGAGCCAAGAGCCGCTGCCTGCTGCGGCACCCGATACTCCATCCAGCCCGCCACCTGCCGCTGAGCCCGTGGACGAGAGCTCGCCGGCGTCGGAAACCCCCCTCGCGGCTTCCCGGTTTGCACCGGGCGAGGCACAAAAAACTGCAGAAACACCCAAGACGGGCTTCTTTGCCCGTCTGAAATCGGGACTCAGCCGCTCCCGCGAGCAACTGAGCGAGGGTGTCGCACGCCTCGTGCTGGGCAAAAAAGAGATCGATGACGAGCTTCTCGAGGATCTGGAGGCGATCCTCCTACAGTCTGATGTCGGCGTGCCCGCCACCCGCAGCATCATGCAAGCTGTCACCGAAAAGGTCCGCCGCAAGGAGCTGAGCGACCCGGCGGCGTTGCAACAAGCCATCCGTCAGTCTCTCCTTGATCTCCTACAGCCCCGCTGCGAGGCCTGGACCCCCCAAAAAGGGCAGACTCAGGTACTCATGATGGTGGGCATCAACGGCGCCGGCAAGACCACCACCATCGGCAAGCTGGCCGCACGCTGGAAAATGGAGGGCTTCGGGGTTTTGCTGGCAGCCGGCGACACCTTCCGCGCTGCGGCGGTGGAGCAGTTGCAGGGCTGGGGAGCGCGAGTGCAAGTCCCGGTGATCGCCCAGGGCAGTGGCGCCGACAGCGCCTCGGTGATTTTTGATGCCTTTGCCGCGGCCCGCTCGCGGGGTGCGGACCTCCTCATTGCCGATACCGCCGGGCGCTTGCATACCCAGGGACATCTCATGGAGGAGCTGAAAAAGGTCAAGCGCGTTCTCGGCAAGCAGGATCCCGACGCCCCGCAGCAGATTTGGCTGGTGTTGGACGCTGGCACCGGGCAAAATGCCCTGCAGCAGGCACAGCAGTTTCACGCCGCTGTGGGCCTGACCGGCATTTGCATCACCAAGTTGGATGGCACCGCCAAGGGCGGCGTGGTGGCGGCCATCGCCCAGGCGCTGCCCATCCCTATCCGTTTCATCGGCGTGGGCGAGGGGGTGGAAGACCTTCGCCCCTTCGATGCCGAGGCCTTTGTCGATGCCTTGTTTGCGCGGGAGTCTGCATGATCGAGTTCATCAATGTCACCAAGCACTACCCGGGGCGACGTCATGTCCTGCGCGAGCTCAATTTGCAGTTGGGCAAGGGCGAAATGGCCCTGCTCACTGGCCCTTCCGGCGCCGGCAAGAGCACCTTGCTGAAGCTGCTGACCCGGCTGGAAGCGGTGAGCCACGGCACCCTGCGCGTCGCCGGGGTGGACCTCGCTACGCTGCGTCGTCGTCACATCCCGGCGTACCGACGGCGCGTCGGCGTCGTCTTTCAGGACCACAAGCTGCTCATGGACCGCACGGTTTACGCCAATGTCGCGCTCACCCTGCAGGTTGCCGGGATGTCCGCACGACAGCTCGACCATCGGGTGCGTGCTGCCCTGGACAAGGTAGGGCTGGGAGAGCACTGGCGGGAGTTTCCGGAGACCCTCTCGGGCGGGGAACAACAGCGGGTAGGCATTGCCCGGGCCATCGTGCACACCCCCGAGATCCTGCTTGCCGATGAACCGACCGGCAATCTCGACCCCGAACTGAGCAATGAAATTCTGGATATGTTTCGCGATTTTTATCGGCACGGAACGACGGTTCTGGTCGCAACTCACGATCAGGGCCAAGTGGAACGCATGGGCGTACGCACCCTGCACCTTGCCCACGGACAGTTGCAGGAGAAAGCATGAGCCTTCATATACGCCTGCAGGCCTTAGGCAATGCGCGGGATACACTGCTGCGCCAACCCATCGCCACGGCACTTACCATCATCGCCCTGGCCGTGGTATTCGCCCTGCCTGTCGGATTGTTTACCGCACTAGGCAATCTGCAGCAGCTCCTCGCTAGCTGGCACAACCAAGCGCAGATTTCGCTGTATCTGCACGATGATGCCAGCCCCCAAGCCATCGCCCAACTCCGTCGTCAGCTCCAACATAGTCCCGGCGTGGTGGCCGTACGCTTTGTCGACAAGGTTCATGCCCTGGCGGATTTTCAGCACTATGCGGGCATGACCGCGGCCATCCAGACACTGGGAGAGAATCCCCTGCCGGCCTCTCTGATCGTCGAACTGAATCCCCTGGCGCAAAGCTCCAGCAGCTTGGAGGCCCAGGTCCAGCAGTGGAGCCACGAGGCCATCGTGCGCAGCGCCCAATCGGATCTGAAATGGGTGGCCCGACTACAGGCCATTGTCGCCCTCGGTACGCGGGCGGTCTACATCCTGGCCATCCTCTTGGCTTTGGGGGCGATTCTGGTGATGGGCAATACCATCCGCCTGCATATTGAGCAGCGTCGCGACGAGATCGAGATCAGTTCCCTGGTCGGGGCAACCAACAGTTTCATTCGCCGCCCCTTCCTGTATCAGGGTCTGATCCAGGGCATACTCGCCGGATTCCTGGCCTGGTTGATCGTGGCCATCGCCTTTGCCATCCTGCAGGGGCCTGTCGACCATCTGGCGAGCCTCTACGGCACGAGCTTTCCCCTGCATGCGCTGACGGTTGGCGAGGGGTTTCTCCTGGTCCTCATCAGCGCCGCGTTGGGCTGGCTGGGTTCACTGGTGGCGGTGGGCCGACATCTTGACAATACCGTCTCTTGAAATCCGTGGCGCGCGCCCCCAGATATTGGCAGCGTGTTCGGAGTAAACCTTTGCCCACTGCATTGGTCTAAACTCGGAGCAAAAACAGGAGATAGGCAATGAACGAACTGGTGGTCGCGAACAGAGAGTTGGCGAGTGTGGACGGCATGGCGGCTTACCTGCGCTTTGTCAATGCGCAGCCGCTGCTGAGCGCCGAGGAAGAGCGGGACTATGCGCAGCGTCTGCGCGAGCGGGACGACATGGAGGCGGCCAAGGCCCTCGTGCTGAGCCACCTGCGCTTTGTCGTGCGCGTCGCCCGCGCCTACCGCGGCTATGGTCTGCCGGAAGCCGACCTGATCCAGGAAGGGAACATCGGTCTGATGAAGGCGGTCAAGCGTTTTGACCCCGACCACGGGGTACGCCTGGTGTCCTTCGCCGTGCACTGGATCAAGGCTGAGATGCACGAATTCATCCTGCGCAACTGGCGGATCGTCAAGGTGGCAACCACCAAGGCGCAGCGCAAGCTCTTCTTCAATCTGCGCTCCAGTCGTAACGATACCGGCTGGATGAATCTGAGTGAGAGCGAGGCCATTGCCGAGGAACTCGGGGTAAGCCAACGCGAAGTACTGGAGATGGAAGGTCGTATGGCGGGATACGACTACTCCATCGATCACAGCAGCGAAGATGAGGAAGGGCATGCCCACAGCTTCGAGCTTGCGGACCCGGACGCGTCCTCGGTCGAGCAGGTCATCGAAAGCGATTGGGACCGGTCGCGCGAGCGCGGGCTGCGCAGTGCCCTGGCCGCATTACCGGCACGGGATCGCTACATCATCGAGAATCGCTGGCTGAGTGAGGAACCCAAGACCTTGCAGTCCCTGGGCGATGAGCTTGGAGTTTCGGCGGAGCGCGTGCGGCAACTGGAAAAGAGCAGCATGAACAGACTGCGTCAACGTCTACTAGAGAACGCTGCGGCTTGAAACCTGCCGCTGCCCTGGTCTTTCATATTGATGAGCCGGGCCGCTGGCCGCTGCTGCTCGGTAATCTCCGCAACGCGCTGCGCTCTGATGCCGGCGTTCGGCTGCGGGTCGTCGCCAATGGTCCTGCGCCCATCCCCCTATGGGCAGAAGGACTTTGGCAGCGGGAAGTCGCTGCCTTGATCGCCCAAGGGGTAGAATTTCTCTTTTGTCAGAATAGTCTGACGGCCTACGAGCTCGATGCCGCAGGTCGTCCAGAAGGGAGCCAGTTGGCACCTGCCGGCATCCTCGCTCTTGGCGAGGCGCAGGCGCAGGGTTTCGCCTACATCAAGCCCTGATTTCTGCTCCCTTCCCCATTTTCTGTACGATCTACGGGAGGGTTTCCTTCGTGATCCAGCATCTGTGGACGAGTGCCATCATAGTCGTGGCTGCGGGGCTGTTGTGGTGGTTACAGCGCAGCTATTTCCGTCATTATCCCCACAAAGGGTCCTTGCCCTTTTACCTGCTGCGGGTCATGGCGCAGCTCGGCATCCTCTGCGTAGCACTGCTCGCCCTAGCCCTGAACTGGGGCATGCCCAAAGAGGGCCTGCACTATGTCGGACACTATTTTCTGGACGGTTTTAGCGTCAGTGGGGTCAAAATCATTCCGGCGCATATCGTCGCCGCGATCATCATCGTGGCGCTATTGCTGCGTTTGGTGGAGTTCATTACCCGTCGACTCGACCATTTTCTCGGCATGTTTTCTCTGGATAGTGGAGCGCGTTATTCCCTGGTTATCCTGAGCAAATATGTCACCATCACCCTGAGTCTGTTGATTGGCATCGGGCTTGCCGGAGTGCCACTGGAAAAGCTGACCCTGATCGCCAGCGCCTTGTCCGTCGGTATTGGTTTTGGCCTGCAGACCATGGTCAACAATTTTGTGTCGGGCATCATTTTGATCTTTGAACGACCGATCAAGGTCGGAGACTGGATCCAGGTCGGCAGCGCCGAAGGATACGTCCAGCGCATCAGCATCCGCTACACCCTGATCCTCACCTTTGATCGCACAGAAGTCTTTGTGCCCAATTCCGAGATCATCTCCGGGCAGGTCACCAACTGGATGCATTCCAATAGCGTGGTACGCTTGATGTTGCCCTTTACGGTGGAACATAACGCCAATCTCGACCGGGTCAAGGAACTCCTTGTGGCGGTTGCGCAAAAGCACCCGGACGTGATGCAGGACGATCCCAGCATCATCCCGCCCTCGGCGCTGATTCTGGACGTGAATACGAACGGAATCGTGGTCTACTTGCGGGTGTATCTGCGCGATTGCAACTTGATGTTCAATGTGCAGACAGACCTCCGTGCCGGCGTCATGGAGTCCTTGCTGGCGGAAGGTATCCCGGTGGCTCGCCAGCAGCAGGACGTGCGCATTCTCAACAGCCAGCTCGAACCTCTGCGGCTGACAGAGGCCGAGGCAGGGAGCAAGACCTAGAGGATGTAGCGGGACAGATCCTCGTCGGCAGCCAAGTCACTCAGCCGAGCATCGACGTATTCGGCATCGATGCGCAGCGGCTGGCCGTCGTGATCCGGGGCCTGAAAGGCAATCTCTTCCAGCAGGCGTTCCATTACCGTATGCAGGCGGCGGGCACCGATATTTTCGACCCGCTCATTCACCTGCTGGGCAATCTCGGCAATGCGGCGGATGCCAGAGTCCTCGAACTGCAGGGTGACTCCATCGGCTGCCAGCAGGGCACTGTACTGGCGAACCAGGGCATTTTCCGGCTCGCGCAGAATACGTTCCAGATCTTCCGCCTGCAGCGCCTGCAATTCGACGCGAATGGGCAGGCGCCCCTGCAGCTCCGGGATCAGGTCGGCCGGCTTGCTCAGATGAAAAGCCCCCGAGGCGATGAACAGGATATGGTCGGTCTTGACCACGCCATAGCGGGTGCTGACGCTCGCTCCTTCTATCAGGGGCAGAAGGTCGCGTTGGACGCCCTCGCGAGAGACTTCCGCGGCACTTTGCCCAGTACCCCGCGAGGTGACCTTGTCGATCTCGTCGATGAAGACGATGCCATCCTCCTGCACCCGTTCCAAGGCCAGACTGCGTACTTCGTCCTCATTGACCAATTTGGCTGCCTCCTCCTCGCAGAGAAGCTTGCGCGCTTCGGCAATGGGAATCTTGCGCTTGGCCGTCTTTTGCGGCGCCATATTGCTGAACAGATCGCGCAGCTGTGCGCTCATTTCTTCCATGCCCGGCGGGGTCATGATCTCTACGTTGGCTTTGGGAGCCGCCAGCTCGATCTCGATCTCCTGCTGGTCCAGGCGCCCCTCCCGCAGCATCTTGCGGAACTTCTGCCGCGTCCCCTCGTCCTGCCGCGGTACGCTGACGTCGCGCGGTCCAGGCACGAGGATGTCGAGCAGACGGTCCTCCGCCAGCTCCTCGGCGCGCTGACCATTCGCCGCCTGCCGCTCACTACGCAGCAGGTTGACGGCGATCTCCGCCAGATCGCGAATGATGGACTCGACGTCCTTGCCCACGTAGCCTACCTCAGTGAACTTGGTCGCTTCCACTTTCAGGAAGGGGGCGCTCGCAAGCTGGGCCAGACGACGGGCGATCTCGGTCTTGCCCACCCCGGTCGGACCGATCATGAGGATGTTCTTGGGGGTGATTTCCTTGCGCAAAGGACCATCCACCTGGGCACGACGCCAGCGATTGCGCAGGGCGACGGCAACCGCCCGCTTTGCCTCCGCCTGGCCGACGATGTATTTGTCGAGCTCCTGCACGATCTCGCGCGGGGTCATTTCACTCATTTTCATGACAATTCTTCCACGGTACGTTGTTGATTGGTGTAAATGCAGATGTCTCCGGCAATCGCCAAGGCCTGCTCGGCAATCGCGCGGGCCGGCAGATCGCTGTTCTCCAGAAGGGCGCGGGCGGCGGCGAGGGCATAAGGCCCTCCCGAGCCAATGGCAATGATGCCATGTTCCGGCTCAAGGACGTCGCCCTGCCCGGTGATGATCAGACTCTGACTGCGATCCGCCACTGCCAACATCGCTTCCAGACGGCGCAGCACCCGGTCGGTGCGCCACTCCTTGGCGAGCTCCACCGCCGCCTTGGCCAGCTGCCCCGGGTGCGCCTTGAGCTTGGCCTCAAAGCGCTCCAACAACGTAAAAGCGTCAGCAGTCGCTCCGGCAAACCCGGTCAGCACCCCCGGCTCGATGCGTCGAACTTTGCGCGCATTTCCCTTCATGACGGTGTTGCCAAAGGTGACCTGACCATCACCGGCCATCACCACATTCTCCCCGCGGCGTACCGAAAGAATGGTGGTGCCGTGCAGGGTCGCTGCTTCACTCATGCGACTGCTCCTTGTGCTTGGCGCGCGGATGCGCCTGATCGTAAACCTGTGCCAGGTGCTGATAATCCAGATGGGTATAAATGGCGGTGGTATCAATCTGAGCATGCCCCAAAAACTCCTGGACCGCGCGCAGATCACCCGAGGATTGTAAGAGATGGCTGGCGGCGCTGTGGCGCAGACTGTGCGGGTGCAAACGCTGCCCCAGACGCTCTCGCCCAGCCTTGTCGACCAGATACTGCACGCCACGCACACCCAGAGGGCGACCAAGACGGTTGAGGAAAAGGGTCGAATCGGTGCTTTCCGGTCGCCGCGCCAGATAGCGTTGCAGGGCCTCGCGCGCCACGCGTCCCACGGGCACGATGCGCTGTTTTTGGCCTTTACCGAGAACGCGCAGCAGGCCCGCTTCGAGCTGGAGATCGTGGCGCTGCAACTGCACCAGCTCCGAGACTCGCAAGGCACTGGAATAGAGCAGTTCGAGGATGGCTTGATCGCGCAGTTGCAGCCAGTCATCGCCGATATCGGTAGGGGAGTCGAGGAGCTTCTGCGCCACATCGATCCCCAGCCAATCGGGAAAATGCTGTTCGCCCTTGGGCATAGGGAGGCCGCGACTGGGGTCTTGCAGCTCAGGGTTCTGCAAGCGCAGCCAGCGGTACCAGGCCCGCAGAGCGGCAAAACGGCGTCGCAGGCTGCGCACCGACAGCCCCCGCTGGCGTTCGCGCAACAGGAAATGACGCAGCTGCGCAACCTGGATGGCCGCGATGGACGAAATCTTTTCACCGGCAAAAAATGCCTGCCACAGCTGCAAATCCTCGCGGTAGGCGGCGACAGACCGGGCGGCCAGCCGCGCCGGGGCGCTCTGTAAAAATGCCTCGATCTGCAGGTCGATTTCGCTAGGCATCACGATCGCTGCCGGCGCAGCGCTGCAGGGCAGCCGAGAACAGCCGCGAGATTTGCTCGAGCAAGTCGGTGGCCATGTCGGCGCCATAGCGTTCGGGGTCGTCACTGGCCAGCAAAATCAGCGCGCTGCAGTCTGGACCGCGTACGCTGATGCTGGCCAGCGACGCCGGGAGCGATACGGCCGCCGGGAAATACCGGCGCAGCTCGTCCTCACCCAACTGCACGCCAGCCTGGGCTTCCCGATCATCAGCCAAGCGTTGCCAGTCGCTTTCCTCCAGGGTAATGGCGTCGGGCAAGCAGGATTGCGGCCCCGTCAGCATCACAAAGGACTCCACGGCGAAATCCTTTTCGAGACTGCGACGCAAGGCTGCCACGCAGGCGCCCCGATCCTGCGCCAGTAACAGGTCGACGGCGAGGCGGCCGAGATGCCGTCCCAACTCCGTTTGCCGTTGCGCCTGACGGAGCAGTGTCGCAACATAGCGCTGCAGTCGGTCACGTTCGTCGCGCAGGCGCTGCACTTGGCGCTCGAGCAGAGAGCTGGCAGAGCCAACACCCAGATGGGGCAGGGTCAGCTGTTGCAGCAGATCCGGCTCCTGCAGCAAAAATTCGGGGTGTGCCTGCAGATAGGCACGGCACTGTGCGGCAGACTCGTCCTGCATCCCTCAGTCGTCCTCCCAATGGGTATCGGTGTACTGCTCGGAGCGTGCATGGATCTCCAGCTTGGCGATGAGTTGCGCGAGTAGCTCTAGCTCGTTTTCTTCCAGCTTGTGCAAAAAGGCAATCTGCCCGGCAGATACCTGCAGATTGCGGGCAATGGCATCCAGAAGTTGCTGACTCATGTATTTTCTCCTCGGGGGATCCAGGTACCATCAAAAACGACTTCCGCTGGCCCTACCATGTATAGCGGCATACCGGGGCCTGCCCAGCGAATTTCCAGTGTACCTCCGGGCAGGGTGACTTGCACCGTATCGGCCAGCCGACCCCAGAGCTGGCCCGCAACCACCGCCGCACAGGCGTTACTGCCACAGGCGAGGGTCTCCCCCGCTCCGCGCTCCCAGGTGCGCAGGCGCAAATGCGTGGGATCCTGAATTTCGAGAAAGCCGACATTGCAGCGCTCGGGAAAGGCGGGGTGCTGCTCCAACTCCGGACCCCAGTCGGCAACGGGGGCGCTACCGCATTGGTCTACCGCCAGCAGCAAATGCGGATTGCCCATACTCACTGCCGCGATCGGCAACACCCGGCCGCGAAAGCTCAGCTCATACTCCTCCGCGGGGGCACTGGCACGAAAAGGGATGGCGGCGGGGTCGAGAATTGGCACCCCCATGTCCACCTCTACCAAACCATCCGCACGGATGTGGAGCGACATCTGCCCAGCCCGGGTCTCCACCCGGATGGGATTCCTATCGCTCAAACCGGCGCGCCGCACGAAAACGGCAAAGCAGCGTGCACCATTACCGCACTGGTTTACCTCACTTCCATCGGCGTTGAAAATGCGATAGCGAAAATCGCAATCAGGGTCGGTGGCAGGCTCCACCAGCAAAATCTGATCACAACCAATGCCGAAGTGCCGATCGGCAATGCGCCGGCAATCCTCCGGCCGCAAGGAGAAGGACTGACGCACACCATCGAGCACGACAAAGTCGTTGCCCAGGCCCTGCATCTTGGTAAAGGTCCAGGTTTGGGAAAGGACGGAGTGACGTTCCATGACTTTGCTCATACGCCGAGTGTAACAGGTTGCAGCACACTGCATAGTCTCTGGCAGCTGCAGATACTTTCGGGAGACCATGAATTTCTTGACCCTAGAGCGCTGAGCGCCTAGCTTTATACCAACTAGTATGAATGTGAAGGAGGCGGCATGAAAATCGGTTTTTTGGGACTCGGACGGATGGGCAGCGCGATGGCGCAGCGCCTCTTGGCTGCGACTACAGATCTCATCGTCTACAACCGCAGTACCCAAGCGTCAGCAGCGCTGGTAGCCCAAGGCGCCCGGGCCGTCGCTCGCCCCGGGGCAATGGCGGATCGAGAGCTGGTGTTTACCATGTTGGCTGACGATCAGGCGCTTCGCGATGTCGTGCTGGCGTCAGGAGCCTTGCTGGAAAGCCTGCCAGAAGGCGCGGTCCACGTCTCGTGCAGTACCATCAGCATGGCTCTGGCAGCCGAACTTGCCGAGCGTCACGCCGCGGCTGGACAGCATTTCGTGTCCCTGCCGGTGTTCGGCCGACCCGATGCCGCCGCTGCTGGCAAACTGTTCCTGGTTGCTGGTGGCGCGGAAGAGATCGTAGAAAGATTGCGGCCGGTGTTCCTGCGGATGGGGCAGGACCTCTGGTGGGTTTCGCCGCAGCCGGAGCTCGCCAATCTGGTCAAACTCAGCGGCAATTTCCTGATTGCTACGACCATCGAATCCATGGGCGAAGCCATGGCCCTGGTGGAAAAGGGCGGCGTCGACCGTCATGCCTATCTCGACTTTCTCACCCGATCCCTCTTCACGGCGCCCGTCCATCGCAATTACGGCAAACTCATTGCCGATCGAGCGGTCCGCCCCGCCGGCTTTGCCGCGCCACTGGGGCAGAAGGATCTTCGCCTGGTAGGCGAGGCCGCAGAGAAGCTGGCCGTGCCCATGCCTTTCTTTGGCCCCCTGCGGGAGCGCTTCCTCGCCCTTGCCGCCCGCGGAGAGAAGGACGTCGATTGGGCGGCGCTGGGAGTCGAAGCGGCACGCGGCGCTGGACTACACTCTACGAATGACGATGTCTGAAGGGCGGATACCCCGTGGAAGCAGAAAAATCGAGGCTGGCTGACGATAGTCTCCGCCCGCCGACCAGCTGGCAGGGTCAGGCGCAGAGCCTGGTCGAGGAGTCCCCGGTCTCCTTCGTGCTCAACGGCGAGGTCTATGCCGTCATGCTGGCAACGCCCCACGATCTGGCAGATTTTGCGCGCGGCTTTCTCTGGACCGAGGACATCGTGCACAACCCCGAGGAGATTCTGGCGCTGGAAGTCGAGGCCACTGCGGACGGCGCCGCCGTCTACTTGCAGCTGCATGCTGCCGCCCGGGATCGCGCTGCCAGCCACCGCCGGGCACTGCCCGGCGCCAGTGCCTGCGGGCTTTGCGGTTGTCCTGACTTTCGCGGCCTACAGCCCTTTGCGCCGTTACCTGCCGCCCGGAATCTTCCGGATCTGGGGCTAATTCATGCGACCATGGCAGAACTCGCGGCGCAGCAATGTCTCCACCAGCAAAGCGGCAACTGCCACGCTGCCGCCCTCCGATTTTCGGACGGGGAGGTCCTGGTGCGCGAGGACATCGGTCGCCACAACGCCGTCGACAAGGTCATCGGTGCGGCTCTGGCCCGCGGAGCCGTTCCCGGCTCGGCAGATGTTCTGGCGGTCTCCTCACGACTGCCCTTCGAGATCGTGCGCAAGGCACTCGCCTGGCGAATTCCGTTGGTAGCAGCCATCTCCGGTGTCAGCAGCATGGCGGTGGACATTGCCAGAAAAAATCACGTGCAGCTAGTGGGTTTCGTCCGCGATGGACGCGCCACTCTGTACTGCGATGGCAAGGCGGCCCCGCCGGGGTCCCACGGCCAAAAGAAAAGGCCCCAGCCGGTAAGCTAGGACCTTGATTTCTTTGGCTGGGGGACGTGGATTCGAACCACGGTTAGCGGAGTCAGAGTCCGCTGTCCTACCGCTAGACGATCCCCCAATCGAGCGCGAAAGCATACCGGTCAGTCCGGCTTCCTGTCAAACCTCATCCTTGGCAACCGGCGGCTGTCTATCGCAACATTGCTGTGCATAGCTACCAGGAGCTGCAACTCGCCATCACGGTGAGCATCCTGGTAAGGCACTTGGACGAGTTTCTGCAATACAGCCAGGTAGTCTTGCTACACGACGCAGCGCAGCCGGTGCAGTGAAGCCCTCCAAAACGCCCCATCCCCAACGAGAAGCACGGTTCAAAAACCAGCAACTGGTCCCGCTGCAGAATCTGGCAATCTGTGTCGTTTCGACTATTTAGGCGTCCATGGCATGGAAGGGAACCATGGGCGTGGCAGACGTTGGAATGACGGAGGTAGACAGGACGTGATCGCGGGGCAAGAACGGATGCGCATCAGGAACTTGGGTTTCACTCTGGTGGAACTCATGATCCTCATCGCCATCATGGCCATCGTGGCCGCCGTTGCCATTCCGCAGTTCAACATCTGGATGGTGCGCGCGCGCATCCAGGGGGCTTCGGGGCATCTGCAGCAGGACCTGGCTTGGGCGCAGGGCTATGCCATTCGCTCGGGGTATCCGGTGCAGGTGAACGTGAGCGCGGGTGCGCCCGGTGCGCCGGGATGTTCCTGGACCATCACCCCGGCCGCCCAGAATGTGCAGCAGACCGTGCCGCAGATGAGCGCCAGCGCCTTTGCCAGCCGCTATCCCAATACCACCTGCACTGTGTTGACGGGCGGGACTTTCAGTGTTTCGCCAACGGGCATGGTCTATGGTGCGGGAGGTACGGTTACCAGCGCCAACATCACCTTTGGCACGGTGGGCAACGATGCCGCGAGCTACGGCTACTGGCTGGTGCAGCTTAGTGGCGCCGGCAACCTGCGTAATTGTGCGACCTCCGCACCCACCAGCAGCGTGTGTAACTTGCAATGAACGCCAAAACGCGTAGCCAACCCCGGCAGATGACCCCAGCCCAGCGCCAACTGGGCCTTACCCTCATCGAGGCAATGGTCGCTCTGGCTATTTTTGCGATTGGCTCCTTGGGAATCATAGGCCTCTTTCTAAATAGCTTCAGTATGTCGGCGCAGAACCAGAACCTCACCTCTGGCTTTGAAATCGCGCAGAGCGCGGTCGGAGTGTTGCGGGCCAATGGAAGTGACGCTCTCAACCTGAATGGCGATACTGTTACCGCTAGCACAACCAGCCCTTTACTCGCGCCGATCGCGTCCGTGATGAGTGCCTACGGCATGCCGCCACAGGCGACGGTCACCTTCGCTGTCACCCCCATGAGCGGCGCCAGCCAGTGCCCCTGCAACGCAACGGTGACGGTGAGCTGGGGCAATGGTGCCAGCTATCAAACGCAAACCATCGTGGGGTATTGAGATGAGGCCCAGAAAAATTGCTCCCGTAGCTCCTGCCTCCGGCGAGGGCGGACTATCGTTGGTGGAGCTGCTGGTGGCGCTGGTGGTGGTGGGCCTGCTCTCCACGGCGGTCTTCAGTTTCTTTTTGCGTACCAGCCAGGGGGTTAGCCAGCAGTCCGCCAATGGCGAGATGTGGCAGCGCGGCCGCAATGCCATGGCCATCATGCGCCAGGCCATCGAATCGGCGGGCTATGGGTTGCCCAGCTATAGCCAATGCCCGAACGGGGTGGTGGGAATCAACAGTACTAGCGCGCAAGGCGGTGCTCTAGTGGCAATTACGGCTTCGGTGCAGAGCTACGATACTTCCTTGACTGCACAAGGAGGGACCGCACCGTACTCTTTCAGTACCGTGATTGGCGGAGGCAGCCTTGGGGGCGCACCGGCGACGACGGTGGTTGGTTATTCGGGGAATTCGAGCGGCAGTTCTGAAAATATCAATGTCACCAATACCCAGCTGTTAAATCCTTGCGATATCGCTTTGATTGTACCCCAAGGTGGCGGTACGTGCCTGATGGGACAAATAACGAATATAACTAAAGGCTCTAGCAACAAAGTTGGCTTCAATTCTGGAAGCTCCTGCGGCTTGCAGTTGAATCCGACACAGATTTTCGCCGCGCTTCCCAACACACCGACAGCGCCATCAATAAGTGGCGCAAATTTATATGATCTCGGCTCACAACATTTTCTATTTACACAGTTCCAAATCATGGAAAATCCAGCGGGAAATACTCCAACTTTATACATGACGCAGTACACAGGATCACAGGCAACGGCACCAACCCCGCAAGCTCTAGCGAGCGGTGTCGTTGTTCTGCAGATGCAATATGGTCTTACCAGCGGGATGAGCACGAGTGTTTCTGCATGGATGTCGCCCACGGCCTATAACCAAAGTATTGCAAATGGAACCAACCCTGGGACCATTGTTGCCGTACAGTTGGCCATGCTCATCCGCAGCACCCAGTATCTACCCAACAGCTTGAGCCCGGCGAGCTTCGATGTGTTGGGGCAAACCTATACGGTCCCCACCAGCGGTGGTCCGGGCTGCTTGCAGGGGAACTGCCGCCATTATGCATATCATCTTTTCCAAAGCATCATTCCCGTGCGTAACGGCATCTGGGGGAGCGAATGAAGCAGCAAGCTGCGCCATTGAAGATCGCGCTATCTGTTCCTGCAGACAGGGAACGGGAGCAAGGTGCTATCTTAGTCATCGTGCTGGTGCTGATCTTTGCCGTAACACTGGCGGTTATGGCCTATCTGTATCTCAACAAAAATAACACCCTCATTGCCAGCAACTTGGCGGTGCAGAATGCTGCGCAGGAGGCCACCGATGTGGGGCTGAATCAAGTCAGCAACCTTTTGGCCACAGTGCCAAATCCGCCACCTGCGAGCATCCCTCCATGGTATGTCGCATCAACCTCTTCCTCTGCTAGACCAACAGCACCCTCGGCGAGTTACTGGCAAGCATGCGGCTCGAGTACCACTTACCCCTGTGGAGAAACCAGCGTGCAATATGGCTCCTATAACTTTACGGTAAAATATGTTGTGTATCCCTTGGGCCCGAATGCACAGAATAATGGCTATTATTACGTGACCTATGTGCATTCCTCGAATGCCAATGGTGGTGGCCTGGGAGTCACCATCGAAGCAACGCTGGAGAACACCCAATGATATTCCACAAGTCCCGAAAAGCAGTTTCTCTGATATTGGCAATCTCCACCTCGCTGTTACCTTTGAGTGCATGGGCTGCACCACAGCAAACTGGCGTTACAATTAATAACATCCCAGTTGGCGATCAGCCGCAGGTAATGATCATAATTGATAATTCGCAAGGAATGGCGGGGGTGTTGGCGAGCCCCACCAATCCGGCGACCCCGGGCTACCTGCCCGGAACGAATGGCCTGTCTGGAGCCATTATGTCAGGTTCGGGTGTACAGGGCGTCAATACCACGTCAGCATCACCAGTAAATTACACGGCCCTCGCTGGTTTTGTACCTCCCAATTCATCCACCGCACCTACGACAAGCGTCCCCTATACGGTGAGCTGCGCGAACGTAACTGCGGGAACTCCCGCTGCGTCTGCATGTGCCAACGCAGTATCCTCGGATTCGTCATATGTATATGTTGACAACTCTGAGTCCATGCTTAATGTTGCCGAGCAATCCATATTAAACATATTACAAAATCCCAGCATTTCTCAACAATTACAGTTTGGATTGATGGATTTTGCTACACAAACGCCATCGCTTTACACTACATGGGCATATTACATGAGCCAGAACACCTCTGGTTTCTCCTTCAACTCCCAAACACCCGCCGCTTACAACGGAACATCAGGAAACTCACTCATTGCTGTTTCAAATCCATGTTATGGTAGCAACTCAAGCTTTTGCACAAACATAAACGGCTATAACGCAACCGCTTACCCTTCACTTCTTGTATCTGAAACAAGCGATGATCCTTTGATAAATGACGTCTTATACTCCAGCAACAACAGTTCGAACTTTTACACTTTCAATGGAAGCAATGCATCCAATTACAGCCTAAACTACTATGAGAATCAGTTACTTGGTTCGTCATCTCCGAGTGTAACATATTCCTCAACCTCTCAGGGGCAGGGCGGAATTACGATCACCCCTACCAGCTCGGGTTATTTACCTGTTTACCAAAATGGCTCCGTTTACTCGGCAGTTAATCAGGTATGGTACGCGCAGAGAGGATTTGGATTTAATGCGCGTACGGTGACCAAACAGGATAGTAGTCAGAGACATTATCAAGGCAAAATCTTAGCGGGAGTCACAACGAATGCCAGCTCTCTAACGCAATACTTGGTGCCGGAAGTTTTTGACACCTATTACGGAAACACGAGCCCGATCACCGCTGCAGCAGGCTATTCACCAACGGCGGGGGCGATTAAAACCGCGGCAGACTATTTTTCTAACAACTATTTTCCTAACAACTATTTTCCTAACAACTATTCTCAATCAATTTCTGGTCCCACTCAAACTTGCGGACAACGGTATGTTATTTTGGTTACTGATGGTCAACCAACGCAAGGACTCAACGGTCATGTATATCCGCCTCTCGGTAGCGCCGCCGCTACCAGTCTTGGTGTAACGTCGATTTCCTCGCCGAGTAATTGGTCATCCACCAACGACGGTGCAGTAACCGATGCCATCCAGACGATTCAGGCTCTAAAGACGCAAGGGATCGATACCTACGTTATAGGCATCGGTTCGGCGGTAAATCCTTCGCAAGCTGGTAACGATGCGCAAAATGCTGTCGCTCAGCAAGGAAATTATGTTTTGACGGCCATGGCCCAAGCTGGCGGTACGGGGTCCTTTTATCCCGCTACCTCTGCCAGCCAGGTACAGCAAGCCTTCAACAGCATTATCGGCAACATTCTTAACAATGTCGTCACTGCCCCAATTGCTGCAACGGCAGCGGTAAATAATAATTCAGTGGAATTAGTAGCGGAAAATGTGAACAGTAGCCATGGGCAGGGTAATTTATATGCATTTCCTTTCTCGGCAAGCGGCGTCACAGCTACGGCAACATCGCAGGCTAGCTGGAATGCCAATTCGGTATACTCCACTGCCGTTTCCTCTAACAGTGTGCCGTTCTACACAACAGCTCCGACTTCTTCTAGCGGCGCTATCATATCCGGTGCAGCCATTCCTCTCACTCAGGCCGCCTCCAAGTATCCCAGTGCCTTCGGATCTTCGTTACCGACAGATCTGACGGCCTCTACGATTGCGTCCTACACCATTAATCCTTCTGTGGATTCTGGCGCTTACCTAGGGGGGCGAACGGCTAATTGGTACATTGGATTGCCAAGTACCAGCGCTCCCATCATTGTGACACCACCCGACAATGGTACTTTGCTCTCCGCAAGCGGAAGCACTGGCAGTTATGGGACGTTTGTCTTGCAGCATTCTTCACGCGAGAATCTTGCCGTCTTTTCCAGCAATAGCGGCGTTTTATATGGTATAAGTTACGATGCTTCCACAGGAGGGAATCCATCGCTGACCTGGGCGTGGACGCCATACGGATTGCTCAATCAACTCCAGTATTATGGAACCTTCTGGCGTGGCCAAAGCATGGACGGAGGGTTCCAGAGCATTGACGCGACTGATGGAACTGGAAAATGGCATACGTATATAGTCGGTAGCGCCGAGAACGGTGGCATTCTCTACGATCTACAGCTTGGCGGAACGAGCACAGCTAATCTCGCAAATGTGGTATTCGAAGATGATCTCGGACCTTCTTACTCCCAGCCTCTTAGCCAGGCCCCTGTATTTTACCAGAATACCAACGCATCTTCGTCGACCTTCGGTCAGACGTGGGCTCTCTGGGTAGTGAATCAGGAGAATGGCGGGGTAACCACAAGCTATCTCGTTGGCGTAAATGTAGGAACCGGACAGTCGTTTCAAGATCAGTTGCCGTTCGACGCTACCAGCGCCTTGAGCATCGATTCCAGCAACAATATTTATCTGGGTGATGCGAACGGCTATGTCTATGAAATGCCGGTCACCAATATTCCACAAGTTTCCGGCGGTTCCTCCAGTAGTACCGCGACCATCTCCGCTTCCGCTTTTCCACCGGTCATCACCCCGGCGAGCTTCGGCTCTAGTGGATCCACCAGCCCCGCGTCATTCGCTCCCTGGGCGAGCAGTTCATCTGGGCTGAGCTCGGTTGCTCAGTACATGACGGTCAGCCCCTACCTTGGCAACACCTACCTCACTGTACAAGGTGCCAATGGTTTTACGGTTTTTCAACTTCAGGGCGGCAACTGGATCGCCCAATGGGCGGCGTACTCCGGTGGCTCTACGGTGTTTGCACAAAATGGCACGAATTCTACCGTAACTTCATTACCGTCGAACGGCGTCATCTCTGCGCCAGTAGCGATCAACAATGGAGCTATCATTGTACCCGTTACTGTCAGTCCTCCCGCCGGAACCTGCGGTAATTCTTCGGCCTACTATTATCTTTATAAGCTGAATAATGGTGCGTTCCCATCGGGTGTGTTTGTCACTTCAAGCGGTACGGCGTATACAGGGGCCATACTTATAGGCTACGGCACAGCTTACACACCCACGATCATGAGCGTCGGTGGCAAGACTCTGATTCAGTCATCCGCGGGCATTCCACCAACTGGGGGACAGTTTCCAGCGTTTTACCAAAATGGTGCAACCGTGCGAGTCGTCGGATGGCGGGTACTCAACTAGTCCAGCCGCTTGGTGCTGACGCAGTGACAGGTATTCCGTCGCGGGAAGCGCCGCACGAATCTGCGCCCGCGATCTCCCGGGAGAGTTAGGCTCGTGCGAAACGGAGGGGGGAACTGCTGCTCTACGGCAACGTGGCGAAAGATACGGATACTTGTTAGAGCTCTATTTCCGTTTGCTGTTGTAATAAGGGGGGCAGGTGTTTAGGCGCTTTGATCCGCAGTTGCTTGTGGACGCTAAACTGGCCAAAGACGACTTCGATTGCCGATGGTTTCACGCCAAATTCCTTGGCGAGAAATTGCACCATCCGCTCCGTGGCTCGTCCATTTTCCGGCTCTGCTGTTACACTCACTTTCAATTCGGAGCCTTTGACTTTGCCAATGGCATTTTTGGCGGCACCAGGCTTGCCCAGGATGTTCAACACCAGGGTGTCCTCCTCCCACCAAAAGAAAGGCTTTTCCGCTTCGGTCATTTGGGAACACAATGATCCCGGCAACGACCTTCGGCCAGGATGTCCGACAAATTGTCGTATGGGTGCTCCGCAAGTCTGGGATGAATACCACTGCGCAACGCCAGTTCTTTGATGATTTCTGCCTTGGTCATCGGTCATCCTCCCGAGTCATCGCTTGCAACGCGGAGAGAATCTGCTGTGGTTTGGGCGGACAGCCGGGGCAATATGCGGCTACGGGGAGCACCTGCTCCACACCATCCAAAACCGCGTAACTGCCGGCAAAGACCCCGCCATTGCAGGCACAATCCCCCAAGGCAAGGACTTTTTTGGGCGTCGCCATGGCCTCGTAAGTGTCGCGTAGGGCAGCAGCCATGTGCCGGCTCACGGGTCCAGTCACCAGGAGGATGTCGGCGTGCCGGGGCGAGGCGGTAAAGCGTAGGCCCGCTTGTTCCAAGCCATAGTGGGGGCCACCCAGGGCCTGGATCTCCAGCTCGCAGCCGTTGCAAGAGCCCGCATCCACATGGCGGATGGCAGCGCTCCGTGCGAAAAGGCCGTCTTTCCCGCGTGCCCGCGCTGGCTTCTCGCCCACGCGGCCCAGGCGCCAGGCCTCGCGTAAAATCCGATACATCATCTACCTCCGGAAATCCGTCTCAAAGATCATGGCCGCTGTAACTCAGGTTGAAAGATTTGTTAATGAGCGGGAAGTCGGCGACGATGTCCTGCAACACGGCTTCCTCCAACACCGGCCAGAGGGACCAGGACGGATCGTGGGGGTGGCAGCGGGCAATGCGCCCGGACTCTAGGCGCAAGGCCACGAAGACCTCGCCGCGCCAGCCCTCGACAATGCCCAGACCCTCTCCATCCTCAGGGACTCGCAGCGGAGCTTGGCAGGAACCCTCGGGGAGAGCATTGAGAAGGGTATCCTGCCAGCGCAGGCTCGCGTAGATCTCCTGGAAGCGCACGGCCCAACGGGCGGCAACGTCACCGGTCGTGGCCAGAGCAATATCGACGGGAAACTTGCCGTAGGGCGCTGGGGTAAACTGTACCCGCAAGTCCCAAGCCTGCCCACTGGCACGCCCAGCCATGCCTCCCATACCCCAATGGTAGGCGCGCTCGGGGGAGATGGATCCAGTCCCCACCAGGCGATCGCGCAGGCCGGCGTGTTCGTGCAGCAGCAGCTCCAGATCTTGCAATCGCGCCTGCCAACGGCCCGCACTTTGCCGCAAGCGCAAACCGGCCGCGGGGGACAAATCTCTGGCAATTCCTCCCGGTTGGATGAGATCCATGAGGTAACGATGGCCAAAGACCTCGTCATTCTCGCGCAGCAATTCCTCTTTGATGGCGAGCAACTGGGTGAGGGCGAAGGCGAAGCCGGCGTCGTTGCCGAGAGCACCCAGATCGCCAAGATGATTGGCCAGACGCTCCCGTTCCGCAAACAGGCCGCGCAGGGCCAAGGCCCGCGCCGGTGGCTGGAATTCCGCGATATTCTCCACCGCCATGACATAGGCCCAGGCATAGGCCACCGTGCTGTCGCCGCTGACCCGTCCGGCGAGGGGCGTGCCCGCAAGAGGGTCCTTGCCGCGAAAAAGCCATTCCGTTCCCTTGTGGGTGTAGCCAAGGCGCTCTTCCAGCTGCAGGACTTGCTCCCCCAGACAAGTGAAACGAAAATGCCCAGGTTCGATGGTCCCGGCATGGACCGGACCCACAGGAATTTCGTGGAGATCATCACTTGGAAGCTGCTGGAAGGCATAGCTGGAATCTCCCTGGACACCCAATTCCTCTACAGGGAGCTGCCCGATGCGCAAGGGGAAAAACGATTCTGGCCAGGCCGCATGGCGCAGCCAGGGCCGAAGATCTTTGTTACCCTCAGCACGCACGCCGAGCAAATCGGCAATGGCCCGTTCCTGGCGCGAGGCGGTAGGGAAGATCTGCGATAAAGTTGGATACCCGGCGCCGTCGCCATCCCAGTCGAGACTGCACCAGAGGCAGGCCGCACCGCTCAGGTACAAGGCATGGATCCGCAATTGCCGCTCCGTCATGGCCTCAGCCCAGAGCCCCAACAAGCGTCCGCCTCTTTGCCGCAATGTCGCCGCTAGACCCTGCCAATCCTGCGGCGACAGCGCCGCCCGCCAGAGGGGCACAGCGCTGCTCACGGCGCTGCTCACGGCGCGAAAGGGGCCGAATCCCTGCACCAGCCTTGTCTCTTGCTTCTTCATTGCAGGATCCCCGCAACGCTATGCATCCAGGCGTTTAGGGAGCCCGGAATCCAGATACCCAGGAGGACGACGACCAGGATCTGCACAAAGACGGGAACGAGACCCCGCGTCCGCTGCGCTGGCACTGGCGTTGCCTCGCCGTAGAGCATCGACAGGAGTCGCGGCAGGATAGCGGCAAAGGCGACCCCGAGGCCAAGCAGAAGGATTGGGGTGATCATCCACATCTGCTGCACACTCGCCACCACGATGAGAAATTCGCTCAAAAAGAGGGAGCCTGGAGGCATGCCGAGAATAGCGAATATCGAAAGCAGCAACGACCAACCCAAGGTAGGACGAGTCTGCAGGATGCCGCGAAGATCCGCCAACTCCCGGGAATGGCCCTCCTGTATGGCGCGTCCTACGGAAAAGAATACTGAGGACTTGGCCAGGCTGTGGCCGACCATGTGCAAGACCCCGGCAAAGATTGCCAATGGGCCGCCCAGGCCGAAGGCAATGCTGATCAGGCCCATGTGTTCCACTGATGAATAAGCGAAGAGGCGTTTCACATCGTGCTGGCGCAGCATGGACAGGGCGGCCAGCAGCAAGGAAAGGAGGCCGAAGGCCAGCAATAAGTGAGAAGCGAAGGCCGAACCCAAGGCGGCGTCGGCCAGGCTCTTGAAGCGCAGAATGGCATAGAGGGCGACATTGAGCAGCAGCCCGGAAAGGACCGCCGATACCGTGCTCGGACCGGCGGCGTGGGCATCCGGCAGCCAGCTATTGAGGGGCGCCAGCCCTACCTTGGTGCCATAACCGACGAGGACGAAGACGAAGGCCAGGGCGAGGGCCGTTCCATTCAGAGCCTTGGCATGTCCATCGAGAGCCGACCAGAGCAGCGCCCGGGCACCACTGCCGAGCACCGGCTGGGCGGCGAAATAGAGCAGCACCGTGCCGAAGAGGGCCATGGCCAAGCCGACACCGCAGAGGATGAAGTATTTCCACGCGGCTTCCAGACTCTCCGCACTGCGCTGCATGCTCACCAGCAATACCGTCGAGAGGGTGGCGCCCTCCAAGGCAACCCACAGAATGCCCAAGTTGTTGCTCAGCAATGCCAGGAGCATGGTGGCAAGAAAGCTCTGGAACATGGCGTGATACAAGCGCTGCCGTCCCTTCCCGAAACCGTGCTCGCTGATCTCCCGCTGCCAATATGCGCTAGAAAACCATGCCGTCATGAGGCCCACCAAGCCATTGACCAGGACCAAAATCAGGGAAAGGGCATCCATGCGGAAGCTGTCATCCAGGGCCCGCAAGGTGCCGTGAGCGAGGAACTCCTTGGCGAGGAGCAGGCTGAGCATAAAGACTACGAGGTTGATGCCGACAAAGAGGATTCGGCCCCGTCGCCCATCCCCCAGCAGGGCCAGCAGCGGGATTCCGGCGGCGGCTGCGACAAGAATCCAAAGCAGCGTCATCGATCCTCCCGCAGGTGTTCCAGCCAGTGCAGATCCAGGCTCTCGAAATTTTCGCGAATATGGAAGAAAAAGACGCCGAGGATGACAAAGCCGATGAGGGCGTCGAGGGCGATCCCGAGCTCGACGATCAACGGCATCCCCAGGGTGGCGCTGGTGGCGGCAAAAAACAGGGCGTTGTCCATCGCCAGAAAGCCCACCACTTCTGAAATCGCCTTGCGTCGGCTGATCATCATCCAAAAGGCGAGGAGAAAGGCGGCCAGGGCAATACCGAGCATGCCATGGGTAGCAGCCGGGAGCGCACCGGCCAGAGGCGCCGCCAGGGCAAAGGCAAAGATGACCAGGACGATGCCAATGAGTTGGCCGCCCGCTACATTGAGGGTCATCTCCACATCACCGCGGACATTGAGGCGCCGTAACAGGCGATGCAGCAGGGTCGGGATCAGTAGCCCCTTGAGGAGCAAGGTCAAGGATGCCGATACCCAGAGCAGACGGTCGCCGGTGAGCAGGGCCACCAACGCCGTGCTCAGCGCAAGGGTGACGCCCTGCCAGGCGAGGAGATAGATCAGGCTGAGCAGACGGCGTTGGGCTAGGAGGGCAAAACTCAGCAGCAGCATCCAAGCAGCGAGGAATTTCAGGATGGCGGGGAGTGACTCCGTGGGTAGGTGCATGTTCAGGCCCCGAGCATGAAGTGGGTAAGCAAGCCGATCACCCCAAAAAGGAAGGCACTAGCGGCAAATTCCGGCACGCGGAAAAGCCGCTTCTTGGCGAGCAGGGTTTCCACCAGGGCGAGGATGGGCGCGGCAAGGAACAGTTTGCCGAAGAATGCCGCCAACGCCAGCATCACTGCCACCAGTCCCACGTGATCGGCGATTCCCCAAGGAAAAAACAGGGCGATACCCATCGCCACATACAGTAAAAGCTTCAATTGTGCGCCCCACTCCAGCAGGGCCAGATGACGTCCCGAGTACTCCAGCAACATCGCCTCGTGGATCATGGTGAGCTCCAGGTGGGTGGCAGGATTATCGACGGGAATGCGGGCGTTTTCGATCAGGAGGACCAAAAAGAAGGCGGCAGCGGCAAAGACCATACTCGGATGCAGCGAAGTGATCTCCACCTGCGTGTGCGCAACGATAGTGCTCAGGGAGCTGGAGCCAGCCAGGAGAGAGGCAATGAAAAATGCCGTAAGGAGCGCAGGTTCCGCCAGCGCGGAGACCAGCATCTCCCGGTGGGCTCCGAGATCCGCAAAAGGCGTCCCCGTATCCATGGCCGCCAGGACCTGAAAAATACGCGCTACGGCGAGCAATCCGACCAGGGCAATGACGTCGGCGGCCCGCGCCAAAGGAAGATTCACGGCCAAAATGGGCACCAAGGTCGTGGCCATCACTTTGGTGCCAAAGAGGACGTAGGGGCTGAAACGAAAGAGCCAAGAAGAATCTTCCGGAAGAAGAGATTCCTTGGCAAAAAGACGGCGCAGGTCACGGTAACCCTGCCCCAGACCTGCAGGGCGGCGGTTTTGCAGCAGGGCACGGAGCATCTGTAACCAGGCGGCGAAAAGGGGCGCGATGGCCAGCGCCAGCAAGACCTGCAAAGACTGCATTCCCCAGGCTGCCCAGCTCATTGGACTAGTACCAGAAGCACGATCAAGGTGAGAAACGCATACAGGAGGTAGGAGCTGATCTTACCGTGCTGCAGTCGCAGGGCCTGCCGGGAGAGAAAATCCGCCCCATGCTGTATGCGCGCATAGATACCGGCCCAGAAGGGGTCGCTGAGCCGTAACTGCCAACCCTCCTCGACCTTGCCGACCGGGACTTGCCCTTGGTGAATGGGGCGGAAGATCCGGTACAGCGGTTGGCTGAAGCCTGCGGGGCTATCCTGCATGCGGGCGCTGCGCGGACCCTGGAAACCACAGGCCCAGACGGGGACGCGGCGCAACGGCCGACCAAAGCGCCACCACACCAAGAGGAAGGTCAGGACGATGGCGAGCACGATGCCGATCAGAAAGGCCCCAGGCAGGTAGCTTGCCCGCTGCGGGGAAATGGGTGTCAGCCCCCACGGCGCCTGGCTACCCAGGACCTTGCTGTGCAGGAGCAACAGATTGACCCCCTGCAGATGATCGACGATCGTCCCCGGAAAGAGGCCCAAGAGCACACACCCGAGTGCCAGGAGGCCCATGGCGCTCCGTTCCCAACGACTCGCCTCGTGGGCCGAAAAAGCCGTACGCGCCTGCCCGAGAAAGCTCAGGCCAAAGGCTTTGACGATGGCGAAGCTGGCCAAGGCGAGGACGAAGATCACGCCAGCGGCGGCGAGGGGCAGAATGGCTTGTAGAGTGCCGGATGCCGACTGTGGCGCGAGGAGAAAGGCCTGCAGAAGCAGCCACTCCGAGGCAAAACCATTGAGGGGCGGGAGTCCGGCGATGGCGAGACTGCCAATGAGCATGAGCAAGGTCGTTTGGGGCATGCCGCGGATCAGTCCACCCAGGCGACCCATGTCCACCGTGCCGGCGCTGTGGAGCACGCTACCGCTGCCGAGAAAGAGCAGGCCCTTGAAGAAGGCGTGGTTGACGATCTGGAATAGGCCGGCGCTCAAGGCCAGCGCCGCGAGCGTTGGGGAACCCTCAGCGGCAAAGATGCGTGCAAGCCCGAAGGCCACCAAAATCAGGCCCATGTTTTCCATGGAGGAATAGGCGAGCATGCGTTTCAGGTCGCGTTGCAGAGCAGAAAACAGCACGCCGAAACCTGCGCTGATCAAACCGACCAGCAACCAAATCAGGCCCCAGGAAGTACCGACTGGCGGCAAGATTTGCCAATCCATGCGCAAGAGGCCATAGAGGGCGATGGGCAGCATTGCCGCACTCATCAAGGCAGAGATCGGAGCCGGGGCCGCCGGATGGGCCTCGGGGAGCCAGACGTGCAGGGGCGCTGCCCCGAGCTTCGCGCCAAAGCCGAGCAGGGTCAGCACGAGAATGGCCTGCCGCTGCCACGGGGAGAGAAAATGCCCACTCATCGTAGAGAACGTGCTGCCTTGCAGCGGGCTACCGTGACTCAAGAGGGCAAAGGCGGCGAGCAGGCAAAGGGCGCCGAGATGGGCAAGGAGCAGGTACAGGTAGGCTGCCTGGCGTTCTCGCGCCCCTTGCGCCTGGGCCAGGATCAGGAAGCTGGAGCTCAGGGCCATGCCTTCCCAGGCCACCAGGAAGGTATAGGCGTTGTCCGCCAGCAGCACCAGCGCCATGCTCGAGAGAAACAATGGCAGTGGCAGCAGAACCCGTCGTAGCTGCCCCGTACTTGCGTTGTGAAAATACCCCAAGGCGTGGAGGGATGCGCTGCTCCCCACTACCCCGAGCACGATGAGAAAAAATGCCGACAAGGGGTCGAGCCGGAATTGCCAGACGATGACCGTTCCCAGGCTCAGAGTCGGCGAAGCGGCTGGCGCGAGCAGAGCCAATATGCCATCGATCAGCCAGAGCAGGCCCATGGCGGTGCTTCCCAGCAACGCGGCACGGCGCACCTCGGCCGGGGCCAGGGGCAAAAGCGCGGCGAGGCTGAGCAGCGGTCCGAGGGCCGCCGCTAGCAAGGCGAGGTGCAGAAGGTTGACGCCGTTCATTGGGCCACGACGATCAGCAACACCGCAGGATCCTTGCCGGTATTGCGCCAATTGTGGAGCTGCCGCGGGTCATAGTAGACCGCATCCCCCTTGACCAGATCATGCCGCGTCTCTTGCTGCTCAAAGCAGGCGCAGCCCTCGATGAGCATGGCAAATTCTTCCCCCTCGGCGCTGCTGTAGGGGTGCTCGCCAATCTCTCCCCCAGGCTCCAGGGTCAGAAGAATGGGCTGCATCTTTTTGCGGGAGAAGTTTTTTGCCAGAGGCTCGATGCTGGCGTGGGAACCGGCGCTGTACACCCGCCGACGCTGTTCAGCACGGACGATGATGGGGGCAGGGCTATCGGTCCCCTCGTCGAAGAGGTCGGCGATATGGACTCCCAAGGCATGACAGAGCTTTTCCAAGGTGGCGATGGAGGGCGAGACCTGGCCCGCTTCGATCTGGGAAATGGCGCTGGCAGAAACCCCCGCCCGCTCGGCCAGGGAGCGCAAGGATAACTGGCGATCCTCGCGGATCTTTTGCAATTGACGGGCGAGCTGTTCCATGGGCGCAAGTGTACGTAATAGTGAACGTACTGCGCAATATACTGTTCATTTCGTGAGGGCGAGGAACAGTTGCGGCAGGCGTTCGGGCAGGCGCTCGATCTGATCGATAACCGTGTATTGCCGAGCGAAGATTTCTCCCACATAGCTGTCCGCCTGGGCATCGAGGCTGATGCAGTACGGGAAAATTCCCTGCTGCTCGAGTTCCCGTACCGCCTGCCGGGAATCGGCAACGAGTTGCTGTGGATCAGCTACGTCCACATCCGACGGCATGCCATCGGTGAGAACGAGCAAGAGTTTCTTCCCTGTATTGCGTGCCCCCAGGTAATGGGCGGCGTGACGCAGGGCAGCCCCCATGCGCGTCGACCAGCCTGCTTCCAACCCTGCCAGCCGCGCCTTGACCGGTTCCCCCCACGGCTCACGAAAGCCCTTGATGTGGGCATAGCGGACTTCATGACGGGTATTGGAATGAAATCCAGCAATGGCGAAGGGGTCCCCCAGGGCGTCGATGGCCCAGGCGAGTAGGGAGACCGCCTCCTGGCTCAATTCCAGGATCGTCTGGCCGGTACCCGGTACCGTGTCCTGCAGAGATTCCGAGAGGTCGAGCAAGAGCAAGACGGAGAGATCGCGGTCACGGTGACGATGGCGCAGATGGATGCGCGGGTCGGGGCTGGCACCACTTTTGTAGTCGACGAGGGCGCGCAGGGCAATGTCCAGGTCGAGTTCGCTGCCCTCTTCCTGGTACCGGATGCGTTCCTTGTTCTGCGGCTTGAGCAGGTCGAAGAGGCGCTGCAGGCGTTTGCCCAGGGCACTGTGCTTGGCAAGCAGACGATCGATCTTTGCCGGCTCGCCGTTGCTTTGCAGCTGGTCGTAGACGCTCACCCAATCGGGTCGGTAACTCTGGGTCTGGGCGTCCCATTCCGGATACAGACGGGGCGGCAGGGACGAAGATTCCTCCAGGCGCTGGGGCCGTGCTTCCGCCGCGCTGCTTTCCTCCTCGTCGTCGGGCTCGATGAATGTCCAGAGATGGCGGTTGTCGTCGCGGTAATCGACCACGGTATCGGCAAAATGGACCTTGGCAAACTGGTCGCTGGCCTGGCGGGTGCGAGTGACGAAGTCCAGGCCCAGGGCCGCCATCTCGCTGGTGCTGCTCGTTCCGCTTTGCAGCAGCCCATGAAAGCGCCCGGCAATCTCCAAGATTACCGGATGCCGGTAGCCATGCCCCGGATTGAGGAGGGCACGGGAGAGCATGGCCAGACGGTGAAGCAGGCAGGAAGTCGTTTGCGGATCGCAGTCGCCTTCGCCCGGCTGGGGGTGCAAACTGAGGAAAAAACGGCGCAGCCCTGGGTACTCGCGGATGAGCAGGGTATCGATCCGGCAATCTTCCAGGATTTCCACCGCCAGGCGCTGGAAAGGGCTCCAGTTGTCGGCGATCAGGGGGCTGCTCCAGCGCCGATGTCCGAGCATATGGGCAAGGGCGATGCGGTAACGATCCAAGCCGGATACCCCGCGGGCGGCATCGTAGGCGTCGGGTAGGCGATAGCCCAGGGAATCGAAGTAGGGAATGGGCTGGCGTAGCTGATGAAAGGCGCTGGAGTAAGGGATGAGGATGGCAGTTTCCGCCCACAAGCCGCGCAGGTAAGCGTCTAGGCTGCGTTCGCAATCGGCCAGGAGGGTACCGTGCCGTTCGCGCTGCAAGACGGCGCGACTGTCGGCGGACTGTAGGCCGAAGTAGTCCTTCTGGCGTTCGGGATGGCTGGCGTGGTTGCGAATACCGTACTCGACCCAGTTGGCGAGCCCTTCCAGGCTGAGCTGCTGAAGCAGTGCCGGAGCCTGAACGAAGAATTCCGGCAGTCCCGTGCTGGGAATAGTGGCCTCGCGGCCATGAATGGAGCCTGTGCTCTGCTCCATCAGGCGCAGGGCGATGTCCAGATATGTTTGCAGCTGCGCCGCCGATCCCAGGCGTGCCGCCACCGCGGCCAGGCTTTGTAACAAGGGAGTGATCGCCCGGCCATTGGGAGATTTCTGCAGGCGATCGATGAACTGCATCAGCGCCGGCAGGGCCTTTTCTCCCGCTGCCCCCGCCACGGCCGGCCACTCCTCCAGGAAGGCCAGCAAGGGTTCCACGCCACGACCGAGTTTTCCGATCCGCCGCGCCGCTTCCAGGTAGTCCACCTGGCCCTGAGGGCTGAGCTCGGCCGTTGCAGCTTTCCATACATCGGGGAAAACCCGTTCCACTTCCGCAAAACGGGTATCCAATTGCGCCCAGGCGTCCGCCTGCGACAGCGAGTCGTCTATCCCGGCTGACACGCGCTGGACCCCATCAGGCGAAAGTAGCGACGATGGCATGCTCGAGGGTGGCACGGATATCGGCATCGTCGGTGATCGGTGCGGCCAGGGCCATGCGGCAGGCATCTTGCGGAGCAACACCGTCTTCGATCAGGGAAGCGGCATAGACCAACAGTCGAGTGGAGATGCCTTCGTCGAGTCCATGCCCTTTGAGACGCCGGGCAACACTACCGATCTTGACCAGTCGTTCGGCAATATCGGCTGCAATTCCGCCCTCACGCTCGAGGATCTTGGCCTCCAATTCGGCGTCCGGATAGTCAAAATCAAAAGCGGCAAAACGTTGCTTGGTGGAAGGCTTGAGGTCTTTCATCAGGCTTTGATAGCCGGGATTGTAGGAAATGACCAACTGAAAATCGGAATGTGCGTGCACGAGTTCGCCCTTTTTGTCCAGGGGCAAGACACGCCGATGATCGGTAAGGGGGTGAATGACGACGGTGGTGTCCTGCCGCGCCTCGACCACTTCATCGAGGTAGCAAATGGCGCCCATCCGGGCGGCAGTCGTCAACGGTCCATCGATCCAGCGGGTACCATTGGCCTCGAGCAGGTAACGGCCAACTAGGTCACTGGCGGTCATGTCCTCGTTGCAGGCCACGGTAATGAGAGATTTACCCAGCTTCCAGGCCATGTACTCGATGAAGCGCGATTTGCCGCAGCCCGTCGGCCCTTTGACCATGACGGGGAGGCGCTTGCGGTACGCAGCGGCAAAGAGTTCCACCTCGTTGCCCTGGGCTTGGTAGTAGGGCTCCTGGGTGATCAGGTAACTCGTGGAGGAAGGAAGAATGGGGTCACTCATTTCGGATTTTCCCTCGCGAGGCGCAGTACAGCGGAATGGGGAGCCCCGCAGGCGCGGGGCCGAACTTGTCTCCCGGCCAGCATTGCCGGGAGACCGGGGTGACACCAATCAGCGGTGCGCACCAATCTTGTCGCGCCAGCCGGGATAAAGCTTGTCGGCATCGTGGGGGAAGGACGCGAAGGCGCGGGCGAACTCCTTATGGCTCTTGGCAAACTCGATCGGATCGGCGCCGGACTTCCAGCACTCGTAAGCCTGGCGCAGCGAAAGCGCACCTGCCGCGGGGCTGTCGATATGACCGTAAGAGCCACCACCGGCGGTATTGATGACGTTGCCGTGGCCGAGGTTTTCGAAGAAGCCAGGCAGGCGCAGGGCGTTCATGCCACCGGAGATGATCGGCGTGGTGGGCTTCATGCCGTACCACTTCTGGTAGTACACCGGCCCCTGGCACTCATCGCGCTCGATCATGTAGGCGATATTACGGTCGTCGTGTTCGCCTTCCATCTTGCCATAGCCCATGGTGCCGACATGGATGCCCGAGGCCCCCTGCAAACGCGAGATCTTCGCCAGTACGAAGGCGGTATAACCGCGCTTGGCGCTGGGAGAGGTGATCATACCGTGGCCGGCGCGGTGGTAGTGCAGGTACTGCGCGGGATATTGCCGGCGGGCAGTGGTGATCATGCCGGGGCCGCCGACGAAGCCATCGACCAGGAAGGCCACCTTGTCGGCGTCAGGCCCGAAGGTCTCGAGGATGAAATCGGCGCGGGCGCACATTTCGTAGTGGTCGTCGGCGGTGATGTTGGCTGAGAAGATCTTCGCTTGCCCGGTTTCGTCCATCGCCCGCTTCATCGCGTCGGCGACCAACGGGATGGTCTTCTTGAGTGGCGAAAACACCTGGTTGCCCTGGGGCTCATCGTTCTTGATGAAATCGCCGCCGAGCCAAAACTGATACGCGGCCTGGGCAAAGGGCTCGGGGCGCAGGCCGAGCTTGGGCTTGATGATGGTGCCAGCGATATAGCCGCCGTCTTTCAGGGGTCGACCGAGGATGCGCCAGAGGTCGGAAATATCCCGGCTCGGTCCGTCAAAAAGCTGTATCGCGCGGGGTGGTACCCAGAAGTCGATCATCTTGGCGTGGGCGATGTCGCCCATGCCCTGGTTGTTGCCGATGGCAAGCGTGAGGAAGGAGACGATCATCATCCGCCCATCGGTGACGTTACGGTCAAAGAGATCCAGCGGGTAAGCGATGCGCATATCCTCGGTGGCCTCGTCGATGTGATAGACGAGAGCATCGACGCCTTTGGTGAAGTCGTCCGTGGTGGAGACTTCGACATTGGTCCCGGTGGAGGACTCGGCGGCAAAGTGGGCCGCAGCCTCCAGATAGCCGTGACCGGCTTTGGGCTTCATCTTGTAGGCCACCAGTATGTGCTGGCAGGCTTTGATCAGCTCCTCTTCTTTGAGGGAGAGATCGGCATAGCGTGCAGATTGATCCATGGTACACACTCCTCAGTTTGTCGGGAGCGATCACTGTAGCGCTGTGCAATCATCAATAAAAACGATTATTTATTATAGAAAAAATTAAATAAAATCATGATTATCTAGGTAAATAGGGTTTTTCTTCGTAGCCGAGAGTGGGTAAGATCATGACATGAAAAACATCACGCTGCGACAGCTGGATATCTTGAAAACCTTGGGTGCCACGGGTTCCTACACCAAAGCGGCACAGCAACTACACCTCACGCAGTCGGCGGTCTACGTGCAGGTGCGGAAGCTCGAGCAAGAAATCGGCTTGCCTCTGACCGAGCAGGTAGGGAAAAAGGTATTCTTGACCGACGCAGGAGCCGAAGTCCTGCGCACCAGCGCCCAGATCGAGGGGCAGTTGAACGAACTGTCCAGATCCCTGGAGCACCTGCGCAATGTGGATGACGGACAAATTCGCATTGCGGTGACTTCGGCGGCGAATGCTTTTGCGGTGGACCTCCTGGCGCGGTTTCGCCAATTGCACGGCCATATCCAGATCCGCCTAGACATTGCCAATCGCAAGGACGTGCTGAAAAGTCTGGAGCGGAATGACATCGATATGGCGATCATGGGCGAGCCCCCACAGATTCTGGATCTGGTCGCCTTACCGTTTCATCGCAACGATTTGGTGGTCATTTCATCGGCCAATTATCCTCTGACCAGATACCGAAAAATCCCTCTCGAGCGTATTGCCAAGGAGCCATTTGTGCTCCGCGAACCTGGTTCGGGCACGAGAGAAGCAATTTTACGCTATTTCGCCGATCACGGCTTGAGCATCGACGATCGCGTGATCATGAATAACAATGAATCGATTAAACAGGCGGTAAAGGTGGGTATGGGCGTTGCCGTGGTCTCCCGCCATAGCGTGCTCACGAAAATCGAGTCTGGTTACTTGCGCGAGCTCAATGTCGAAGGATTTCCGTTGCAGAGAATGTGGCACCTGGTGCACCGCAAAGGGAAGAAACTCGCACCGGCGCCAAATAGTTTCAAATCTTATCTCTTGCAGCACCAATATGTGCGCACTACGAATGAGCTGACGCAAATTGTTACCTGACAATTGACTGGGCGAACGAAGCCTTCTGCCGTCCGGCCCGTGTTGCCCCCTGTTGCCATGGTATCGGCGAGCAGAGGCATGGAATCGCACCCATTCGTTACACCGCACTGGAAAAAAGGCTCTGGTGGTTACGCCAGAGCCTCGTTTTTTGGTGGCGCTTCAGGGACTCGAACCCCGGACACGCGGATTATGATTCCGCTGCTCTAACCGACTGAGCTAAAGCGCCATTGCAGGCCCGCTATTTAAGCCGCTAGAGGAAAGACTGTCAATAGAAAATTCCGCGGTAGGGACGTACCTACCAGGATGATCAGCCCCTCAAAAATTTACTCGCCACCGCCAGGGCCCAGATGCACCACTGCACGGCGGTCATCGGCACCCGCTGCAGCCGGGTTCCCTCGGGCCAGCTCGGGGTCTCACCAATATAATCCTGAATACGCTTTCCGCTGCCAAGCCCGATTGTTTCTGCGCTCATGATCTTTCTCCAAAACTCCCCGTCCCTGCTGGTCGCGGGACCAGCCGCCTGTAGATCAACGTCGCGGCAACGTACTTAGCAATCCTTTCGGAGGCTGGCACGGCAATGCGACGATTTCATTCGACTTATCAACGCAATAGGCGCCGCCGCAAGAGGAAGGCGGCGAGGACATAGGCGCCCAGGGCGTAGGCCAGCAGGATGGCAAGATGCAGCCCCACCTGCGCTGGCGCGTGTCCGGTAAGGAGGGGCCGCAGGAGGAGAACGGCGTGGGTGAGGGGGAGGACTGCTGCGATGTTTTGGGCAAAGACCGGCAGGGTATGCAGCGGGTAGAAGACCCCGCAGAAAAGGAACATCGGGGTCACCGCCAGGGTGAAGTAATACATGAAAAAATCGTAACTACGCGACAGGGCGGTGAAGGCCAGGGCGATGGCCCCAAAGCTGAAGCCCGTCAGCAGGATGACCGGCAGGGCCAGAATGACCTGCCATTGCCAGTCGATGGCACCTAAAAGGCCCGCCACGATGATGATCGCCAGGGCACTGATAGCCCCCTTCACCGCACACCAAAGCAGCTCGCCAGTGACAATATCACCAATTTGCAGAGGCGTGGCGAGAATCGACAGATACGTATTCTGTACCGCCATGCGCGTATAGGCCGAGTAGAGTCCCTCAAAGGTTGCGGTGTTCATCGCCGAGCTGGCGACGATCCCCGAGGCAATGAAGGTGATGTACGGCATCCCCTCCATCTTGCCAACGAAATGCCCCAAGCCATAGCCCAATGCGAGCAGGTAGAGCAAGGGATCGACAAAATTGCCGAGCAGGCTGGGCAAGAGCAACTTGCGCCAGACCAGAAAATTGCGCCGCAGTACCGCCAACGCACCCCAGCTGGGCAGAAACCAAGCCATCAGCCTTCTTCCTCGCGCAGCTCGCGCCCGGTCAGGCGTAGAAACACATCCTCCAGCGTTGCCGGACGCTGCAATAACTGGTACTGCGGATCGACGGCAAAATGGGCGCGGACGGCATCCAGCTGCGGATCGAAAAGAAACAGGGTGTCGCCACTACGCTCTGCCGCCGCCACCCGCCCTTGGTGCCAATTCTCGGCGTCGGGCAGGGCGCCATCGTGCCGACGCAGCTCCAAGACTTCTCCTGGGATATGTTTCTGGATCATCGCTACGGGCGCATCCTCGGCGAGAATGCTCCCCTGCTGGAGGATACCGACTCGATCCGCTAGGCGTTCCGCCTCGTCGAGATAGTGGGTCGTGAGCAGGAGCGTGACCCCCTCGCGCTGCAGGGTCCGCAAGCGTTGCCAGAGCAGGTGGCGGGCCTGGGGATCGAGGCCGGTGGTGGGCTCATCGAGGAGAAGGAGCTGCGGCTGATGGATCAGGGCGCGGGCTACGGAAAGCCGCCGTCGCATTTCCCCAGACAGCGCCTGAATCGGACGCTGGGCAAATTCCTCCAGGCTCATGAAGGCCAGGAGTTCGCGGCTGCGACTGCGGATCAGCGCCGCCGGCAAACGGAAATAGCGCCCGTAGGTCCAGAGATTTTCCTCGACGGTGAAGTCGGGATCGAGCTGATCGCTCTGCGGCACCACGCCAATCCGTTCGTGCCCCCCCGCCGGCCACTGCGTCAGCGGACGGCCATCGAGACGGATCTCACCCGAGTCAAAGGGCGTCAGGCCCTGAATGCAGCGTACTGAAGTGCTCTTGCCGGCACCATTGGGGCCAAGCAGGGCGTAACACTCGCCAACGCCCACGGCAAAAGACAGTCCCCGCAAGACAGGACGCCCGGCATAGGCCTTGGCGACGGCCTGGAGTTCAAGCCGGGGAAAAGGCACGGCAGGGCTTGGCGTGTTGATTTTCCTCCCCCAACTGCGCCTGGAATCGATCGAGCAGAGCGTTCTGCAGCAGCGTCAGCTTACCATGGAAGAAATGATCGGCAGGCAGGTCGATCCGCGCCGGCTGGACCGAGAGGCTCTCCAACCAGGCGCTAACCTCCTTGGCCGGGACCAGTTCGTCCTCCTGTCCCTGCACCACGGTCCAGGGACAGCGGGGAACCGGCGCCACCGAAAAATCGAAAAGATTGATCGGGGGGGCGACCGTCAACAGGCGCTCGACACGGGCATCGCGGCTGGCCGCCTGATAGGCAACGAAGGCACCGAAGGAAAAGCCCGCGAGCCAGATGGGAAAGCCGGGGCGACGCTCCGTCACCCAGTCGAGAACGGCCAGGCAATCCTCCACCTCGCCACGTCCGGCATCATAGCGCCCGGCACTTTTGCCCACCCCACGAAAATTGAAGCGCAGGGAGGGAATGCCGAGGAGATTGCAGGTACGGCTGAGATAATGCACGACCTTGTTGTTGAGAGTGCCCCCATAGAGGGGATGCGGGTGCAGGATCACCGCCACGATACCGCGCGTCTCTTTTTCCGGACAAGCGGTCAGACCCTCCAGAATCCCGGCCGGACCGGGAATCTCCACCGCCTCGCCCACACATTCGAGGGCGAGTTCCTGGCCGTCATAGAGGTGGCTGCGATCAATGGGTAGCATCAGATGCGTAGCCGCTCCACCGGCTTGCCATCGCGCAGGTGCGATTCGACGATCTCTTTCACATCCTCGGCATCGATGTAGGTATACCAGACCGCGTCTGGATAGACGACCGCCACTGGGCCCTCGCTGCAACGGCCGAGACAACCAGCGCGGTTGACGCGCACCTGCCCTTCGCCATGGATGCCCAGCTTCTTGGCGTGTTTCTTGGCCTGATGAAAGACCTCTTCCGCGAGGCCACCGTTGTTGCAGGCCTGCTCACCATTCTCGCGCTGGTTCAGACAGAGGAACAGATGGCGCTGGTAAAAACTCATGTTTGACCCTCCACTGGCATGGCGCCATGATAACCCGAAATGGCAGCGCGGGTCAGATAGCGTATGAACTTCCTCGATCAGGCAATCCTCTCCGTCGATAATGCCTTGCGCACCCTCAGCGGGCAAAGCCGTGGTAGCGGCCGCGCCAATCCCGCTGCCGGGGCGCCCGATAAGCTCTTACGCCCTTGGGAGCGTCGCCGTGCCGGGCGCATGATGCGCGTCAACCACGCCGGCGAGGTCATGGCCCAGGCGCTCTACACCGGACAGGAAGCCGGCAGCAGCGACCCGGAATTGCGTGCCGTGTTACGCAAAGCGCGCAGCGAGGAAGAAGATCATCTGCGTTGGTGCGAGGAGCGCCTGCGCGAACTCCACAGCCGCCCCAGCCTGCTTGGGCCGCTCTGGTACGCCACCGCCTGGGGCATGGGCTATGCCGCCGCACGCCGCGGTCACGGGGCCAACCTGGGCCTGGTGGTAGCCGTGGAGAATCTGGTCGAGGAACATCTCAAGGAGCATCTGCAGGATCTGCCCCTGGAAGACGAACGCAGCCGCCGCATCCTGGAACAGATGGAGTGCGACGAAGTGGGGCACGCCGAAAAAGCCGAGGAAATGGGCGCTGCGAAACTGCCCCGCCCCCTGCGCATGGCCATGCAGAGCCTGTCTCGCGTGGTGACCCGCGGCGCCCTCTGGATTTAGGCAAATCTCGGCGAAGCTAGGCGGAAGCCTTGACCCGCAAGGTGCTGCCGCCGGGGAGGTGGATGCGATACTTGCCCGCACGCACAGCCTCCGCCATGCTGCCAATGGTCTGCTGGCTGAGCAGCTCGATGACCTCGGCCTTGAGGGGCTTCCAGGCATAGTGCACTGGGCAGGCGGTGGCGTCTTCGCATTTTTTCAGACCCAAAACACAGCCCTGTCCCAAGGGCTTGCGCTCGACGATCTCTACCACATCCAGAATATTTTTCTCTTCCGCACCCGGCGCCAATACAAAACCACCGCCACGCCCCTTGCGGGATTCGAGAATGCCGGCCTTGCTGAGGTCCTGTAGGATTTTTGCCAGGTACTGGCGCGGTGGCACGCGGGGGTCCTCAGGGTCTTTGAGATATTCCCAGATTTCGCCGCTCAGCACCAACTCTCCCGGCGGCTGGGTTGCCAGATAAATCAGAGCCTGCAAGGCATATTCGCTGGTCTTGCTGAGTAACATTCAGTCTATCCCCAAAATGGTATAGTCGTGGGTGATTTTCGCGGTCTTACCCAGCATGATGCTCACCGAGCAGTATTTGTCTGCGGAAAGCTGGATGGCATGGGCAACGCGGCGTGGATCGAGTTCTTTGCCGGTCACGAAAAACTGTAGATGGATCACGGTAAAGACCTTGGGATCTTGCTCGGCGCGTTCGGCGCTGATCTCCACTCGGCAGGCGCGCACGTCCTGGCGCGATTTCTGCAGAATCATCAGCACATCGATACTGGAACAACCGCCCAGACCCATGAGGACCATTTCCATGGGCCGCGCGCCCAAATTGTGTCCGCCGATGTCCGGCGAAGCGTCCATCACCACGCCATGGCCGCTGTCGGCATGGGCCACGAAGGCCATCCCTCCCGACCCCGTCCATTCTACCGTCGCCTGCATAGATTTCTCCCTAGATACCGCATCTTGCGATTACACTACCGCTACGGGCAAGATGCAATCGCGGAACATGGAGTCAGTCGGCAAAAAGCTCCTGCAGTGCCTGGCCCGGGTTCGGCGTGCGCATCAGTCCTTCCCCCACGAGGAAGGCATGAATTCCTGCGCTGCGCAGGGTTTGCACGTCCGCTCGCTGGCGGATACCGCTTTCGCTGATCAACAACCGCCCCGGCGGAATTTGTGGCAGGAGCTCGATACTGCGCTGGATATCGGTGACGAAAGTACGCAAGTCGCGGTTGTTGATACCCATCAGGGAGCTTTGCAGGCGCAGGGCACGGTCCAGCTCTGCAGCGTCATGCGACTCGACCAGCACGTCCATCCCCAACTCCAGGGCACAGGCCTCCAGCTCCGCCATCTGGGCATCGGCAAGGGCGGCAACGATGAGCAGGATCGCATCCGCACCGATGGCCCGCGCCTCCCAGACCTGGTAGGGATCGATGATGAAATCCTTGCGCAGCACCGGCAGCGAACAGGCCTCGCGTGCCGCCGTCAGGTAACTGTCGCTGCCCTGAAAGAAGGACTCATCGGTCAGCACCGAGAGGCAAGTGGCACCATGCGCAGCATAGTCGCGGGCGATTTCCACCGGGTTGAAATCCTCGCAAATGATACCTGCCGAGGGCGAAGCCTTCTTGATTTCGGCAATGACCGCCGCCTTGCCCGCCGCGGCCCGATCGAGCAGGGATTGGGCAAAGGGCCGTGGCGGCGAGGCGAGACGCGCCGTCGACGCGAGATCAGCGAGCGGTAGGCGTTTTTGCCGCCGCGCCAGCTCGCTTCGTTTTTCCGCCAGAATTTTTTGCAGAATGTCTTCCATGGTTCCTCAGATCTCGCGGGCGCATTGCAAAAGCGCTTCCCATTTCGCCCAGGCGGCTCCACTATCCATTGCCGCGCGCGCGCGCTGCACCCCCGTCGCCAGATCGGGGGCCACATCAGCGGCGTACAGAGCCGCCCCAGCATTGAGCAGAACGATGTCGCGACGCGGCCCGGGCTCGTTGCGCAGAACTGCCAGAAATACCGCCGCCGCCTCGCTCACATCGGCAATCTGCAACGCCGCCAGCGGCGCCGGCTGCAGCCCGAAGTCTGCCGGCTGCAGCCGGTAGCGATGCACCTCTCCGGCGCGTAATTCCGCCACTTCTGTGGGCCCACCCAAACTGATTTCGTCGAGCCCGTCGTGCCCATGCACTACCAGCACGTGGCGCGCGCCCAGCTCCCGCGCGGCCTCCGCCAAGGGCGTCAGCCAAGCCTCGCTGTAGACCCCGAGGACCTGATGCGGGGCACCAGCCGGATTACTCAGAGGGCCCATGAGATTGAAGAGGGAGCGGATTCCCAGCTCCTTGCGCGGACCGACCGCATGCCGCATGGCGCCATGATGGGCGGGGGCAAACAAGAAACCGATGCCGACGCTATCGATACAGGCCGCCACCTGCTCGGGGCGAAGATCCAGGTTCAAACCAACGGCCTCTAGCACATCGGCGCTGCCACTGCGCCCCGATACCGCGCGGTTGCCATGTTTGGCCACCCGCGCCCCGGCCGCCGCTGCCACCACCGCGGCGGCCGTGGAGATATTGAAGGTGCCGCAGGCATCGCCACCGGTGCCGCAGGTATCCACCAGGTGGCTGCCATCGACCTCGACGCGGGTCATGAAGGCCCGCAGCGCGCGGGTGGCGCCCACCAGCTCCTCCACTCGCTGCCCCTTCATTCGCAGGCCCATGAGGAGGGCGCCTAGCTGCGCGGGAGTCCAGTCGCCGCGCATGATCGCCGCGAAGACCCCTTCCGCCTCCCGGGCCGAAAGGTCTTGGCCCGCAACGATACCTTCCAGGATTTCCCGGATCGCTCTCATCGTCCCTCCTCCAGGAAATTGCGCAGAAGCTCCTTGCCGTAGCTGCTGAGGATGGACTCGGGATGAAATTGCACCCCTTCCACCGGCAGCTGGCGATGGCGCAAGCCCATGATCTCGCCCTCGGCGGTCCACGCCGTCACCTCCAGGCAGTCGGGCAAGGTGTCGCGGGCAACGATCAGGGAATGATAGCGGGTTGCCGTAAACGGATCGGGCAAACCGGCAAATACGCCCTGGCCGCGATGGTGAATGGGAGAGGTCTTGCCGTGCATCACTTGCTGCGCGCGCACGACCTCGCCACCAAAGGCCTGGCCGATCGCCTGATGACCCAGACAAACCCCAAGAATGGGAATCTTGCCGGCAAATGTACGGATGGTAGCGAGGGACACACCCGCCTCGTTGGGCGTGCACGGCCCCGGTGAGATACAGATGCGCTCGGGTGCCAGGGCGGCGATGGCCGCCAGATCGATCGCATCGTTGCGTTCCACCCGCACCTCGGCGCCGAGCTCACCGAAATACTGTACCAGGTTGTAAGTAAAGCTGTCGTAATTATCGATCATGAGCAGCATCGGCTTATCTCCCCTCGGGATCGAGGCCATTCTCGGCCATATCCACCGCACGAAACATGGCGCGGCGCTTGTTCAAGGTCTCTTCCCACTCCGCTGCCGGCTGGGAATCGGCGACAATGCCACCGCCCGCCTGGATATGCAGTTGCCCGTCCTGTACCACTGCCGTGCGAATGGCAATGCAGGTGTCCATGTTGCCATTCCAGCCCCAGTAACCGACGGCGCCGGCATAGACCCCGCGCGCCACCGGCTCCAGCTCGCGGATGATCTCCATGGCACGAATCTTGGGGGCACCGGAGACCGTCCCGGCCGGAAAGGTGGCGCGCAGGGCATCCATGGCATCGAGGCCGGGGCGCAGACGGCCAGTGACCTGAGAGACGATGTGCATGACGTGGGAGTAGCGCTCGACGGCAAAGGATTCCGTGAGGCGTACCGAACCCGTTTCGGCAATGCGACCGACGTCATTGCGGGCAAGATCGATAAGCATCAAGTGCTCGGCGCGTTCCTTGGGGTCCGCCAGCAGCTCTTCTTCCAAAGCCCGGTCGGCCTCCGCCGTTTTGCCGCGCGGTCGTGTGCCGGCAATGGGCCGCACCGTCACCTCACCATCTTCCACACGCACCAAGATCTCCGGCGAGGAACCCACCAACTGGGTGCGTCCCAGATCCACATAGAACAGGTAGGGCGAAGGATTGATGCGGCGCAGGGCGCGGTACAGATCCAGGGGCGGCGCGGCGAAGGGGATCGACAGGCGCTGCGAGGGCACGACCTGCATGACATCGCCGGCGGCAATGTATTCGCGAATCCGCTGCACGGCAGCCATATAGCCCGCACGGCTGAAGCTTGCCTGGAAGTCTTCTTCATCTACCCGCCCACGCCGCTCCGTCTGGCTCGCTGGCGGCAGTGGACCGCGCAGTCGTTCCTCCAGCTCGGCGAGGCGGGCCTGCCCTGCGCTGTAGGCATCGGGGCGCTGGGGATCGACCTGCAAAAGCAGACGCAGGGTGCCGCGCAGATTGTCGAAGAGCAGGATCTCATCCGCCACCAGCAACTGGATCTCCGGCAGGTCGAGGGGATCGGGCAGGGGCTCGACCCGCGCCAGACGCGGCTCGATGTAGCGGACGATATCGTAGCCGAAATAGCCCACCAGCCCGCCAGTAAAGCGATCCGCAAGATCGTCCGAGGGCGCCGCGCGGAAACGCTGACGGAACTCGCTGACCCAGGCGAGGGGATCGGCAACCTGACATTGCTCCTGCAACACGCCATCGACGAAGCGCTGGATCTGCTGCCCGCGAATCTCGATGCGCTCCCGCGCCGGCAGACCGATAATGGAGTAACGCCCCCACTTCTCGCCGCCCTGCACCGACTCGAAGAGATAGGCATAGGGACCGTCGACGACTTTGAGAAAGGCAGAGAGGGGGGTATCGAGATCGGCGGGGATCTCACGACTCAGGGGAATACGATTGTAGCCCTCACGGGCCAGGGACTGAAAACGCTCGGCAATCAGCACGGGTCACCTCGAAAATTGGCAATAGAAATCACAGACTGCCTGCAATCAGCAGCCGCGCCATCGCCAACCTTTCGTCGTCCACCCGAGATTTGTCATATCACCCGAAATCCCAAACCGTAGCTACCGCAATAAAGGCAGCAGTTGCGGCAGTGTATCGATAACGGCATCGGCTGCCAAGTCTGCCAGAGGCATATCGCCGCGGTAGCCATAACTGACCGCCACCACCGGCATCCCGGCGGCTCGCGCAGCCTGGGCGTCGTTGATCGAGTCACCGACCAGCAGGCCGCTTTTTGGGCCTACACCAAAATGCTCTGCCGCATGCAGGAGCGGCAAGGGATCCGGCTTTTTGCGCGGCAGACTGTCGCCCGACAAAACCAGATCGAAATAGCCGCGCAGTCCCAGACGCTCCAGCAACGGCAACGTAAACTGCTCCGCCTTGTTGGTGATGCAGACCAGTTTACGCCCCTGCCCCTGCAGCTCCTGTAACGCCTCCTCGACCCCCGCGTAAGCAGCACTATGGGTGGTCAGATGCGCGCCGTAATACGCAGAAAACTCCGGCATGGCGGCGTCGAGCTCGGCCTCACTGGGCTCCGCCTGGATGGCCAGGGCGCGACGCATCAGCTCCCGCACGCCATTGCCAATGAAGCCACGGATGACGGGCATGGGTGCCGGCTCCCGCCCCAAGGTTTGCAGGACATGGTTGGCTGCCCCGGCAAGGTCCGGGGCGGTGTCGATGAGGGTGCCATCGAGATCGATCAGCACGATATCTGCGGCGAAGCTTGCCTGGCGCATCTAGAGAACTCAGCCTGCCAGGGCAGCCCGGAAGGCGGCGATGGTAGCCTTGTAATCCGGGGTATTATAGATGGCACTGCCAGCGACAAAGACATCGGCTCCGGCATCGGCCACTTGACGCACGTTGCTCACCTTCACGCCACCATCCACTTCCAGCTCGATGGCCTTGCCGGTCGCGTCGATCCGTTTGCGGATGGCTTCGATCTTGCGCAGGCTGTAATCGATGAAGCTCTGCCCGCCAAAACCCGGGTTGACACTCATCACTAGCACCAGATCGATGCTTTCGAGGACGTAATCGAGCACTTCCAGGGGCGTCGCCGGGTTCAACGAGACACCGGCCTTGCACCCAACGCTATGGATGAGCTGGATGGTGCGATCGAGATGGATGGTACCTTCCGGATGCACGGTGATGATGTCGGCACCGGCCTTGGCAAATTCGGGGATGATGGCATCCACCGGGCTGATCATCAGGTGCACATCCAGCGGCTTCTGGGTATGCGGCTTGATCGCCGCCGCCACCAGCGGGCCGATGGTGAGGTTGGGAACGAAGTGGTTATCCATCACATCGACGTGGATGTAATCGGCGCCGGCCTCGTCCACCGCGCGCACTTCCTCACCCAGACGGGCGAAGTCGGCCGACAGTATGGAGGGAGAAATCTTGTACTGAGGCATAACATGGCTCCTTGCAAAACGGCTGGAGCGCCCGGAGGCGCCCCAGCACAGCATGCCACCCGCGGGTGGCAGAGGGGCGAAAAGGCTTAGGCGCCCTTGACCCGCGGATCGAGATCACCGGCCTTGTACTTCTTGACCATGGTATCCATGGGGATCGCCTTGATCTTGCTGGCCTGACCGGCAGAACCAAAGGCCTCGTAGCGCGCCTTGCAGATGTCGCGCATGGCGTCGAGGGAAGCCTGCAAGAACTTGCGCGGATCGAAGTTCTTGGGGTTCTTGTACAGGCTCTGCCGCACCGCACCGGTGGCTGCCAGGCGCAGATCGGTGTCGATGTTGACCTTGCGCACACCATGCTTGATGCCTTCCTGAATTTCTTCCACCGGCACACCATAGGTCTCGCCGATGTCACCACCGAATTCGTGGATGATTTTGAGCCAATCCTGGGGCACGGAGCTGGAACCATGCATGACCAGGTGAGTGTCGGGGATGCGCTCGTGGATCTCCTTGACGCGGTCGATGCGCAGGATCTTGCCGGTCGGCGGCTGGGTGAACTTGTAGGCGCCGTGGCTGGTACCAATGGCGATGGCCAGGGCGTCGAGCTTGGTCGCCTTGACGAACTGCGCGGCCTCTTCCGGATCGGTAAGGAGCTGGTCGTGGCTCAGGCAGCCCTCGGCACCGACACCATCCTCTTCACCAGCCATGCCGGTTTCGAGCGAGCCCAGACAACCCAGTTCGCCCTCGACAGTCACACCCACGGCGTGCGCCATCTCGACCACCTTGGCGGTCACTGCGACATTGTAGTCATAGCTGGCCGGAGTTTTGGCATCTTCCAGCAGGGAACCGTCCATCATCACGCTGGTGAAGCCAGAACGGATGGCCTGGATGCAGACGGCGGGGCTGGCGCCATGATCCTGATGCAGTACCACGGGGATGTCTGGATACTCCTCCACCGCTGCCAGAATCAGGTGACGAAGAAAAGGCTCACCGGCGTACTTGCGGGCACCAGCCGAGGCCTGCAGAATGACCGGAGCGTCGACGGCGGCCGCGGCCTCCATGATCGCCCGCACCTGCTCCAAGTTGTTGACGTTAAAGGCGGGAATTCCATATCCGTGCTCGGCGGCGTGATCGAGCAGTTGCCGCATAGATACCATTGCCATCGCTGTTACCTCACTAGCAGTAGAAAAAACAGTTACGGTTCAAATCCGGCTGGCCGCGCCCACACGCACCAGCTTCAGGGTATTCGTACCCCCCGGCGCACCAATCGGCTCTCCGATGGTGATTAGGATTAAGTCGCCATCCCGCACGACACCGCGGCGGCGCAGTTCGTCTTCTGCCGAGCGCATCACCTGCAAGGGATCGTCGTGACGACTCTGCGGGAAATTGACCGGGTGTACCCCACGATACAGGGTGACCTTACGCCGCGTATAGACTTGCGGAGTGAGAGCGTAGATCGGCACCCGGGAATCCGCTCGCGACAGCCACAGTGCCGTCGAACCACTCTCGGTAAAGGCGGCAATAGCGGCAATCGGCGCACGCTGGGTGGCGAGGATGGCGGCAGCGGCAATGGTTTCATCCACCCGCTCCAAGGTCCGATCGAAGAACGGTTCATCGACATCACAGGGCATCTGCCGCTCGACTTCGAGACAGGTCCGCGCCATGGCCGCGACGGCCTCCACCGGATACTGGCCGGAGGCCGTCTCGGCGGAGAGCATGACGGCGTCGGTGCCGTCGAGCACGGCATTGGCAACATCGGAGACCTCTGCTCGCGTCGGAATCGGCTGATGGATCATCGACTCCATCATCTGCGTCGCGGTAATGGTAAGACGATGGTAGCGATGCGCCATAGCGATGATACGCTTTTGTACCGGTGGCACGGCAGCATCACCGATTTCGACGCCCAGATCACCGCGGGCAACCATCACCGCCTCAGAAGCCTTCAGGATATCCTCGATGGCCTCTACCGCCTCAGCACGCTCGATCTTGGCCACCAAGGCCCCATGACCACCGGCTTCACGAAACAGCCGCCGCGCCTCGTCCATGTCTGCACCACTGCGCGGAAAGGAGACCGCAAGATAATCCGCTTCCAACTGCGCCGCAGTAACGATGTCCTGCCGATCCTTGTCGGTCAGCGCGGGCGCGGTCAGTCCTCCGCCCGCCCGGTTGATCCCCTTGTTGTTGGACAACTCGCCACCCTGCACCACGCGGGTATGGATCTCGTTGCCCTGCACCTTGTCCACCCAGAGCACGATCATGCCGTCATTGAGCAGTAAGGTCGCGCCCCGTTCCACATCCTTGATGAGTTGCGGATAGGTCACCCCCACCCGCGTCTGGTCACCCAGTTCGCAGTGGATATCAAGGATGAAGGGGTCTCCCTCCCGCAACTGGATCTTACCCTCGGCAAATTTGCCGATGCGGATCTTCGGTCCTTGCAGGTCGGCAAGGACGCCGATGGCGCGGCCATGCGCCCGTGCACGTTCCCGCACCAGTTCCGCCGTGCGCAGGTGGCCCTCGGCCGTTCCGTGGGAGAAATTGAGGCGCACAACATCCAGGCCTGCCTCGATCAATCGGTCGATGACCTCGGCGGAGCTGCTCGCCGGTCCTAGCGTCGCAACAATCTTGGTGCGGCGAATCATATGGGCCTACCCCCGGGCACGAGCCTCTAGAATCTCAAAAGCCGGCAGGGTCTTACCCTCGAGCACCTCGAGGAAGGCCCCACCACCCGTAGAGATATATCCTACCTTGTCAGCAATATCATATTTGGCAATTGCCGCCAGGGTATCGCCACCACCAGCAATGGAGAAGGCCGGACTTGCAGCGATGGCCATGGCCAAGGTCTTGGTACCGTTGGCAAAAGCATCGAACTCAAAGACCCCGACCGGTCCATTCCAAACGATGGTACCGGCAGCCTTGAGCTTGTCGGCAAGCTGTTGCGCCGTCTTCGGGCCGATATCGAGAATCATATCCTCGGGGCCAACCTGATCAACAGTCTTGACCGTGGCTTTGGCATCGGCGGCAAAGCGATCGGCCACCACGACATCAACAGGAATCGGGACTTCCGCACCGCGGGCCTTCATCTTGTCAATGACCTTGCGTGCCTCTTCGATCAAATCGGGCTCCGCTAGACTCTTGCCGATGGCATGACCGGCAGCCAACAAGAAGGTGTTAGCGATACCACCACCGACGATGAGTCCGTCCACCTTGTCGGCCAGGGCCTGCAGGATGGTCAATTTAGTGGAAACTTTGGAGCCTGCGACAATGGCGATCAGCGGGCGTTTGGGGTTGGCCAGGGCCCTCTGGATGGCATCGATCTCGGCCGCGAGCAACGGGCCGGCACAAGCAATGGGCGCGTACTTGGCGATTCCGTAAGTGCTGGCTTCGGCGCGATGGGCAGTGCCAAAGGCGTCATGCACGAAGATATCGCAGAGCTTGGCGTACTTTTGTGCCAAGGCATCGTCATTCTTCTTCTCGCCTTTGTTGAGGCGGCAGTTTTCCAGCATCACCACTTCGCCAGGATGCAGCTCGAAGCCGCCATCTACCCAATTCTGCTGCAGGCGTACGGGCTTACCGAGCAGCTCTGCCAACCGCTTGGCCACTGGAGCCAAGGAGTCCTCGGGTTTGAACTCACCCTCCGTGGGGCGCCCCAAATGCGAGGTGATCATCACCGCTGCGCCGGCATCCAGGGCCATCTGCACTGCCGGAACCGAGGCCCGGACCCGGGTATCCTCGGTGATCTGGCCTTGATCGTTGAGGGGAACATTGAGATCGGCACGGATAAAGACGCGATTCCCCCGTGCCTCACCGCGCTGACAGACTTCGGCAAAGGTCAAAATGTGCATGACGAGACCCTCAGTGGCTCGCTACATGCTTAACGAAGCGCAGCATGTTGCAGGTGTAGCCATACTCATTGTCGTACCAGGAGACTACCTTGACGAAGGTCGGATCGAGCTGGATTCCCGCCTTGACATCAAAAATCGACGGTGCCGAAAAACCGCGAAAATCGGTGGAGACCACGGCATCCTCGGTGTAGGCGAGCACACCCTTGAGGGGACCTTCGCTGGCCGCCTTCATCGCCTGGCAGATTTCCTCGTAGCTGGTTTCCTTGTTCAACTCGGCGGTCAGATCGACGACGGAGACATCGGAAGTGGGCACGCGGAAGGACATACCCGTCAACTTTTTGTTGAGCTCGGGAATCACCTTGCCCACCGCCTTGGCCGCGCCAGTGCTGGAAGGAATGATGTTTTCGAGAATGCCGCGGCCACCGCGCCAATCCTTAGCCGAGGGGCCATCGACGGTCTTCTGGGTGGCAGTGGCGGCATGGATGGTGCTCATCAGACCGCGCTTGATGCCGAACTGGTCATGCAGCACCTTGGCCACCGGGGCCAGACAGTTGGTGGTGCAAGAAGCCGCGGAAACGATCTTTTCGCCGGCATACTTGCCATGATTGACGCCGTAAACGAACATCGGGGTGTCGTCCTTGGAGGGCGCGGACTGCACGACCTTCTTGGCACCGGCGTCGATGTGCTTCTGGCAAGTCTCTGCGGTGAGGAAGAAACCCGTCGATTCGATCACCAGATCCACCTGTACTTCGTTCCACTTGAGGTTGGCGGGGTCACGCTCGGCGGTGAGGCGCACGCTCTTGCCGTTGATGAGGAGATGACTGCCCTCGACCTTCACTTCACCGGGAAAACGACCGTGGACCGAATCGTACTGCAGCATGTACGCCAAATAACCGGGCTCCAACAGGTCGTTGATGGCGACCACCTCGAGATCCTTGAACTCCGCTTCCTTGGCGATGGCGCGGAAAGCCATGCGTCCGATACGTCCAAAGCCATTGATACCGACACGAATTGTCATTCCCTAACTCCTCAAAGTTTCTGATGAATTCTTAGAGTGCCCGAAAGCGCTCGACCACATGCGCAACGGTGAAGCCGAACTTCTCGAAGAGCACTGGTGCGGGGGCAGACGCGCCGAAGTGATCGATGCCGACCACCCCACCCTGCAGCCCGACATATTTGTACCAGAGCCCGGTGCTGCCAGCTTCCACCGCCAAGCGCTTGCTCAGGGCCGCGGGCAGTACACTCTCGCGGTAGGCGGCGTCCTGGGCATCAAAAATTTCCAAACAGGGCATGGATACCACCCGCACGTGCACGCCGGCATTGGCCAGCTCCGCCTGCGCAGCCAGGGCAAGTTCGACCTCGGAGCCGCTCGCCATAAGGATGCCATCTTCCTTGCCTGCCGCCGCCTTGACTACGTAAGCCCCGCGGCGCGCGCCTTCGATACTGGCGTCGCTGTGCGGCAGGGCGGGCAGATTCTGGCGGCTGAGGGCGAGGAGGCTTGGCGTGCGTTCCTGCTTGACCGAAGACTCCCAGGCAATGGCGGTTTCCACCGCATCAGCAGGGCGCCAAACATGCAGGTTAGGGATCAAACGCAGGCTGTTGACCTGCTCGATGGGCTGGTGGGTCGGCCCGTCTTCGCCGAGACCAATGGAATCGTGGGTCATGACATAGACGACGCGCAGCCCCATGAGGGCCGACATGCGGATGGCGTTACGGCTGTAATCCGAGAAGATCAGGAAGGTGCCACCAAAGGGGAGGAAGCCACCATAGAGGGTCACGCCATTCATGATCGCCGACATGCCGAACTCGCGCACGCCGTAGTGAATGTAATTGCCGTCCACCTTATCTTTACCGAGATCTGCCGCCTCTTTCCAACGGGTGTTATTGGAAGGGCTCAAGTCGGCAGAACCGCCCAGGAATTCCGGCATTGCCGCGGCGATGCCCTGAATGGTCTTGCCGGAGGCGACGCGGGTGGCGATCTTCGGCGCTTCGGCACGGAAATCGGCAATGACCTTGGCAATGGCTGCGTCAAACTCTGCACTCGGTTTGCCCTGCAGCCGGCGCTCGAATTCCGCCGCCTCCTTGGGGAAAGCCGTCTTGTAGGCAGCAAACTTCTCCTGCCAGTTCGCTTCCGCGGCCTTGCCCTTGGCACGGGCGTCCCAACCCTGATAGATCTCTTGGGGCACAAAGAAGGGCTCGTTGGAAGGCCAACCCAGGTGCTTGCGGGTGGCGGCGACTTCCTCGACACCCAAGGCGGCGCCGTGGACATCGTGGGTGCCGGCCTTGTTGGGTGAGCCTTCGCCAATCACCGTCTTGCAGCAGATGAGCACTGGCTTGCTGCTCTGTGCCCGTGCCGCGATGATGGCCTTCTTGACCGCCTCGGGATCATGGCCATTGATATTGCGGATCACATGCCAGCCATAGGCCTCGAAACGCGCCGGGGTATCGTCGGCAAACCAGTTATCGACGTGGCCATCAATGGAGATATTGTTGTCGTCGTAAAAACAGATGAGCTTGTGCAGGCCCCACACTCCGGCGAGGGAGCAGGCCTCGTGAGAGACCCCTTCCATGAGGCAGCCATCACCCAGGAAGACATAGGTGTAGTTATCGACGATCTCATGACCGGGACGATTGAACTGCTTGGCCAGCAGATTCTCTGCCAGGGCCATACCGACACCATTAGCCAAACCCTGTCCAAGAGGGCCGGTCGTGGTCTCGACGCCAGGGGTATCGCGATATTCGGGGTGGCCCGGGGTCTTGCTGTGCCACTGACGGAAGGCCTTGATGTCGTCCAGAGAGAGGTCGTAGCCGCTCAGGTGCAGCAGAGCGTACTGCAACATCGAACCGTGACCGTTGGACAGCAGGAAGCGATCACGCCCCGCCCAATGCGGATTGGCGGGATTATGAACGAGAAAATCGTTCCACAGCACTTCGGCAATGTCGGCCATACCCATGGGCATACCCGGATGGCCACTGTTGGCCTTCTGCACGGCGTCGATGGCAAGGATGCGGATGGCATTGGCGAGTTCGGTACGAGATACGGTCATATAGGCTCCTCAGAGAGGCGACCGGCATGAGGCCGGGCGCCGCAGCTAGTTTCAAAAAATCAGTCGTCGGCCCGCTGGTGGGTACGCACCCGGCGCAGAATGCCGTCGTGACCGGAAATCACCAGACTTTCGCTCTCGACGAAGAAATGTGAGCGGGATACACCATCCAGAATATCACCGCTGGTCAGCCCGGTAGCAACAAAGAGAACGTCATCACTGGCCACCAGCTCATCGCGGCCAATCCATGCGCCGACCTTGAGCCCGGCCTCGGCGATGGCTTCTGCCTCACCAGGCTTCTGCGGCGCCAACGCGCCAAACATGTCGGCTCCCATGGCACGCGCGGCGCAGGCGGTGATCACGCCCTCAGGGGTGCCGCCAATGCCCATCATCGCATCCACCTTGGTGCCCAGGGCAGCCATGATCCCACCACTCACGTCACCATCCGTCTGCAGGCGCACCGTGGCGCCAGCCGCTTGAATTTCCTTGATCATGCCATCATGACGCGGCTTTTTCAGCAAGAAGATGCGTAGCTCCTTGACATCCTTGCCGAGCGCCTTGGCCAGCGCATGCAACTTGTCCTTCATGGGGGCCGCCGGGTCGATCTTGCCGCGCGCCGGCGCCGGAACCACCAGCTTGTCCATGTAGAAGGCCGGGCCAGGGCGGAACATGCTGCCCTTGGGAGCGGCAGCCAGCACACAGATGGAGCCGGGCATGCCGTAAGACATGAATGTGGTTCCCTCTACCGGATCGACGGCGATATCAACTTCGGGACCCGTACCGCAGCCAACGGTCTCACCATTGTAGAGCATCGGGGCTTCATCTTTCTCGCCTTCTCCGATGACCACCGTACCGCGCATGGGCACTTGCGCCAGAGCCGCCCGCATGGCGTCGACCGCCGCACCGTCCCCCTGCTCCTTTTCGCCCCGACCAATCCAGCTGCTGGCAGCGCGCGCTGCCGTTTCGGTAACAGGGAGGAGGCTCAGAGCCAGGTTGCGGATGGTGGCCATAGGGGACGTCCTTCAGGTGGCGATAGAAATAGGTTCAAGGATAAATCAAGCGGGACTATTTGGGAACTCGAGAGCGGAACCGCCGGGCGGTTCAATGCCGCTCGTCCTGCGCAATGCTGGTCAGCCGCAGGGGACTGCCACCTTGTCCGGTGACCCTGTTAGCCCAACCGCTCCAACCGTTTACTAAGGTCCGCTCCGGACAGATCGCGCAGCAGCCGCCTCATAAGGCGAGTATCTCCTCGCGGGTGATGTGCAGGCGCGGGAGGCCGGACCAACACGCCACTGCAGCGGGGGTTGACGGTGTACCGCTGGAGTTTGCGCATTTCCATGGGAACCCACCCAGCGCCACCTACTCCACAGGAGGATGAAAGATCGATTCCGTGTCGATCTTGGCAAGGTATTCTCGCCAGGCGGCGTGTAACTGCGGGTCCAGGGTGGCCAGCACGGAAGTCTTCTGCAAGCCCCGCAATGGCAGGGCCGCGCCGTCGAGGGTACTCATTTGGCCGCCCGCCTCCTGCAAAATCAGGGAACCCGCGGCGCGGTCCCAGAGCTGCTGTGCTCCGTGCAGGTAGAAGTGATAGTAGCCTGCCGCCAGCCAGCTCCACTCCAGCACGCAGCTGCCAAAATTGCGCTGGCTATGGAACGGCTGTTGCGTCAGCAAGCGCAGCGCCAGCTCCCGCGTCAGGCGTTTGTAGTCCACCACGCCAACCGTGGCACGCAGATTCGGGGCCTGGCGCGTGTGGAGAGGCGTGCCATTCACGTAGGCCCCGCCGCCGCGCCGTGCCGTAAACAGGGTTTCGCGCATGGGATCGTAAATCCAGGCCTGTAAGGGCCCAGCGGCGTCCAGAAGCGCCAGACTGATGCCAAATACCGGCACACCAGCGGCAAAATTGCTGGTCCCATCCAGGGGATCGAGACACCAGAGAAGTTCTGCGCTGCGCAGCAGCTCGGCCTGTTCCACCTGACTCATCTCTTCCCCCAGCAGAGGGATTTCGGAGTAACGACGGAGCAGGGCTTCCTGCAGGAAGTTCTGGCTGTCGATGTCGGCGCTGGTGACGATACTGCCATCCGGCTTGCGCGAACTGGCCACCCGTTGATAGCCGGGCAAGATGATGCTCTCGGCACAGCGTCGCAGCTGTTGCCCGATCCAGTCCCCGTCGATTCTCAGCAAGTCTTTCATGCGGCAAGGATAGAGCAGTGTGCCGCGCCGGTCATCCCGATCTTTGCGGGAACGGACAGATCGCCCACAATAGGTCTATGCCTCGTATCCATCTTTACAGCGACATCACGCCCCGGGCGGGCGAATTTGCGCTGGCCGAAGCGCCCAGCCATCACCTGCTGCGCGTGCTGCGTGCCCGTCGCGGGCAGGAACTCACACTGTTTACTGGCGATGGGCATGAATACCGCGCCACCCTGACCGGCGTCGCAGGGAAAGCCGCGCTCCTGGCGGTGGAGGAAGGCATCTTGCGCGACACCGCCAGCCCCCTGGCAGTAACTCTGGCGGTGCCCGTGTTGCGTGGCGAGCGCTGGGACTGGCTGTTGCAGAAGGCTACCGAACTCGGCGTGGCGCGGATCCAGCCGCTACACAGCCGATATTGCCAGGTTCCTCTGGTGGAGACGCAAGGGGAAAAAAGACGGAAGCGTTGGCAGGAGATCCTCATCGCTGCAGCCGAACAAAGTCAGGCCACCCGCCTGCCTGCCCTCGCCCCGGCACTGTCCCTGGCTGACTATCTGCAACAGTCTCATGCACCCACCTGCTTGGTTCTTGATAGCACCGCGCAGGAGGGTCTGAACTCAATGTCTGGGCCACATGCGACCGAGGTAGAGCTATTGACGGGTCCGGAGGGCGGCCTGGCACCAGAGGAACTCCAGGCAGCCAGAGATCGAGGGTTTCTGTTGCGGCGCTGCGGGCCACGAATCTTGCGTGCCGAAACCGCTCCCATCGCCGCCCTGGCGATTTTGCAGGCGCGCTGGGGCGATCTCGGTTGACAGCGTGGCCCTGGCGCTGGACCATGCAGAAAATTGTCTGGAGCCGAACTCGATGGATATCCTCTTAGCCAATCCGCGTGGTTTTTGTGCCGGCGTCAATCGTGCCATCCAAATCGTCGAACGGGCATTGGAGCTCTTCGGCGCCCCGATCTACGTGCGTCACGAGGTGGTGCACAACCGTCACGTAGTGGACGACCTGCGCAATCGGGGGGCAATTTTCGTCGAAGAGCTCGACGAGATCCCGGACGGCGCAACGGTCATCTTCAGTGCCCACGGCGTCCCCCTGGCCGTGCGGCAACGGGCCGAAGAGCGCGGCTTGACCGTCTTCGATGCCACCTGCCCACTGGTGACCAAAGTGCACATGGAGGTCAAGAAATACAGTCGGGAGGGCATGGAGATGGTATTGATCGGCCACGCTGGTCACCCGGAGGTGGAAGGCACCATGGGTCAGGTCGAATCTGGCATGATGTACCTGGTTTCCGGCGTGGCCGATGTACAGCGTCTGCAGCCACGCAATCCCGAGCGTTTGGCGTACATCACCCAGACCACCTTGAGCATGGATGACACCGCGGAAGTGATCCAGGCATTGCGGGAGCGCTTCCCCGCGATTCAGGGTCCAAAGAAGGATGACATCTGCTATGCCACCCAGAACCGTCAGGATGCAGTGAAAAAACTCGTACCCGAGGTCGATATCTTGCTGGTCGTCGGGGCACCGAACAGTTCCAACTCCAGTCGCCTTGCCGAACTGGGACAACGCCTCGGCACCGCCACCCATCTGATCGAAGATGCCAGCCAGCTGCGGCGGGAGTGGTTTACCGGTAACCCGAGCATTGGTATCAGTGCCGGGGCCTCGGCGCCCGAATCCTTGGTGCAGGAGATCATCAACACGCTGGCCTCCTGGGGCGCGCAGCAACCGCAGGAGCTACCTGGCGTCGAAGAAAAGGTAACCTTCAGTCTTCCTCTGGCCCTGGCGCAGGCGACTCATCGCGCATAGAACCGATCGGCTCACTATCCCGCGTTTGCAGCTCGCGTAGCTGCAATTCACGCACCTGCGAGTCTATGGGTTCCGGCGGCGGGATCTCCCGCTCGCCCCCCGTGGCGCCCAGGTCCGGAAATCTTCGCGCCGAAACCAGTACCCGGGTTTCCAGCGAAGCGGTGGCCCTGTTGTAGGACTGTACCGCACTTTGCAATTGCTTCCCCACCTTCCCCCAATGATCTGCCATGGTGAGCAAACGATCATGCAGCTCACGGCCCAAGGCACTGATGGCCTGGGCATTGGCCGCCACCGTCTCCTGCCGCCAGCCATAGGCGGCCGCCCGCAGCAGGGCGATCAAGGTCGTCGGCGTGGCAACCAAGACCTTCTGTTCCACCCCATATTCGATGAGCGCTGGGTCCACCTGCAAAGCCGCACTGAAGAAATCTTCCCCCGGCAGGAAAAGCACCACGAACTCCGGGCTCGATAATTCCTCCCAATACGATTTTCGTCCCAATTGTTGGAGATGGGTACGCAGCTCATTCGCGTGCTTGCGCAGAAACTGCTGGCGTTCCTCCTCGGACTCTGCCTCGACGGCCTGCAAATAGCCATTGAGAGGCGCCTTGGCATCGACCACGATCTCTTTGCCCCCGGCAAATGGACCAATAAGTCCGGACGTTGCTGTCCCTGCTCGGTCTGCATGCTGGCCTGTTCAACAAAATCACAGTGATCGAGCATCCCGGCCATTTCCACCACTCGCCGCAGTTGCAGCTCGCCCCATCGGCCGCGCGCAGCAGGTTGACGCAGCGCCTTGACCAACGCCGCCGTTTCGCGGTGTAAACGCGGCAGATGATCTTGCACTAGGCCACGCAACTGCTCGCTCAGAGCACTGTAGGCGGCGGCGCGTACCTGCTCGAGCCCATCCAGGCGCTCATTCATTTTTCCCAAAGACTCACGGAGCGGGGTGACGAACTGGCTGAAGGCAGTTTGTCGCCCCTCCCAATCCTGTCGGGCTTGCTCTTGGAAGCGGGCAAGGTTCTCTTGCGCCAAGCGCAGGAAGTCTTCATTGTTGCGGCGCAGGGCGGCGCCGGAAAGGGCCGCAAAAGACTCGCGCAGACGCTCCTCGGCCTGGCTGAGTAACTGCTGTTTTTCCTCGGCGTGCTGACGTTCTTGTAGCAGACGTTCCTGTAGTTCAGCCAGGCGCCCGTTTTGCCGGTTGAGCTCCTGCTGCAGCCGCGCCTGTTCCTCGCGCAGCGGCTGCAGCTGCACGACGCTCGCCTCAGCCGAAGCCAAGGCAATCCGGCTTTCCTGTAGCTGAATGGAAAGCGTTCGGATTTCTTCGCGCGTCTGTCGTAGCGTATCTTCCGCCTGCAACTGGATTTCCCGCTGTTCGGCAAGGCGTTGCTCTGCCTCACTGAGCTTAGACTGATAGAGCCGCTTCTCGCCCCGCCACCAAAGCCAAAGCGCCAGCGCGCCCAGCAGGGCGCCGCTGCCGATGGCAGCGACGATCCATGCCAAGAAAGACACGAGCTAGAGACCTCCTCAGGAGCTCAACTGCGAGGTGCAGTTGGGGCAACGGCTGGCAGTCAGGGGTATGGCAGTTGCACAAAAGGGGCAATCCTTGGTCGTGACTGGTGCAGCCGGTTTCGGATAGAGGCGATTGATGGTATGAACCAAGAGGAAAATCACGAAAGCGATGATCAGGAAGCTGATGATGGACATGATGAACAGGCCATAGTTCCAGGTCACCGCACCGGCTTTCTCGGCAGCCGCCAGCGTGAGGTACGGTCCCGGCGTCTTGCCCTCGTGGAGCACGAGAAAGAGGTTGCTGAAGTCTACTTTTCCCAGCACGAGCCCGATGGGCGGCATCACGATGTTTTTTACTAGCGAAGTGACAATCGCCGAAAACGCACTGCCGACGACAAAGGCCACGGCAAGATCGATGACATTGCCGCGCTGCAAGAAGATTTTGAAATCCTTGAAAAACTGACGCATGTTTCCTCCCTTGGAATCTTTTTCAATGCAACCTGACAGTAGCAAGATAGCAGAGGGAAAACAACGACAAAGAACTTCTCCACTGCCCTAGCCGTGGGCGCCGGATCGTGCTGCACAAAAGCGGTTGACCACGGCCTTTTGCGCCTGCATCGACGATTGGCTGGCCTCCTGCAGACAACCTTGAATGTTGCTACGGCAATTTTGTGCCCAGACCTGGGTTTGTTGAAAGAAGTTTCCCGCCGCCTGCGCCGGCTCGGCATAGGCATGCCCGACGAACAGGCGTTGCAGAGCGGCATAATACTCGCCTTTCGCTCCCGCCCAGTTGGCGACAGCATCCCAACAGGCTCCTTGCTGTTCCGACGTTGCATGGACACAGCCAATGGCATCACGGCGGACAAGATCGAGGGAACGTTGCCAAGAGGAACAAAATTGCTTCTCGGCAGCCCTACGCTGCGCCGTTACCGCCGCGAGCCTCTCCTCGGCCAACCGTGCTGCCTGATCGGCCTGCGATGCACGCGACTGCGCCAACGCTGCGTGGTTGGGCACGGGTGCCGGGATTTGTGCGCAGGCCCCCAGCAGGCCTGTAGCAAGAAGAAATAGCGGTACTTGTAATTTGCGCATGAAAGTTCCTCATCCTTTCGTTAGCGCCGCCTTTATAGCATAGTTTTTATGCGCTTGCGTCCTTCACCGCCGAAGAACTGCGATGTCGCGCGAAACGCCGCGAAAATCGCTCCTTCAGTCCCTCGAAGAAGACATAGAAGGCCGGCGTCACAAACAGGGTGAGGAACTGGGAGACGATAATACCACCCGCCACTGCCACTCCCAGCGGCACTCGCGATTCTGCGCCGGCACCAATGCCGATGGCGATCGGCAGGATACCCAGCACTGCCGCCAGATTGGTCATCATGATCGGGCGGAAGCGGGTGACACAGGCATCGACCATGGCCTCCACCGCCGAAGCCCCTTCCCGGCGCCGATGGATGGCAAAATCCACCATGATGATCCCATTTTTCTTCACCAGCCCCACCAGCATGATGATCCCCACGAAGCTGAACAGATCGAGTTCCTGGTGAAAAATCCACAGCGCCAGCAGCGCGCCAAAGCCCGCCAGTGGCAGTGCCGTCAGGATGGTGAGCGGATGAATGAAGTCCTCATAGAGGATGGCGAGGATGGCGTAGATCAAAGCAATGGTGGCCAGCAACAACAGTGGCAGGGACGAACTGGACTGCTGGAAGGCCTGTGCCGAGCCACTGAAACTGCCCTCCACTCCCGTCGGCAGAACCTCGGCGGCCACCTTCTGTACTGCCTGCGTCGCCTGCCCAATCGAGGTTCCCTGCGCCAGATTGAAAGAGACCGTCACGCTGGGGATACCATCATAGTGGCTGATGCTCAGGGGGCCGACACCGTAGCCGAAGTTCGCCACCGCCGAGAGCGGCACCAGACCAGCGGTCCCCGGCAAGCTGATCGCCCCCAGAGCGCCGATGTTCTGCTGAAAACGTCGCGCCAGATCAAGGATGACCTCATACTGGTTGGTAGAGGCATAGATCGTCCCGACCTGGGTTCCACCAAAGGCAAAATTTAGCGCCTGTTCGATGGCTTGCGGCGTCACCCCCAGGGCCTGGGCCCGGCGATGCAGCACATGCACGTCGATTTGCGGATTGGCTACCTGCAAATCGCTGTTGACGGCCTCTAAGCCAGGAACCTTACGCAGGGCTGCCACCAGTTTGGGGACGGCCACATCGAGCGCATCCTGATCTTCGCTCTGCAAGGTATACTGGTAGTTGGACTGGGAAGAGACGGGACCCATCTGGATTGCGGGGGGCAGCAGGAAACTGGCCTCTACCCCCGGAAAGCGCTGTGCCGTGCGCCGCAACTGGGCAATCACCGTATCCCCACTGGCGCGCTGGCCCAAGGGCCTGAGGCGAATGATGAGACGCCCGGTATTGGACGAGCCGAAGGCGCCCGCCCCCTGGCCGGCACTGGACATGACCGATTCGACGGCGGGATTCTTTCCGACCGCTGCCGCTACCTGCTCCTGCTCGGCCTCCAGTTGGCTGAAGGAAATGCCTTGTGGATATTGCAGGTTGCCCATGATCATCCCACTGTCTTCTCGAGGAATGAACCCTTTGGGAAGCAGAAAGAAAAGGCCGATCATGGCCAGCAGACTCAAACCCGCGCCCAGATAAATCCAGCCACGATGCTCCAGACTCGCCCGCAGGCTGCGCCCGTACCAGGCACGCAGTCGCACAAACCAGCGTTCGAAGCCCGATGGCGCAGCGTGTTTGACCTGCAGATAGCGGGCACAAAGCATGGGGGTGAGGGTCAGCGAAACCAGCCCGGACAGCAGAATCACTACCGCGATGGTGACACCAAATTCCCGGAACAGGCGGCCGATGATGCCACCCATGACGAGGAACGGTAAAAACACCACCGCCAGGGAAATCGTCATCGACAATACCGTGAAGCCGATCTCGGAACTGCCGGCGTAGGCCGCCTGCTCCGGCTCTTCCCCTTGCTCCTCGTGGCGGGCGATGTTCTCCAACATCACGACCGCATCATCCACCACAAAGCCGACGGACAACGTCAGGGCCAGCAGGGTCAGGGTGTTCAGGGAATAACCCAGGTACGAGATGACAGCAAAAGTGCCGAAGATGGAGGTAGGAATTGCCAGGGCACCGATCAGAGTAGGACTGCCGCGGCGCAAAAAGAGCCACAGCACCCCCGTCACCAGGAGCGATGCCAGAAGCAGGGTGTACTCCACCTCCTGCACGGCGGCGCGGATATAGTCGGCCTTGTCGTAGATGATTTGCAACTTTGCGCCACCGGGTAAGCCGGAAGTAAAACTGGGCAGGCGCTTCTGGATGGCGTCGGAGATGGCAACCGTGTCGGCATTAGGCTGCCGCACCACAGCCAGGATCAGGGCCCGCTGGCCACCCAGCCAACTGGCGATCTGGTCATTGTCGACACCATTTACAACGGTGGCTACATCGGCCAGGGGCACCACCGCACCGCCGTTCTGCTGCACGGGCATCTGGCTGAAGGCCTCGGCATCATGCAACTGGCCATGCACATTGACGGCATAATTGCGCGCCGTACCGAGCAGGGTGCCCTGGGGCAGATTGACGTTGTGGCTGGTAATCGCCGAACTCAAGGCCTGCAGCGACAAGCCGTGGGCCTGCAGAGAAAAGGGATTGGCGTGGATGCGCACGGCATAATTCTGCTCGCCAAAAATCTCCACCTGCGCCACGCCGGGAATCCCGGAAATTGCCGGCACCACCTTGTCGACCGCGTACGCGTTGAGCTTGTAGATCGGCATATCCGGCGCGGTCAATGCAATAAACTCGATGGGTGCAGCCGACGGATTCATCTGCTTCACAAAGGGCAGGCTGGGCATACCCGGAGGAAGAAGATGCTGTGCCTGGGTGACGGCGTTCTCCACATTCTGGGTAGCGACGTCGATATTCTGGCTGAGATCGAATTGCAGGATGATACGCGTCGACCCAAGGCTGCTGGTCGAGCTCATGGAGGACAAGCCCGGAATACTGGAAAACTGCTTCTCCAGCGGCGTTGCCACACTGCTCGCCATGGTCTGTGGACTGGCACCGGGCAGACTGGCGGAGACCAGCACCGTGGGAAAATCCACACTGGGCAGCAGGGCCACGGGCAGGCTCTGAAAAGCGAAGATGCCGTAGATGACCAAGGCAAGACTAAGGATGATGGTCATCACCCGGCGGCGGATGAACAGCGCCGAAATGTTCATCTACCACCCCAGGCATGATGACCATGACCCGTAACCGCTGCAGCCTTTTGCCCAGGCAGCAAAACGTGAACCCCGGCATAGACCCGGGCCGGCACTGGATCGATGACCCGGGCACTCGCTGGCAGACCAGAAATCACGGCGGTCTGGCCATCCTCCCAAAGTACCTGCACCGGTGTTGCCTCGACTATGCCCTTGGGTGCCTGGTAGACGAAGTTCCCACTGCTGCCCTGCTGCACGGCCGCCACCGGCAGGGTCATGGCCTGCGCGACCCGTTGCACGGGCAGACGGACCTCCACGTACTCCCCGGGCCAGAGCACCGCACTGGCATTGTCCGCCTGCGCCTGCACACTCAAGGTCGCTGAGGTCGCGGCTACGCTGTTGTCGATAACCTGGAGCGTAGCGGCAGCCAGGGTCTTGCCTTGCTTTTCATCCTGGATGAGCAGCTTCCAGGCCTGATCCTTGGCCTGGCGTGCCGCCCCCAGCAAACTCTGCGGAATCTGAAAATTGATGCCAATGGGGCTGATCTGGTTGATGGTGGCCAGTTGCGTCTGATTCGCCACCACCAGATTGCCCGGCTTGACCAATGCCATACCGATGCGTCCAGTGATGGGCGCGGTGATGCGCGTATACCCCAGGGTGATCGCGGCCTGCTGCACAGCCGCCACATCGGCGGCCACCTGTGCTCGACTCGCTTGCGCCTGGGATACCGCCTGCGCATAGCTTTGCTTGGTGATGAAATCCTTTTCCACCAACGGTCTATCCTGCTCTACCAGGGTTTGGTCATAGCGCGCAGTGGCCTGCGCCGCGGCGAGATTGGCCCGCGCCTGCGCCAAGGTGGCAGCCGCCTGGGCGGGATTGATGGTGAAGAGCGTCTGGCCCCGCTGCACCATCCCTCCCTGCGTAAAGGACAGGCTGGCAAGCTGGCCCGAGGTCTGCGGAATGATGGTCACCATCTGCAGGGGCGTTACCGTGCCCAGAAAACTCTCGTAATGGACCATGTCCTGCAGCTTGGGCCGGACCAGCGTCACCTGCACCGGCGGCGGCCCGCCCCGCTCGGCCTTTTGGCAGCCGGTCAGGATAACTGGCAAGAACAGGATCAGGGCGGCGGCGCCCCAGCGATGTGCTTTCACGGTTGTGTTGCTCCTACGGGCATGCCCACGGCCTGACTCAACTGCGCCAGCGCCACATAGCTATTGACGAGATTGGCGATGAGGGTATAGCGGGACTGGGCCAGGGTGGATTCGGCCTGCAGCACATCCTGGATGGTCGCCTGCCCTACCTTGTATTGCGCCAGGACCACTTCGAGGGCCTTGCGGGCGTTGGCAAGGCTGCTGGACGCACCCGGATATGCTGCCAGATCGCCCTGAAAGCCATGGTAGTCCTGCCAGATACTGGCCATGGTGCTGTTGCGTGTTGCCGCCAGGGTATCTGCATCCTGCCGCGCGGTGGCCTCGGCTTCGCGCACGGCATAATGGTTGTTGAAGCCAGTAAAGAGCGGGACAGTCAGGGTCAGGCCCACACTCCAGGTGTCGCCCGGCTGAAACCCTCCCTGAAATTGATAGCCGTAGGAACCGGTCACTCCAAGGCTAGGCAACCCTTGCGCCTGGGCCGAGCGCACGTTGGCCCGGGCGACTGCCACCTGGGCACGCGCCTGCTGCAGAGCGGGGTTTGCCGTTTCCGCTGCGTGCATCAAGGCCTCGACGCCGGCGCTTAGAGCGCTGGGCGGCGGACTATCCGGGCTGAGAGGGCTGATTTGAATGACACTGTCGGGAGGGAGACCCAGACTACTGGCTAAGCTACCCTCCGCACTGCGCACGGTCTGCTCCTGCGCCGCATAAGTCGACTGGGCGGTCGCCAGGGATGCGCGCGCCTGATAGAGATCGCCAATGGTGGCCTGTCCCGCCTGATGCAATACCTCGGCAGCCTCCAGGGCTTTTTGATTTTCCGCCACCGTCTTGGCGTCTGCCGCGAGCAAAGCTTGACCACCCAGCAGTTGATAGTAGGCCTGAGTGACATCGAAGATCACCGTCTGCAAGGTCTGATTTTGCGTATACCCCGCTACCCACTCCTGTGCGCGGGCAGCATCGGTCTTGGCCGCCCGCAGACCGAAATCCCATAGGGTATAGCTCAGACTCAGACTGGGCATGGTGCTATTGCGGGCCGGCACGCTGAAACCGGCGGTGGATACAGCCTGGCGACGCGCGGCACTGGTGCTAAAAGTGACCGTCGGCAGCCAGGCACTCTCCGCCACCCCTAGGGCGGCCGCCTGGGCGCGCAGCGCTTCCCAGGCAGAGGCGGTTTGCGGATTGTGGGCCAGAGCCCAGGCCGTGAGTTCCGGGAGCGTCCAGGTTTTGGCCGCCAGCGCCGCTGGCCACGTCGGCGATGTCGGCAGGGCCGGGAGCTGCTGCGCCACCCCTTTCCAGGTCTGTCCCGGGTGCTGCGGCAAGCCACTGTCGGTGGAGAAAGGATCGTCAAAGACCACGCCGATCCCCGCCTGCGCAGCGCCACTCAGCAAAAAGAGGCCGGAGAATATCCACTGCCAACGCATCGCCATGTCATCTCTAGCTGAAAATTTGCCATAGTATCGACGATATTTGTTGGTAACGCAGCCCTCCTACCCGGGGCAAATTGTGTACGACTGTAAGGATGTACGTTGATTTTTGTAAGAATTTTTCACTGGCTTTGGGGGCGGCGGCGCGCGTAGGCTGTTAACCGAGCGATAGAGCTCTTTTTTCGGAGGTACCCGATTATGCGCAAAATCACCTATTCACTTCTTATCCTGGCGGCGTTGGCCCCAATGGCCAGCATGGCGGCGGACATGCCACCGCCAGTGCACGGGCCCATGCAGCGCCCGATGCACGGCGGTCCTCGCGCCGAGTGGATGAGAAATGCTCCAGTTCCCATGCTCATGCCCATCGTCTGGCGTCACGCCATCGAACTCAAACTCACCCCGCAGCAGGAATCGCAGCTCGAGACCTGGCGCAAGGACCAGAGGGAGCAGTGGGGAACGCAGCGGCAGGCCATGGAGAGCCACAACCACGCACTGCAGACTGCCCTCCTGCGCGGCGAAACGGGCAGCGCCCTGAAGCCACTGGAAGACGCAGTGCTGGCCGACCATCAGGCCATGCTGCAACGCGGCATCGCCCAGGTTGCCTTCGTCCATAAGTTGCTGAACGCCGAACAATGGCAGAAAGTGACGGCAATCTATGCGAAGATGGAAAGAGGTCCAAAGTGGGGAGGGTGGCACAAACCGTGAGTAGCAATGCCCGCATCTTGTTGGTGGATGACGACGCCAAGCTGCGCGCCATTCTGACGCGATACCTGGAGTCGCAGGGCTACACGGTCCATGGCGCCGCTTCGGCGGCGCAAATGGACCGTTTGCTGGAGCGGGAGCACTATGATCTCCTGCTCCTCGATGTAATGATGCCTGGCGAAGATGGCTTTCAGATCTGTCAGCGGCTGCGCCAGCAGGAATCCGTCCTGCCGATCATCATGCTCACGGCCCGCGGCGATCTCGATGATCGCGTCCAGGGTCTTTCCATCGGCGCCGATGATTACGTCGCCAAGCCCTTTGAGCCGGAAGAGTTGCTGGCCCGGATTGGCGCCGTGCTGCGGCGTAGCCAGGACAGCGGTACGGTCGAGCCCAGCCCCGGTGCCATCGACTTCGGTCCCTTTCACCTCGCCCTCGATTATCGGCGCCTGTACCGGGGCAAGCAGGAAATCACCATCACCGAAACCGAGTTCGCCCTGCTTCGCGCCCTCGCCGAGCATCCCTGGCAAACCCTGTCGCGTGACAAGCTCCTGGGCATGATCCACGGCCATAGCGAGGACATCCCCGGTCCCCGCGGCATCGATGTCTTTGTCTCCCGCCTCCGCCGGCTGATCGAAGACGACTCGAGCAAACCCCGTTACCTGCAGACGGTCTGGGGGCGTGGCTATGTCTTTGTTCCCGACGCGGGGAGCGCGGACAAACCGGCGTGAAATTCCGGCGTCTGTGGTCCGACACCCTCTTCGGACGGATCTTTTTGCTGATTGGTGCGCTGCTGCTGGCCAGTCAGTTTGCCGTCTACTGGTACTTCAACATCTATCTCGGCAATCCCCAGGCGCGCCACTTGGCGCAGAGCTGGGCGCAGATACTGACGCTCAGTAGCGTCCTGGATGTCGGCGAGGCAGAGTGGCTGGCCCCACGCCTGGCCAAGATCGGCATCGCCTTCTTTCCGGTCGACGAGATGGAGGGCCATCCTCCCCGCAACCCGATCATGCGTAATGCCGAGCGCCTGCTGCATGGGATGGGTTGGCCCGATGCTCAGGTGCAGGTCGATGATCGGCACCATCTGTTGTGGATCGACCCCGACCCGCACAGCCATGTCGCCGTCGCCATGCCCATTCCCAAGCCCCCACCGGGGCCGTCACCGCAGTGGTTCAAACTCAGCGCCATCCTCCTACTTTCGTTGCTGGGCGCCTACCTCATCGTACATCAGATTACCGGCCCTTTGCGCCGCCTGGTGCAAGGCCTCAACGCCAGTCGCGGTCGCGAGGGGCCCGTGGTATTGCCGGTGGAGGGACCGGAGGACGTGAAACATCTGGCCGGAGAGCTGAACAGTGCTCTGCGCGAACGCCATGAACTGGCGGAAGAGCGCGAGATGGTCCTGCTGGGGGTATCTCACGATCTGCGCACACCCTTGACGCGGATGCGCATGCTTGCCGAGTTTCTCCCCAAGGAGGCGGCAGATCTGCAAAAAGATCTGGTCGACAATCTGTGGGAAATGGACGAAATCCTGCACCAGTTTCTCGATTACGCCCGCAGTGGACGCGAGGAACTGGCCGAAGAGATCGACCTGATCGCTTTCCTACGCCATTTTGTCGAATCGCAGGGGGACGATGTGCGACTCCAGGAGCCGGAAAACGAAAACCTCTACCTTTCCATCACGCCGGTAGCGTTGCGCCGCGTCCTGCAGAATCTGGTGGAGAATGCCCGCCGGCATGGGCGGCCTCCCATCGAGATCCGCGTTGCGCAGGAGGCGGGTTCCGCAAGCATCGAGGTCCGCGATCATGGTGACGGCATCTCGGCGGAAAAACGGGCTCAGCTCGGCAAGCCGTTCGCGCTGGCCGGGCGGGGCGGCGGCACAGGACTGGGCATCGCCATCGTGCAGCGCATCCTGCAACGTCTTGGCGGCAAGATCGACTTCTGCAACGCCACCGAAGGCGGCTTACGGGTGCGCCTGACCTTACCTTTGCGCTGAGGCTGCCTGCCGCGGACAGAGTTTGCGCAACTCCTGCAGCTCCTTGGGATCAAGTTTCTGCCAGGCAATGTTGCCACAGCGGCCTTCAATCGGCCCCTCGATGGTACCCTGCTGGGAGATGCCGGGAGCGACGACAAAATCGGGTACCGAAACCGCGCTACCGGCAGGGCTTACCGACTGCAGCGCCGTCGCCGAACTGGCGGTGCTGGCGACAGGCGCGACCCCAGGACCGGCCGGATGCAGCCACAGAAAGAAAAATCCCACCAAGACAATGAGGGCGAGAATCACGATGATCACCGCCATCCACGATGCCTTGCTGTTTGCGTCCGTGCTCATCTACACCCCCATGTTCCCCATCAGCATAGTCTCTCCAGACTCACGATGCCCAGTGCCAGCCACTTGGTGCCGGAACTGAACTGAATCTGCACCCGCCCCTGGCGTCCGCCGGCCTCGTAGTCCAACACCGTCCCTTCACCAAAAACCGGGTGACGAATGCGTCCACCCAACGGGTAGGGGCAATCGCTGCGCCCGCTGCTCATAGCGGCTACCGCGGGCGCCAGCGGCCGGCTGATGCGCGCGCGCGGGCGCAATTCCTCGATTTCCTCGGCCGGCAGCTCGCGCAAAAAGCGCGACGCCAGCGCCAGACGCTCTGTGCCGTGCAGTCGCCGGCTCTCGGCGTGACAGAGAATGAGCTGCTGCATGGCGCGGGTCATGCCTACATAGCAGAGGCGCCGTTCCTCGGCCAGACCGGCAGGGTCTTCCAGACTACGTTGGTGCGGAAAAAGCCCCTCCTCTAGTCCAACCAAAAAAACCTGGGCAAATTCCAAGCCCTTGGCACTATGCAGACTCATCAACTGCACGGCATCTTCCCACGCTTCGGCCCCGCCCTCTCCTGCCTCAAGGGCAGCATGGGTGAGGAATTCGCTGAGCAGGTCGCCTGGCACCGGGCTCAACTCGCGCAGGCCTTCGGAGCCATCCTGCAGAGCAAAACTGCGCGCTGCATTGATCAGTTCTTCCAGGTTTTCCATACGTCCCTCACCGCGATCGCCATCCCGCGCATGCCAATCGCGCAGGGGGACCTGCTCAAGGACCAGGCGCACCTGCTCGTCGAGCTCCTGGTTGGTGCAGGCTTGCGCCAAGCGATCGATGAGGGTGAGAAAGGTATTGAGCTTCGGCTGCGCCAGCTCGCCGGCGGCCTGCCAGAGCGAAATGCCGCGCTCGCGCGCGAGCGTGCGCAAACGTTCGAGGGTAACGGCGCCGATTCCGCGCGCCGGCACGTTGACCACCCGCTCGAAGGCGGCGTCATCGTGGCGCTGCAAGACCAGACGTAAATAGGCGAGGACGTCCTTGACCTCGGCGCGTTCAAAAAACCGCAGGCCACCATAGACTCGGTACGGCATGCCGGCACGCAGGAGATGTTCTTCAAAAGGACGGGACTGGGCGTTGGAGCGATAGAGAATGGCACAGTCCTCGCGCTTGCCGCCCGCCGCCACCCACTGCTCGATGCGACCAACCACGAAGCGGGCCTCATCCTCCTCGTTATAGGCGCGGTAGAGCTGCACCGGGGCGCCGTCGCGGCGTTCCGTCCACAAGGTCTTGCCAAGACGATCGCTGTTTTGCGCAATGACCGCATTGGCAGCCGCTAGAATGGGCGCCGTGGAGCGATAGTTCTGTTCCAGGCGGATCAACCGGGCACCTGGAAAATCGCGCTGGAAGCGAAAGAGATTTTCGACTTCGGCACCACGCCAGGCATAGATCGACTGGTCATCATCGCCCACCACGAAGAGATTCTGATGCGCCTCGGCTAGCCGTCGCAGCCACTGGTATTGCACGGCATTGGTGTCCTGAAACTCATCCACCAGAACCTGTTGAAAACGCTCCTGATACTGGGCGAGGAGCGGGGCATCGTGCCAGAGACGCAAGGCATAGAGCAGCAGGTCGGCAAAATCCAGGGCTCCAGCGCGCTCGCGCAGCAATTCGTAGCGCTGATAGATCTCCACTAGCTGCGGCGGCACGGAACGCTCGCCCGCGAGTTCCTGCGGCCCCAGCCCACTGTCCTTCCAGCGGCTGATACGCCCAGCGATCTGGCGTGCAGGCCAGTGTTTCTCGTCGAGCTGCAGCTCCCGCACGGCACGCCGCACCAGACGCTGGCAATCGTCCGCGTCGAGAACAACAAACTGCTCTGGCAAATCGACCAGCTCGTGGTGCATACGCAACAGGCGATGCGCGATACCGTGAAAGGTTCCCATCCACAAGCCACGCAGATCCATATCGAGCATGGCCGCGAGACGCTCGCGCATGGCCCGCGCCGCCTTGTTGGTGAAGGTCACCGCGAGGATCTGCCCCGGATGCAGGCCCTCTTCCAGCAAATGGGCGATACGGCTGGTGAGTACGCGCGTCTTTCCCGAACCGGCACCCGCCAAAACCAGTGCCGGCCCCGGTGCCAGCAGCACCGCCTCCCGCTGCCGCTCGTTTAGTTCCATACCTGCCTTACCGTACCGGTGACTTGAAAAAACACCTCTGCGCCCCCACAGTCGCATCAGGTTCATCAGATGCCATCGCGGCATGATACGGGGGGTTCCCTTGGAATACAAAGACTACTACCAGATCCTGGGGGTAGCACGTGACGCCGACGCCGACGCGATCAAATCCGCGTATCGGAAGATGGCGCGCAAATACCACCCGGACGTAAGCAAGGAGGCCAATGCCGAGGACCGCTTCAAGGACCTGCAAGAGGCCTACGAGGTGCTGAAGGATCCGGAAAAGCGCCGTGCCTACGATCAACTGGGCAGCAATTGGCAAGCTGGGCAGGATTTTCGTCCGCCGCCCGGCTGGGAACATTTTGCCGGCGGCTTTGGCGGCGGTGCGAACCCCAACATGGGCGGCTTCAGTGACTTCTTCGAGGAGCTCTTCGCCCAGCGGGGGCGACGGAGCTCACACGGTGCCTCCCCCTTTCGCATGCGTGGGGAAGACAGCGAAGCGGAGATCCAGATTCCCCTAGAGGACGTCTTTCGCGGCGCAAAGCGAGAGATTTCTTTGGAGGTACCGATACTCGGCCCGGATGGACGCATGCACCGCGAGCGCCGTCAACTCAGCGTCAAGATCCCAGTCGGCATCGCTGAGGGACAGCGCCTGCGGATTGCCGGACAGGGACAGCCCGGACAGGGCGGCGGACCCAACGGCGATCTCTACCTGCGCGTGCGCTACGCAGCCCATCCGCGATTTCGTGCCGAGGGAAAGGATCTCTACCAAGAGCTTGCTATTAGCCCTTGGGAAGCGGTACTCGGTGCCTCGGTATCGGTGCCTACCCTGGACGGGCAGCTGCGGGTAAAGATCCCGGCCGGTAGCAGCAGTGGCCAGAAACTGCGACTCGCAGGCAAGGGATTACCAGACAGCAAGGGCGGCAAGGCCGGGGATCTCTACGCGGTTTTGCAGATTGTTGTCCCCAAAGAGCTCCGTGCAGCAGAGAAGGAGCTATGGGAAAAGCTCGCGGCAGAAAGTCGTTTTCAGCCGCGGCCTGACTGACGCTCAGGAGCGCACAAAAAGTACCGCTTGATTGCGCCCGAGCCGTTTGGCCTCGAAAAGTGCATGGTCGGCGGCCTGGAGCAAGTCCTTTGCAGAGCGCATCTGCGTATCTCTGCTGGCCGCTCCGATACTGACTGAGACATCCGCTTGCAAGTCAGTCCAAGCATCTGCCGTGGCCAGCTGCGCGCAAATGCGTCGCGCCAACACCTGGACGCCTTGCGCGTCGGTGTCTGGACAAATGATCAGGAACTCATCGCCCCCCACTCGGCAGGGAATATCTTGGTGGCGAGCAAAAGCGTCGAGAATACTCGAGACCCTTTGCAATACTTCGTCGCCCACGTCGTGGCCCTGGGTATCGTTGATCAGCTTGAAGTTATCCAAATCCAAGAGCATCAGGGCGAGATTTTTATCGTGGCGTTCTGCTATCGACCACTCTTGTGCCAGCCTCTCGTCGGCGTAACGGCGATTCCGCAGGTGGGTAAGCGGGTCGGTGAGCGCCGCTTGTCGCAGATCCCGATTGACATCCGCCAAAGATCCGGTGAATTTGCGCATGCGCTCCTGCCGATGCAGGTATTTTTGCCTTGCCTCCCGGCGACGCTGGGCCAACTGCAAATGCTTTCGCAGATTTTCGGAGCACAAAGACTGGGGTTCGTAGGCATCAATTCCAAGGCGAAACAGCTCACTTTCACTCTGCCCGTCCAGCTTGTCCCCAACGAGCAGGATGTACGGCCCGAGGACCGGGTCCAGGCCGCGTAAATGGGTCGCGATCCACTCCCCTTCATTTTGCTGGTAGGCGACGACCAGCAAATCGAGAGTTGCGCTATCACTGACATCTGCCTTCAGTGGCGACAGCCCAAGACGCGAGAAACTTTCCGTGCACTCCTCGGACATAGTGCCGTCCATCGCCAGGTAAGCGATCCGCAGCGGGGAGGAGTCGCTCGCCGGAGTTCGCTCTCGATCCATCAGGAGCTCCCAGTCCAGCGGCTCTGCAAGCACCGGTGCCGCCTCTTGCAACAGGCCCTGCCACTGCGGCCAAGCCAAAAGGATGCGGGACACTTGCTCGCGGACGGACGCGGTGTCGAGACCAAGCTTGATCATCTCCTCGGCCATTTGCACTGCGCTAGCGGATCGGCGCGCGTTATCACGCAGGCAGAATTCCGCCATGCCCACCCCAAAACGCAGCAGCCGCGCCAGTAACAGCGACCGACCCGCGTCGGGAAAAGAGCTCAACTCCTCCGGCTGCGCCTGATGAAATATGGCTTCCACGAAGACCATCGGCAATCCCCACTCTTCCACCAGCAGGGAAGACAATTCATCATGATCGATGCCATACTGCTGGCGCTCCATTTGCAGCAGCGCGTTACCTTCGGGTGGTGGCACCCTGCCACGCAATTCCATATAGCTTTCGGAAAACAGGCTCACCAAGGCCAGCTCGCCCACATTGGCCAAGAGCGCCACGACAAATACTTCGTCTGCATTGACCTGACCCAGTTGCTCAGACAGTGCTTGTACGGCGAGCGCCGAAAGCAGCGAAACGGTCCAGAATCTCGCGTAATCAAAGCCGCTTACCCGCGGAGTGGCTGACTGAATCAGCGCCAAAGCCAAGATGAGACGTTTGATCTGCGCCTGCCCGAGCACCAGAATTGCGTCCGCGACTGCAACTACGGGCCGAGAGCGCGTGCGAATAGAGACATTGGCGAGCTGTAGCAGCCGAGCATTTGTCGCTGGATCGGATTGCAGCACCCGCACCAGTTCGCGATTGTCGACTTCCTCTTGTTCCAGCAGTCGCAATGCTTCCAGGTATACACCTTTCGGTGAAGGGAGCTTGCCACCCTGACGATATTGGGACAGCCAGTCGATATTCCGCGTAATCACTTTTCCAAGCCCACCCAATACCGGTCCCAAGTCCGTATACTAGACTATTTTTTGCAAAATGCCGTTCCCGTCAAATCGATTTGGCCGTGACTTTCGCTGTGCCCCATCTCCACGGGTGCCGGTACGGCTCGCTCTGCTGCCAAGAAGACGGGGGCAATGGGCTGCACCGGCACAGCACTCTGGATACTGACCCGCTCCACGCCAGACCAAGACAAACCCAAGGCCGTGCAGGCATTGCGGGCGTCCTCCACAAAGCGATGCAGCACCGCGGTGCTGGCCTGCCGCTGCGCTGTGGCAATGGCCGAAGCCGCGGCCTCCGACTGCAGAGAGTGCAGCTGCAGACGGGACTGCAGCGTGGCCAGAACCGGCAGCAGAACTTGGGGATCGGCGCGCAGCGACAGATCACCCGCCACCTGCCAGTCTTTGTCGCTCTGGCGACTACTACTGTAACCCGCAAGCTGCCAGTGGATCTGCGGGTAGGCGGCTAATTGCCGTTCTGCCCAGCGCAGGTCTTCGTTTACCACACTGGCGGCACTACTCGCCTGCGGCTGTTCAGCAGTGGCCCGCAGTTGCGCGATCAGTTCGCTGTTGGGAACCGTATATTTCTGCACAAGCCGCAATTCCACCTGTGGCAGGGAATTCTGGGCATCCGCCCAGGCGGTCGGAGCGATGCAGCAGGCCAGTGCGAGCAAACCGAACTTGAGAACTTTCATTTCCGGAAGATCCAGTAGCGCGTGTTTCGGCAATTTGCGCCATTCCACCATGAAACCGGACCCGCGACAATTCCCAGACGGGAAACGCAAGGAAGGCTTTCAGGACAGATGCACAACCCGCGGCGATCTCGACAAAAAGGATTTTGCTTCTGCCGATTCTTGCGTATCCTCAAAAGAGCACTTCAAAAAGGAGAGTTTCATGCCCTTGCGGAGGAGTTTTGCCCTATTTCTCGGTTTCTCGCTTGCCACGCCACAGCTGATGCACAGGCCGGTACCCGGGTGCTGCACCACGGTGAGGATGGGCTGACCATCACAGGCCGCAGCATGCACTGGAAAGATCCCATGAACACCCGTTTCTGGCTCTCCCCCGCGGGCCTGAAAGAAAATGGGTAAGCAGGCAAGAATTCAGCGGAATGGACTTCACGCTACGGCAGCGTCGTCGTCACTTCGCTCAACGCGGCCGACGAAAAGCGTCTGGCGATCAGTGCCTGGGCACAGTATTTCCTCGACAACTTTGCGACGGTGCAGGACGCCCTTCACTCTCTGCAGACGCATCCCGTCTGTTTGCTTTCGGCACCCATCCCCGGCACCGATCGCTTCACCACTTTGCACCTGTCCTTGTCGGATAGCAGTGGCAACAGTGCCGTCTTGGAATATATCGACGGTAAATTGGTCATCTACGTGGGTCGTCAATATCAGGTACTGACCAATGATCCGGAATATTCGCAGCCACTCGCCGTTGCGAGTTACTGGCCCTTCCAGTTTGCACCGGCGCCGCCGGAAGGGTTGGCGGCGTACCGCTGACGACGCTCACTTTTTGCTGACAAGGAACCATCCATGAAGCTTTCCGCCACCGTCCTTTTCCTACTGCTCCCCCTGACGCTGGCAGGTTGCGCTGCTGTGGCGCAGTCTGGTCAGGGCAGTCATCCCCAGCGCGCGGATGAGAGCACTGCAAAAGCTGCCCTCGACTGGTCCGGCAGCTATGCAGGGAATCTGCCCTGCGCCGACTGTTCGGGCATCCGCATGACCATCAGTCTGCGCAGCGATGATCATTATCTGTTGACGCGCCAATACGCAAGCAACAAGGCGCGGGGCATCTTCCGCAGTCAAGGAAGTTTTCATTGGCTGCCAGGAGCGTCCGAGATCGCGCTGTCCGGGGCGAACGGCACCGGGGAAAAGTTTCAGGTCGTGGAGAATAAGCTGGTACCGCTCACCGGCGAGGGCAAAGCGCTGCAAATCGGGGGCAAGCGCTGGGTGCTGGACAAGGTCAGCGACCGGGCTTCCGCGCAAGCGCTCTACGCCAGTTACCGCTGGGTACTGAGCAAGCTCCCAGGCTACCAGATCGTTGCAAATGCCAATGACAAGAACCCTTATCTGGTCTTCGATCCCGCGGGACGCTCCGTGTCCGGCTGGGATGGCTGTAATCGGATTGCCGGGCAGGTCAAACTCGGCGCAGAGAATACCTTGCGTTTCCCTGCCCTGATAGCGACGCGCATGGCCTGTCTGGATAGCAACGCAGGCCTGCAGAGGGCCTTTTCCTCTGCCCTACACCAAACGCGCTCATTCTCCTGGCATGGTAACTTGCTCGATCTGCAAGGGGAGAACGGGAACTTACTCGCCCAGTTCACCGAGATTGCCGAGCCCGAATCAGCCGCGCACTGAGACTTTGCCTTCCCTACGGAAAGTGCATCTCACCATGTTTCGGGGCTGGTTTCCGCGCTCGGCATCGCTCATTCGCGGGGTTCGGTTGCCCGTTATGGTCAGATGCGGGGCCGGCTCGCCAAACAAGCGGACCTTTGCCCAGAGGATTTGCGTTGGTTTCGGCTGCTCGCGTATCTTGGCGCGGATGGCATCGACTGCATGGACGACTAGCGCGACACCGCAACGCCAAGGAATCCGGCAGGGTGTCGGGTGTCGCGGGTGGTAGAACTTGGACAAGCTTGACAGAACCCTGTGATATGCTAATTCCCCTTTCGTGACCGTCAATCAGAGGGGTAAACATGAAGCAAAAATTAGCAGTAGCCGCAGCGGTTGGTTTGGCAGTCTGTTCTTTCTCTGCAATAGCTTTTGCCTCAGGAGCGGAAAGTTCCATAGTGGCGGCTAATAATGAAGTTGGCATTGCCGCTGTCGGAACGTTAATGAACTATCAAGAAAATCTTCCAAGCCCATCCGACACAGAATCTGGATGGATGCCTGGGTTCGAGTTCAAATATAGCTTGATGGGAAACTACTTCAGCAGTCTCCCATCAAATATTTATTTTGCCGTTAACTACCAGTTTAATTCTGGCGGAATCCACTATGATGGAGCCAATTTAGCAACTCACAAGCCCGTTCAAACAACCGATGATGCAACAACAAATAGAGTTTTAGCAAGAATAGGTAAAGGCTTTACTATTGCAAGGTCAGTTATGCTAACCCCATATATCGCTGGGGGTTACCAGGACTGGAATCGCCATCTTAGCGCAATCGAGACGGAAGATTATAGTTCTGGCCTTGTTGGAGCTGGGGCACTATTCCAATACGCAGCGACATCGGATCTCGTCCTATCTGCAAATTTAGAGGGGCTTGCCATGGTCGGCGCAGGCATGACGCCTCATCTAGCTGGTCTTCCTGACCTTGGGAGCGCCTCTTTTAAGACTTCAGGGCAGGAAAAAATAGGGGTTGATGCTGATTACAAAATCTCTGGTCCATGGCATATTTATGGAGGATTAAGCTTCACTCACTTCAATTATACTGGCGGAGAGTTGAAGTATGGTTTCTTTGAGCCATCCAGCCAAACGAATCTTTTCAGCATGGATGCAGGGATAGGATACCAGTTTTAAACCATCCTTTCCTGAACATGAAGGTTTCTGGACAGGTTCGCCCCCCCCTCGCGGGGGTCGTTTCTTGTCCAAAAAGCCGTCAACTATCTCGGTCCAGAAAACGTGGCGGGACGGGGTGCTGTTGGCCGTACTCGTCGCTGGCAACGCCGTCAGTTCGGCGCTCCTATTTTTCGTAGTGATATCGCGCCTGCAAAAAATCAACCCTGTCCACCTTGACGACGTAGACACACCTATGCTCTTGCGTGATTCGACGAGACCATACATCAGAGCCCAGATACCGCAACGGCTCCGGCTTCCCGATACCGGACAAAGGATCCTGCAGAATCGCCTCGACCAGCAACAAGACCCTCTTTGCAATCTTCCGATCGGTTTCTATCCAGTGCCGCAAATCTTCCAGAAAGTGCGGATCGAAAACGGCCAACCGCTGTTGGGCCATTACAAACCCATTCGTTGGCGCAATTCTTCCATGCTCATCCGGTCTCCTTGACCGTTCCTGGACCTCTCCAGCGCCGCCAATAGTCGTTCGGCATTCGCAGGTGAACGCAAGAGATACGCAGTTTCTTCCAAGGAAGAGAGCTCTTCTGCATCGATCATTGCAACCGGCGGTCGGCTTTTACTCTTGATGATTACAGTCTCCCGATCTTGGGTTACGCGGTCCAACAGGCTCGCCAACTCGGCTCGCGCCTGACTGTAAGAGGTTTCAATGGCCATGGTCGTCTCCGATTACTTGTACAATTTTATTGTACATAAACTCTGACATGGTGACCAGCGATGCTTGCCCTCCCCATAGGCATCCCGCTCCAGAATGACGCTGCGGGCATTGTCGAAGAGGACCTGCCGGGGGACTCCGCCAAAGTGGGCGAAGGCCAAGCGTAACCCCTCCAGCCAAGATTCGCCGTCTTCGTGGCTGCAGAAACGCACGAAACTGGCCCGACTGTACCCCAAGGTGGCCACAAAGGCCTTGAGGGGATTTCGGCCCAGCCGGATGGTAGTGAAATCCGCTTGCATCTGCTGCCCTGGCGCCGTCTCGAAACGGAACAAAGGCTCCGAGGTGGGCTTCCGAAAGGGTACCAAATACGCTTTGAGTTGCGTGTATCCCACCGCCATAGCCCTGAGCCTGAATCTCCCGCAACAGCATCGTGGCAGGTATCCAATGCGGCCGGGCCGCTTCCACGTGACCCTGCAAATAGGCTTTAAAGGGATCCAGCTTGGTTGGCGCTGCCGCCCGCCTGCGATAACGGCCAGGCTCCGGGTTCTCCTGCAGGTAGCGACGCACCGTGTTGCGTGATATCCCCAACTCCCGCGCGATGGATCGGATACCCATGCCCTGTCGGGCCAATATTTTGATCTCCACTGCTTGCTCCGGGGTCAACATGTCGGCAGCTCAAAGCCGCCATTCTCGCCTAAGGTGGGGCAATTTTCCCCCGGCGCTAGTGGGTCATTTTGCACCGGTGGTAACATAATACTCCCGTGGTTCGGCCTAATTTATGTGCGTCAGACAAGGACGGCAAACGATGAAGAATCAGTACTTCGGTGACGTCAACGACTACCGCAAGTACGGTCTCCTGCGTGCTTTGCAGTCGGATGGCGGCGGCCGTCTTCTGGTCGCTTGGATGCTGACGTCGGACGATGGTGGCGGGGACGGAGGATTCCGATCGTACCTCGATGTAGCAGACAGGTGGTCGGCCTACGACCCCGCTCTGTTCGCGGGCCTGGCCGGTCTCCTTTGCACGGCGCAGCAGCCTTCGGTGTCACTCATCGAAGCATCCGACTTGCTGCCCAGAGCATCCTACTTCTCGGCGGTGGTCCCAGATGGACGGACGGAACGTGACCAGTGGCGGACGGAGTTATTTCGCGTCGCCTCCGGCGTCGATCTCGTGTTCGTCGATCCCGACAACGGCATCGAGGTCCCGTCAAAGCCCGTCGGTCGAAAAGGCTCCTCAAAGTACGTCACTTGGAACGAAGTCGAGGGTCTTTGGAAGGCCGGTTGTTCGGTGCTCATCTACCAGCACTTTCCTCGTAAACCCCGCCAGCCTTTCGCGGAGCGTCTTGCGGCAGACCTACGTGCCTGCACCGGGGCGTGCTTCGTGGAGGCTTTCCGAACGCCTCACGTCTTGTTTCTCCTCGCCGCTCAAGATCGGCATGCGCAGCGATACGAGGACAGGATTGCGTTGCTTGCAGCCCATTGGAACGGCGAAATAAGGCCTATGGGGCTGGCTAACAATAGCATGCAGCTGGCGGCGTTGCGCACCCCTGCTGATGCTGTGCGTTAGGCGCATCGGACGTTAGTCGCATGGATACGATCAGTTTTGATGACTTCCTGAAGGTTGAGATTCGAGTTGGCAAGATCATTGAGGCAGTCGAATTTGTGGGGGCCAGAAAGCCCGCCTACATTCTTCACGTCGATTTCGGCGAGCAGTTTGGCATCAAAAAGTCTAGTGCTCAGATCACCGCGCTCTACAAACCGGAGGACCTTGTCGGCCGGCTCGTCGTTGCGGTTGTTAACTTCCCGCGAAAGCAGATCGGACCAATCATGTCGGAGTGTCTGGTCACGGGATTTCACAACGAGCTCGGCGAGGTGGCGTTGTGCATTCCAGACAAGCCGGTGCCGCTGGGAACTCGATTGCTATGATCGCCCCTAACAGTTCGCTCAAGCGGACCAATCAATCGCTTCGCGATCGATTTGGCCGCTTGGCTCGGGCGTTAGATTTACCGGGAAGAGTTTGATAGCTAGTACGTTTCCAATCGAAGGCGGTGTTCACCAACAATAAAGTGTCATCCTAAAACAGCTATAACCATTTAATTCTTTTCGTTCTGGATTTGCCGTTAAGGCTAATGTTTCATCCCAGAACGAAACGATATCAGTTACATAACCAAAATTTCTAACAATAAAGTGTCATCCTATGAGTCTCCGCTCTAGCTGAAAAAGTCCGTGGCGGCTCGCATCCAAGCTTACAGAGGATACTGGGCTCCTCGACACATTGAGTGGGTAAGGCGGTATGATTGCTTTATGGGAAGGGCAGCGAGCTGAGGATAAGGATGGACCAAGGTAATCAACTGTTCACTCTGGCGTTGGGGTTGGTTCCGCCGTGGATGGTGGACGATGTGCGGTTCACGGTGGAGGAAAAGCGCCTGGACCTGCATGTGAACTTCCCAAGGGGTAGTCAGTTTCCCTGTCCGGTCTGCGGCCAGGACTGCCCGGTCTATGACACCCAGGAGAAGGTCTGGCGTCACCTCGACTTCTTCCAGCATGCGGCTTATCTCCATGCCCGCGTACCACGGGTCCATTGCCCGGAACACGGCGTGCATTTGGTATCCGTCCCTTGGGCGCGGGAAGGCTCGGGATTCACGCTGCTCTTTGAGGCTCTAGTCATGGCCATGGTCCGGGAGATGCCCGTGTTGACGGTCTCCCGCCTAGTGCGGGAGACGGACCAGCGACTCTGGCGGGTGCTCGATCATTACGTCGCCAAGGCCCGCGAGGCCGCGGACATGTCAGAGGTCCATTCCGTCGGTATCGATGAGACGAGCAGCCGGCGCGGCCATGATTACATCACCCTGTTTGTGGACCTCGTGGCGAAGCGCCTGCTGTTTGCCACACCCGGCAAGGATGCCGAGACTTTTGCGCAGTTCGCCGAAGATCTGCAGGCCCATGGCGGCAGCGCCGAGGCCATTACGGAGGTCAGCATGGACCTCTCGCCAGCCTTCCAAAAAGGGGCCGCAGAACACCTGCCCAACGCCCAGGTCACCTTCGATCGCTTTCACCTCATGAAGCTCGTCAATGAGGCCGTAGATGCCGTACGCAAGGGGGAAGCCCTCTCCCAACCAGACCTGAAAAAGAGCCGCTGGCTTTGGCTCAAGAACCCGGGAAAGCTCTCCGCCAAGCAAAGCGCCAGGCTCCGGGAGATCCTCAAGAACCAGAACCTCAAGACAGCACAGGCTTATCAGCTTCGCCTGACCTTCCAAGAAATCTTCACCGTCCAGAATCGCCACCAGGGCGCCACCCTGCTCAAGGCCTGGGTGGAAAACGTCAAGGACAGCGGATTACCGCCAATGGTCAAGGTCGCCTACACCGTCATGAATCACTGGGATGGTGTGCTCCGCTGGTTCGAGAGCCAGATCACCAACGGGATTCTGGAAGGCTTCAATAGCCTCCTCCAGTCCGCCAAGGCAAAAGCCCGTGGCTACCGTACCCACAAGAACTTTATCAACATGGCCTACCTGATCCTCGGTAAACTGGATCTCAGGCTACCCACATGAAACATCGAAGAACCGGATACTGCTTTGCTTGCCCCGTTATCGAAGGGGATTGAAATAATCCCTTCTGTCGCTTCGTGCTTGGATTTCCTACTGGAGCGGCTATGGCTTCCACCCAGCCTTTTCATGTTCGTCATTGGCTATGCGAGCAACGGAACGACCACAGATTCCGCTGGTGGTGTATTCGCAAGGTATGCGACAGGGCATGGGCAACGGACCGATACTCTGGTGTAACCGGCATACAGCGTGCCACTCGCAAATACCCCGCCGTGTCCAGTGGGGAATACCTGCACTCCACAAGCACCACCTCCGCCATGTCCCACTGGCTACCACCTTTATTTTAATCCGATTGAATCACCATGTTGACTCGATATAGCTTGCATTTTCTCCAATAATATTCGGTTTTCTTGTTCCAGCAGATGCCCCTGCTGCAAGGCAGCATCCGTGTCCCCTGCATCCAGGAACGCCTTGGCCCTGCGAGCGATCTGGTGCAGTCGTTCGTGACGGTCGAGAAGATCCGCGAACTCCGGCGCCTGCCCAAAGAGGAGCGCGCCCTCTCCCCGCAGCCAACGTCCCAGATGGCAATACTCCTCCGCATTGTCTTCCAGAACCTGGGCGGGGAACGAAATTTCCCCACGCAGGGCGCGGAGGAACTCCTGAACGCGCAGGAGTTGTGCATCCAAAACCGGCGGCAGGACATTCATGGGGGTTAAGGCGTTCTCCATTGGGGAGATGGCGAGGCGAAACTGCTTGATCCAGCCTGGAATTCTCTCGGCTGGGATCGGCTTGGAGAAGAGATAGCCCTGTAGCCGGACACTGCCCATCTTCGTCAGCAATGCGGCGTACTCTAGCGTTTCCACGCCCTCTGCAATGACTTCCAGACCTAGCATGCGCGCAGTAGTAATCACTCCCGCGACAATGGCAAGGTCCTTGGGATCCTGGATCATGTCGCGCACGAAACCCTGATCGATTTTGATCGTGTGGATAGGCAATTTCTGTAAATAGCTCAGGGAAGCGTTACCGGTTCCGAAATCATCGAGAGCGATGCGCACCCCCAGGCGATGACAAGCGGCCAGGAGGCTTTGCGCTTCCGCTAGATCGGCCAATGGTGCCGATTCGGTGATTTCGATCTCGAACTGTTCCGGCGGCAGACTGGGGTGCCTGGCGAGCGCTTCTTGCAGATCCTTCAAGAAGCGGGTATCGAGCAGGTGTCGGGCGCTGATGTTCACGGAGATCCGCAATGACAAGCCCTCTCGCTGCCAGATTTCTCCTTGCCGCAAGGCTGTATCCAAGGCAAAGCGACCAATGGGGCGCGCCAGGTGGGGGTGATCCAGGACGGGGAAAAAGGCTGCAGGGGAAAGCAGGCCTTTCTCCGGGTGTTGCAGCCGGAGGAGGGCTTCCACACCCAGAACCGCGCCGGCACGGGATACGATCGGTTGGTAGTGCAGAACCAGATAGCCTTCCTGCAACGCCTGCTCCAGCAGCACGCGCATCTCCGCTTCTTCCAGCACGGCGTCATCGAGAGCCAGGGTATGCAGATGAAATTGGTCCCGACCGGCGTCCTTGGCCGCATAGAGCGCCATATCTGCGTGGCGTATCAAGGTGGCAGAATCGTTGTCGTCCAGGGGATAGAGGGTGACGCCGAGGCTGCCCGAAACGCTTACTGCTTCTCCTTGGATGTCTACTGATTCGCGAATGGTGGAAAGCAATCGCTCGCACAGGGCATGGAGATCGTCCAAGCGCTCCAGGCCGGGCAGCAATAGGCCGAACTCATCCCCTCCCATGCGCGCAAGGGTATCTCCTGCTCGCAACTGCGCCTGCAGTCGTTGCACCACGGCTTGCAGCAGCTGGTCCCCAGCCGCATGTCCCAGGCGGTCATTGACCTGCTTGAACCCATCCAGATCGAGGAGCGCTACCCCCAGCAGTCGCTCGTTTCGCAACGACTGCGCCCGGGCGATCTCCAGGCGGTCCAGGAAGAGGGCGCGGTTGGGCAAAGCAGTGAGTTGGTCGCGCAACGCCTGATTGCGTAGCAGGAGCACCAACGTGCCCAAGTGTGTAAAAGCGTCGAAGTAAATCGATCCTACCCGGCGGAAGTATCCCTTTTCGCGCACGCCGATCACGCCCACGCCGCGCAGATCTTCCGCCCCGAAAGGAAAGAAGCCAATTTCCTCGACGCTGCGGCGCAAGGAGTGGATCCACTCCGGTGCCTGTGGATCCTCTACGGGCTGAATGACCACGTGACCGCTTTCCAATGCCCTCCAGCAGGGATCCCCGGCACTTTTTGGGATCTGTACGGTCGGAAACGGGAGCCCAGCCATGCATTCCAGGGTCAGCGTCTCCTCCATGGCGCTGGTTACCACATAACCAGCCAAGCGTACGTTGGCGCTTTTGCGAGGTAAGGCCTCACAGATCTGCTGCAGTAACCCGTCCATACGCGGAGCCTCGTTGGTGCTGGGGACGGCAAGCACTTCCAGTAGGACGTTAAACAAGGCCAGTCTTTCGGCATCGGTCTCGCGGGAGGCCTGAGCGTAACCTTCGAGTTGAATCATGAGATCGCCGACCAACAGGCGAAACAGCGCGTCGCGTAGCAAACTGCGGTCGCCCGCAGGGACCTGCTCCTGGAGCGCCTTTTGCCAATGGCGCCAGTAGAGGACATAACCGCCGGCGATCCAGGAGGGCTCGATGCCGAAATGGTGGTGCAGCGCCCCGAGTGTGCGTATGGACTCCCGCCAGGATTTCTCCAGGTGGCTGGCCAGAAGTGCTCTGACATGCTCTACCTGTTTCTGGATCAGGGCATTCAAACGGGCTTGAGAGAAATCCCGGAAGACGGCAGCGGTAACAGGGTGAGAGAGTAGATAGTCGTAAAAGCTCTGGGCAAGAGCAAGGGCTTCTGCCTCTAGAATACCCCGGTAGCGATCGATGATCTGGAAATCCAGATTTCGCAAACCGAGGAAGTTGGGGAGGGTGCTGGTGGTTTTCATCGCAAGATAGCTCCTGTAGGGAGATCGCGCTGGACGGCAGGCTCTACCGTGCGAGCGTCATGGGATTTGTGCAAGAGACGTTTCGGTTTTGTGCTCAAGATTTCTTCTTCCTCCGCCCTGAATTGTCCAAAAGGTTCAACATCAAGTTTTGTCGATTGACTTGCCGCCTTCATGAATCGTATAAAAACGGATTTCAATTTATATTGAAGACAAGGACACCCTCCTCGCTGCACAGGCAACCTCGGCAGTCGGTGCTGGCAGATCAACGCGCAACTATCTGCTTGCGTAAGATGTCCAGCTGCTCCTGTACAGCATGACTCAATTGCTGCAGGTGTTCCGCATCCTGCGCGATGGAATCCAGGTTTCTCTCGCGGATGGCCTGCACCATCCGCAATCCCGTCTGGTGTACTTGCGGGTGGATCTTCTGTAAAGCCAAAAACGCCTCGCTCTGTAGCAAACTCGGCTCGGGAAGCAATGCCATCCATTTCCCGAGCCGGCATTGGGTCTCGTCCTTGAGCTCGTCCGCGCCCAGCCTGGTATCCCCGAGCGTCGCCGCCTCCAGAACCTTTCCTACCCATTGCACATGATCGCTCTTGGCAATGGTGATCTGCACAGCCGCCAACGGTGGTGGGGTGGTTGGGCTGCCGCCGCCAAAAGCGGCTTCTGCTGCGTTGGCGAGTTGCGAGCGCACGGCATCGAGGTGTTTTCCGATCCCGTCAAAACTCTTCACAGATCCGAATATGACAGCTTGCACCTGCTCTTGCTCGGCCATGGCTTCTGCCACAGCCTGCGTCTGCGCGTCGATGGTATGGGCGATTCCCGAAAGCTCCTGCTGATTCTTGTTGGCAGAATGATTGGCTTCGCCCAAGACCGTGGCCACGGTCTCCAGCGATTCTGCACCGCGCGCCAGATGCTCTTTACTCTCTTGTACCCGATCGTGGACGTTCTGGGCACCGGCATGGATTTGCGAGGAGGTCGAACGAATCTCCGCCGCCGCTTTGGCGGAGTTCTGTGCCAGCTTCTTGACCTCGTCTGCCACCACGGCAAAGCCGCGTCCGTGCTCCCCTGCGCGTGCCGCCTCAATGGCGGCATTGAGGGCGAGGAGATTCGTCTGCTTGGCGATTTCTTCGACCTTCAAGGCCAACGCGTTGATCGCCTGCGTCTGACGTAAAAAATCCCCCACCACCGATCCGGCTGCATTGATGGATTGTTCGGTGCAATCGATCTCGCCAATCAATTCCGAGAGCCGCTCGTTGCCGAGGCCGATCTCTCGTGTGGTTTCCTGTGCTTGCCGCAATCCTTCCGCGATGACCGCATTTCCACCCTGTGCGGCCTCGGTGATTCGCTGGAGGCGTTCCTGCACCGACTGTGCACCCTGCTGCGCCTGTTGCACGTTCTGGGCAAAGCGGATGGATTCCAGGTGCCCTGCGTTGGCTTCTTCGAGGGCGTGAATCTGTTGATCGAGCACCGCACAGAAGCTCTCCAGACGTTCCCTGTCGGCCTCCACTATCGGCAACAGACTGCTGAACTCCTCATCTTCCAGGAGGGGTTTCCACGCCTGTGCATCTCCATTCAGGCATGCGTCCAGAAACTTCGAGAGATTGCCGCCCGAAGGATTCTCTGCGGGAGGATCGGGCACGGGCGAAGGCGCTGGATCAGGCGTCGGGGCCCTTGCCGCCGGCTCTGCCGACACGGTATCCGGCGGCTGTGAGGTCATCGAGTTTTCGACATCCTGGTCCAGGTTCTCCGGAGGAAGAACCCCTGCTGGCAGAGATACGATCTTTTCGGTCATGGAAATCTTCCTCAAGCATGCAGCACCCGGCTCACGGCGCGCGCTAACTCATCTGGAACAAATTTGGCCACGTAGCCATCGGCCCCCACGTTTTTCGCATGCTCCTCATTGGCGCTGCCGGAGAGCGATGAGTGGATCACCACTGGGACAGCCTGGGTGGATTCCGTCTCCTTGATCTTTCGGGCCAGGGTAAAGCCATCCATTTCCGGCATTTCCAGATCGGTCAGGACGAGGGCCACCTTCTGGTTCAGCGGGATGCCCGCCGCCTTGGCCTCTTTCGCGAACTCCTGCAAGCGTTCCCAGGCTTCCTTACCCGTCTTGGTACCGACAAAGGGCACCCCGATGGCACGCAGCGCCTTCTCGATTTGTGCACGCGCGACTGCCGAGTCATCAGCGTAGAGCACCACGGAACCCGCGGGGATCTCTACCCGATGGGCCTCGCGCATCTCATCACCCGCCTTGAAGCGCGAAGGCAGGGTCTGCCGGAGAATGGCCTCGACATCCAGCACCAGGGCGAGGCGGGAATTCTCTGGATCTTCATCGAGGCGTGCGAGGCTCGTGACCAAACTGCCGACAGCGGAGCCTTCCGCCGAGAGCACGCGGTTCCAGTCGAGACGGACGATTTCCTCGACATCCTCCACTGCAAAGCCCTGGATGGAGCGCTCGTATTCGGTCACCAGAAGAATGTTCCGCTTTTCCGGTTGGCAGCCCACCACCGCAGGGAGATCGATGACGGGGACGATCTGCCCACGGATATTGGCTACCCCCATGACGTTTTGTGGTGCACCTGGCATGGGCGTGATGGTCGGCATGACCAGCGCCTCGCGGACCTTGAATACGTTGATCCCAAAATACTCCGGGGTGTCGCTCCCCTGGGTTTTCCCCAGGCGGAAGACCAGCAACTCGAAGCGGTTGGTCCCCGCAAGCTGGGTCCGCTCGTCGACATCTTGCAGCGAGGTACTCATTGGCTCCCCCCTAACATTTTCTGGGCAACAGATTCCAGGGACTGCAGTGCGCGGATCACCGCATCACGGTTCTGGTACAGCAATGCGAGTTGCCGTTCCAGCTCCAGCTGGTCCCCGCGATCGAGGGCGTTCAGGACGGCTTTTGCTGCCTCATGGACGGCGGCGTGGGGAGCCGCGATCTCCTGGAACTCGCGCAGTGTACCCACCAGTTGTTGACCAACACCGTCATACCACTGGCCAAAAGCACAGTGGTGCTGATCCCGGAGATCCGAGGCATGTCGTGTGCGGGTGCTAGCCGTGATCTCCCGCTCAATGTCGTTGACGAAGACTTCATGGGCACTGATGGCGGATCGTACACTCATGATGACTGACAGACTCTCCAACTGGTGTATCGCTTGCTCGGAAAGCCCCAGGGCTGATCTGGCCTTTTCTGCTCCGGAAATACCCTCGCGACTGGTGGCATCGATCTTCTGGGTTGCCACGTCGATGCTCTGGATATTGCCCTGTACCTCTTCGGTCGCTTCCTGCACCCGTTTGGAGAGATTCCGCACCTCATCCGCCACCACCGCAAAGCCCCGCCCATGTTCTCCTGCGCGTGCCGCCTCGATGGCGGCATTGAGGGCGAGCAAATTCGTCTGGTAGGCAATTTCCCGAATGCTCTGGGCAATCCGCCCAATGGAAATCACCTTGCCCTGGAGATCCTCTACCCCCGCCCGGTTGGACTGGATCTGCCCGACGAGGGCTTGCATGGCTTGACTGGCCTGTTGTACCCCGGAGCGCACCGCGGCTTCCACGGCAGTCATGTTCTCCGTCGTCGCCGTATTCGTCGCGATCATCTGCGAGAGAATTTCTTCCGTTTGTTTTACCGCAGTGCAATCTCTCCACGAGGCATGAAAGGCCAACAGCTCATCTTTACTGTCTCGTATTGCCGAGAACGACAATTGAAAAGTTATACACCCAAGGCTCAGCTTGGTCACGTGCTCCTTGCCGGGCGTGGCAGCAATGTCCCGCAAGATGGCCCGAATGCGTTCGGGGTCCTTGTGGAATTGGTGAATCGAATGGTTCAGCGCTGTGCGCACATCGGTGCCGCGTAACTGTTCCCCAAGCGCACTGTGGTAATGATCCATTACCTTGAGGGCCTTGGGGTTCATGTAAAAGATCTTGTTCTCGTAGGCGGCATCTGCCTCGGCGAGCATTTCCATGCTATCCAAAGGGTCTAACGCTTGTTGCAGAATATGGAGAGTGTCTGCATCCACGGTGGTTCCTCCTCTGTCTCTAGTTGTCAACAAAAAAATCACTCGGCAGCACTGCCTACGGGCAGGGCATCGAACCAGTCCAGGAAGCGCTGGACGTGCTCCTGGCTGTAGATGGCCCCGTGCTGGGGGCAGAGATAGTCGATGGAAAGCTTGCGCACCCGCCCGATCCAGTTCTTTTTGGCGCGCTCCGACGGCATCCAACGCTGATGGAAATACTTCGCACCGTGCTCGATATGCTCCGCAAAGGCTTTGTCTCCGGCGGCTGTTGCGTCTTCTCGCCGCTCTACCCAGGCGCCATGTCCGGGGGGCAAAAGGGCTGCCCCTACGTCCCCCGAAAAATACACCTTGGCTTCGGGATCGTAGACATGAAAATTGGCCGAGGAATGCAGGTAGTGGGCGGGCACAAAGTCCAGCCGGCGACCGCCGAGGACGATGTCCATGCCTTCATCAGGAATATCGGTGAGGGTCGCATCCAGGGCCCCATAGTGGCGAATGAATCCCTCCCAGAGCTTGGGTACATACCATTGAATTTTGGGATTACAGGCATTCCACAAGGGTAGGCTCGAGGCAATGTCCGGGTCCTGGTGCGACACGAAGGCCGCTTTGATCTTGGAGGGGGCAACGATTTCCGAAAGCGCCGCAAAGACCTGCGGGAAGATCTCGAAACCGCCCGGGTCGAGGAGCATGGCCTCGCCGCGCGATTCGATAACATAGACGTTCGAATCGATGACCCGCTGCTCGTCTTGGTCATAGACAATCCACCAGCGGTGATCGCTGGCCTCAAAAACCGGTGCCACTTTCATGGGTAAACTCCTCTAGCTGCTGCTTCCATTGCTGAATGGCCTGCCGAACGGCACTGACGGCTTCTCCCATATCTCGCGAAACCCGCATCAGCGGGGCCCCACTGCCCTCGGAGAGAGCCGCTTCGATGCGGCCATTGGTGACGACGTATTCCTGCTCCGCAATCCCTTCCTGGAATCGCTCCAGCTGCAGGAGCAACTTTTTCAGGATGGACTGGATTTTTTCCTGCTCCTGTTGAATGGTTTCGCCCCATTCCCGCCTGGTGTCCGGGAGACTCCCCAGGTCTTTTCCCTGGCCCATCTGGGTGACCATTTGCTGCGTCATCTGGTCGTACTGCTGAATCTGCAACAAGCGCATGGCGGCTTCGGTGAGGGGGGCTACGAAATGCTGCAGTTCCTCGGCCTTGGCTTGCAGCTTGGCGGCCTGTTCCCGAAAAGCCGTGGCAATGACGCCGTAGCCCGCCAAGGCATCGCCGTGGCGTTTGACCAGCACCATGGCATTCAACGCTCGGCGGTCGATTTCGTGCAGAGACTGCCGTACCTGCCGCTGAATCTCGTGGGTATTTTCGACCAGCTGAGTGATTCGTTGCGGGTCCATCACGCCACCTCCGTTCCGTGGAGCTGCCGATCCAGACCATCCTGAATCAGGCTTTGCGGATCCAGAATGAGGACGACCTTTCCCTGCCCAGAGATCGTTGCTCCCTGGTACCAATGCTGATCCCCCAGGAAATCGACGGGCTTGACTACGGAGTCTTCGTTGCCCAAGACCTCGGAGAGCAACAGCAGGCCGCGGGACGTAAGCACGCCCTCAACGGGTTCGGTGCCGATCCGCAGAGCTCGATCTTGCAGGGTCGCGCCCAGGTCGATGAGGGGAACCACCGTTTTTGCATCCACTCGATACAGGACGCGACTTCCCAAGCGATGAATTTTTGCCGGGTTCACGTCGAGAAGATTTTCGATGGCGGAAATGGGCATTGCATAGGTGTCACGACGCAGGCGGACATACAGTACCGGCAACACCGCCAAAGTCAGGGGAAACTCCATGGCAATACGGGTACCCTGGCCCACCTTGGTATCGATCTCCAGGCGACCGCGCAGACTGCGTACGGTTTCGCGGACCACGTCCATGCCCACGCCCCGCCCCGAGAGCTCAGTAGCCACCTCTTTGGTGGAGAACCCGGGGCGAAAGATCAGTTCCAACGCCTCCTGCTCCGACAGATGCGCGGCTTCGCTACTGGTGATGACGCCTTTCTCGATGGCCTTTTGCACGATTTTTTGCCGATCGATGCCGCGGCCGTCGTCGGAGACTTCGATGCGTACCCGGTCTCCCAGATGAATGGCGGCGACACGCAACACCGCCTCTGCAGCTTTGCCGCTGGCCTGCCGTTCCTCGGGCGGCTCGATGCCATGATCCAGGCTATTGCGCACCAGATGCGTCATGGGACCGGAGAGAGCATCCACCACTGTCTTGTCGATCTCCACGTCTTCCCCAACAAGCTCCAGACGAACGGACTTGGCCAGGTTTTTGGAGGCGTCGCGCACCACGCGGGGCAACTGCTGAAAGAGACGCTTGCAGGGCTGCATCCGTAGGCGCATGACGGAAGTCTGCAAATCATTTACGGTCAGGTCCATTTCCCGGGCAATGCGGGTGAGGTTCTCATCATCGGTACCCAATGCGGCGATGGCTGCGGCATAGCGGTTGCGCAGCAATACCAGCTCACCCACTTGATTCATGACATCATCCAGGCGTACTGCCTCGACGCGCAGGGTGCTTTCGGCAGCGCCAGTGCCGCCGCTACCAGCAGTCGTTTGCGCCGAGTTCGGTTGTGGAGCTTGGCGGTTGGGAATTTTCTGTGCTGTCTCAGCAGGTTTCGGGACGGAGGAAGAGGAGCTGGTAGCTCTGGTGTCGTGTTCTTCGCGGGAGCTGGGCGCGGTAGGCTCGGTATACCCTGGCGCTTTCCCGGCGTAGAGCTGATCGAGATATTGCTCAAATTCTGTCTCGGTGATCGTGTCGGCATCGCCACCTGTCGGTGACGCGCAGGGCTTGGCTTTCGGGGTAGGAGACTCGACCTGCTCGACGAAGAGCTTCTGCTCTCCCGCAGGGTTTGCTTCTTGGGTCAACAAGATCCGCCCCGTTGCCGACGGATCGGGTGAGGAGGACTCCGCCGCGGGCGTTGTTCTGCTAGCTTCTGGCGAGGGCGCGGCCGGCGTTTCCGGCTCCGCTGCTGTGGAATCGGCAAGGGACTGAATCAGGCGGCCCAGGTCTTCCGGACCAGGAGAGGGCAGCATGCCTTGCTGCATTTCCTGCAGCATGCCGTCGATCACGTCCATACCCCGGAGAATGGCGTCGATGCGCGGGCTCGTGACCGGCAAGGCATGGGAACGCAGTTTGTCGAGAAGGTCTTCGAGGTGATGGGTCCAGTCCACCAGGGCCTGCGCTTCGAGAAAACCGGCTCCACCTTTGAGGGTATGAAAGGCGCGGAATAAGGAAGCCAGAAGGGCGTCATTCCCCGGCTCGCTCTCCAAGGCGAGGGCGTCATTCTGGGCCTGCTCCAGTAACTCCCGGGCTTCGGGGAGATAATCCTGGAGAATTTCGGGATCCATGCTCATAGGCCAAGCTCCGCGAGTAAAGCATCTACATCTGCTTGCTGGAAGGTCTGCCCAGCTTCGGCCACGCTGGGGTCGTCCGGGTGGCCTGCCTCTGCTTCCGGAACGCCGACTTCCGCCAGTACTGCAGAAATGCGCGATTCCACTGCTTGAATCAGGTTCAAGGCCTTTTTGAGCCGCTGGCCTGCCAGGTCCTGCGCCTGCTGGCTGGCGAGGATTTCGGCAAAGGCCTCCTGAATCACTGCCAGCGGCTGATCGATGTACTGCCGATGCGCGCCGAGGATTTCTGAAACAGCAATTTGGCCCCGCTCGACGGCAGCCAGCGTGGCCATCGTCTGCTCTTCCGAAAGACGCAGTGCCTCTTCGATGGGGTTTTGCGCGTCAGGAAGATCGGATTGCACGGCAGCAATTCGTCGTAGCCCTTCACGCAGGAGGAGATCGGCTTCGTTCAACTGACGTAAGGTTTCTGGCGATACGTTGTGCATGGTTTCCTCAGCTCTCCTTCTGGGCGTTTTGCAGTCGGGTGAAAATGGCATCGAGCTTTTCGCGCAGGGTTTCGGCGGTAAACGGCTTGACGATGTAGCCATTCACGCCCGCCTGGGCGGCCTCGAGGATGTTCTCGCGCTTGGCCTCTGCCGTAACCATCAAGACCGGTAAGGTGCGCAAGCTGGGATCCGCTCGGATGGCGCGGAGCAGGTCGATCCCCTGCATGTTCGGCATGTTCCAGTCGGAGACCACAAAATCGAAGGGCTGACTTTGTAGGGTGCGCAGGGCTTGTACTCCATCCTCTGCTTCTGTGATCTGGCTGAATCCCAAGCTTGCCAGCAGGCTGCGCACCACCTTGCGCATGGTGGCGAAATCGTCGACCACCAGGATACGAATATTTCGATCAACACTCTCAAGGCCCAAGGCCGACTCCTTCTTTTCCCGTTCGTCACCGCACCTGGCTACACTAACGACACAACGACTAAAAAACTGAAAAAATCCTCTTATCCTAAATAGTGGCCCGCCGGCCTCTCCAGTGGATGCCTGCATATCCGAGCGAGAGCGCTGACTGCAATGCCAGTAATCCTGCCGAGCCGTGCGACGAGGAAGAGTTCCCTCTCTGGAAAGCTAGGGAAGCTCTGCACGCTTGATCTGGTAGAATGCGAGGATGCGATTGAGACAGGAGGCGGCTATGGCGAGTCAGATGACGTTTGCTGAAGCTACGGGGTTATCGCGTCGACACAAGGAAACCAAGCGGGAGCGTTTCCTCCGGGAGATGGATCAGGTGGTGCCGTGGCAGGCGCTGGTGGATCTGATCGTGCCCTATTATTCCGGGCCGCGCGGCGGTCGCAAGCCCATGCCCCTGGAGCAGATGCTCCGTATCCATTTCCTGCAGCAATGGTATGCCTATTCGGACCCGGGCATGGAAGAAGCCTTGTATGAAATCCCCTTGCTGCGGGCCTTCACAGGCATTGACCTGGGCCGCGATCTGATCCCCGACGAGTCCATGATCCTGCACTTTCGCCGCCTGCTGGAGCAGCACAACAGGTTAGTACAACAGATCGTTGTGCAAGTGCTACTGGAAGTCTTCCACTTAGTTCTTCAGGAGGGGAGGATGGTGGATGCCACGCTGATTCATGCCCCCAGCTCGACCAAGAACCAGGACCGGAAGCGGGATCCGGAGATGCATAAAGCCAAGAAGGGGAACCAATGATATTTTGGCATGAAGGCCCATGTCGCGACGGACATCCAAGGCTTGGTGCGGAGCGTCGAAGTCACTGCGGCCCATGTTTCCGATCATCAGGTACTAGAAGAGCTGCTCACCGGAGACGAAAAGACGATGCTCGCCGATCGCGGCTACGACTACCCGCAGGTCCATGAACTTTTGCAACAGCGAGGGATTCAGAACGCCTTAGCGCGGTGTCGGTATCCCAGCCAGAAAACGGGGCTGCAAGCGCTACAGCGTTTCAACCGCAGTGTGGCACGCACCCGGGATCGCGGCGAGCACGCCATCCGGGTGCTGAATTGTCCGTTTGGCTACCGCAAGACTCGCTATCGGGGCTTGGCCAAGAACGGTGTGCAATTGACCACGTTGTTCGCCTTGGCGAATCTCTACCTGGTGCGGCGAGAGCCCTGTTGGTTACGGATGTAATCCACCTACATAGCGGGAACACGACCGGTTCAGGGGCTGCTGGGCACTTTTTTGGCTTTTGAAGGGAAAAAGAAGACGTTTGTTGCCGAATCGATCCTGCGCAACAAGCTCGCTCAAAATCATGACAATTTTCGCGCCAGCTCAGAGATTCCTTATAACGGCAACCAGCCAGGAAGGGCCACCAAAACCAGGGTTTTTTCAACACAATTCAGCGGAAGTGGTCGTTCATATTTTCGAAGAAGCACAAATTCCGACCGAAGACAAAGTGGTCAATTACCTCCTATCTTAACCCTGCCTCCAGAAGTTTACGGCGGTCTAGGACAGTGATGGTTTTATCTCGCATATCGATAGCTCCAGCTTCTTTTAGTCTACGTAGAACGCGAGAGAGGGTTTCGGGAGTTACCCCCAATCGGGCAGCGACACTGACTTTTTTGGCCGGTAGCAGGAACTGCTCGGTTTCTTCCGAGGCATCCGATAATTCCAGCAAATAATTGCATATTCTTGTATCGGCAGACTCGATACTGCGCATGCGAATCTCTTTGACCAGAAAATGCAGCCGCATGCTCAATTGCCCAAGGATGCGTCGCATGAGACGTGGGTCGTCCTCAAGAATGCCAACAAATGGCGAAAAAGGGATCTGTAACACTTTGGTTTTTCCCTGGCATCTGGCCGTGACCGGGTATCTTCCCCCCATGAACGCTACAGCTTCCGCAAAGAGGTCGCCCGCTTGCATGATCTCGACCACCTTCTCCTTGCCCTCAGCGCTCGTACTCAGCAACTCGACAACTCCGGCATCCAAAAAGTAAAACTGCTCTGCCGGATCCTTTTCGATGAACAGCAAATCTCCGTTCTCGCACGCATGGAGCCGACATTCGCCGAGCAACGTCTCCAACTGGGACGGCGACCAGACTGCAAAAAGCGGCTGCTGTCGCAGTCGGGCAGCATAGGGCAAAAGGTCTTCCGTCATGCTGCCGCTCCCGACACCCGGCACCTACCTCGGGGCAGCTGCAGATATGCCGAAAAATCTTGACCAAGATCAAGGAAGCCATCGCCCCGAAGCCAGATACTCACAGTCGCCAATTGGGCAAGATGCATTCAGGAGACTCCAAAATGACCATCAACATCGATTTGATCAAGCAAAGCGGCAAGGCCGCACAGGATTTGGGAGTGCAGGTTGCGCAGCACTTTTACGATACCATGTTCAGCCATTATCCCGAAGTCCGGAAGATGTTCCCAGGGGATATGAGCGAGCAGCGGGTGCGACTCTTCAACTCGGTGATTCTGATCGCCAGCAATATCGATAACACGGAGATGCTGGTTCCTTATCTGAAAGAACTGGGGATCGGCCATATAAAATACGATACTCGGCCAGAACACTATCCCATCGTGGGGAAAAGCCTGTTGCTGACCCTGAAGCATTTTCTGGGGCCGGCCTGGACCCAGGAAATGGCGGAGTCGTGGATCGAGGCCTACAACCTGGCGGCAAGCATCTGTATCCAAGCCGCTGCCGAAGCGATGGCACCGGAACGCTATGTTCCTCTCGTTCTCGACGACGTACCTCCTGCAGTTGCCTGAAATCTTGCGGTCGCCAACTCGCTTGGCGACCGCACTTTTGATGATCCCTGGAAGGTAGGACAGCACATGATCGAACACGAAATAGTCCTCGAGCCCTCCGGAACTCGTTTCCGGGTCCGAGAAGACCAAAGCATCGTCGAGGCCGCACTGGAGCAGGGAATCGCCATTCATCACGGTTGCGGCAATGGTTCCTGCGGCGATTGCAAAGGAACGATTCTGGAGGGAGAAATCACCCAGCTTCCTTTCATGCCTTTATTATTGACGCCGGAAGAGCGCGCATCCGGAAAAGCGATTTTATGTAAAGCGCAGCCACGCAGCTCCTTACGCATCGCAGCAAAAATAGATACTGCAGAGCAATGGCAGGGACGAGTCGAGAGTCTTTGTCCGTTGGGGGAAACCGTCATGGAACTCATAATCCAATGCGATCGCCCCTATCCCTACCGGGCGGGACAATACGCGAGATTGAAGATTCCGGGAGAAACGAATGCTTGGCGTTCCTACTCCATGGCAAATGCGCCGCGCGAGGATCAACGGCTGCACTTCCATATCCGCAAGGTACCGGGCGGAAAATTCTCCGAGTGGCTCTTTACCCGCGCCCAGATCGGCGATGAAATTGTCCTCTCCGGCGCGCAAGGAGATTTTTACTTACGGACGGAGAATGAACGACCATTACTCTGCATTGCCGCCGGGACCGGCCTCGCTCCTATCGAAGCCATTCTCGAGGAAAGCCGCAAACTCGGCTGGAGACGGTCAATATCGCTGTATTTCGGGGTGCGCAATCGGCGCGATCTCTACCACTTGGATGTGCTCGAAGAATTGCGACAGGAGCGGAGCGAACTGCGTTTTTCGGTATCCTGTTCCGATCCGGAACTTCTGCGCTGGTCGGGGCCCCGGCGTCTTTTGCCGGCGGTGGCTGCGGAAGGCCATTGGCAAGAACATGAAGTTTATCTCTGCGGCAGCCCGGGGATGGTGGAAGCCGCCACGGATCTCTTGCTCTCCCACGGAGTCCCTCATGAACAGATCCACTTCGACAGCTTCAGCCCCAGCGCCTGACCTGGCCCGCGCGCGAAGCAGAACCCTGGCGCTTCAGGCATCCAGTAGTCGCAGGACTTCCGTCAGAGGTTGCGTGCCCACCGTCTTCAACTGGTTGTCGATGACCACGGCCGGGACGGTCTTGATACGCAGTCGGCTGACGACTTCTCGACCCGCTTTGTCAGCTACATCCAGGATTTCCAAGTCCATTGGACGTTTCTGCGCCGCCTCCTGCCAGATTTTCTCGGCCTGGGGACAAGTGGGACACCATTTGGATACCAGAAGCTGTACTTTCATGAGGATTGTACTCCTTTTGCCTATCCACATCGGGAAGACTAGTCTAAACGGACCCGCATATCCAGTAATCAGTTTCCATTCATGAGGAGAAATGGATTATGAACGAACACATTGCAGAGGTCATGCAGTCGGATCATGAACGCCTGGACAAACTTTTAGAGAGGAGCGCCCAGGCGGTGAGTGAAGGACGATGGTCAGATGCGGCTGCGGAGCTGGAAACATTTCGCAAAGGCATCGTTGATGGTCATATGAGCGTGGAGGAAGAGCTCCTTTTTCCCGCCTTCGAAAACTGGGAAGGTGGAGAGGAACATGCTTTGACGGCTCTATTGCGCAAAGGTCATAGTGACCTAAAAGTGTTCTTTCTGGAAATGGCCGAAGCCATTGATCAACAGAATGCCGAGGATTTTGGCGATTTGCTCAGCACCGTGCAAACCATACTCAAACAGCATGATGCAAAAGAGGAATCGGAGTTGTATCCACATCTTGCCGAGGCGTTATCTGACCATGGGGCAGACGCCATACAGCGATTGCAAACATTGCAGGAGGCACATTCATGAGCGAATTTCGTGGTTGTGAGCTGCCGGAAGAACTCTTTTATGATTTGGACTATGTCTGGGTGCGCCCTGAAGGCGAAGGTATTTTTACTGTTGGCGTCACCGATCCCGCGCAAACCATGTCCGGGCGTTTGCAGAAAGCGCGAATCAAAAAAGTCGGTACCCAGATTGCCGCTGGCCGTCATGTAGCAACCCTCGAAAGTGGCAAATGGGCAGGTGGTGTGCCAGTCCCCTTTGCTGGGGAGGTGTTCGAGCGAAATGAGATCCTGATCGATGATCCGCACCTCATCAATATCGCCCCCTATGGAGATGCCTGGATCGCCAAGATACGCGCCGATGAACCAGAACACGCTTTGGACACCTTGCATACTGGGCCCGACGCCATCGCAGCACTGCAAGCCTGGATTCAGCGTTATGACGTGCAATGCATGCGCTGTTCCGATTGATAGTGGGACTGAGGGTTCTTCTTCTCGACCAATACGGCGATTGCAAACACAGCGAAGTGACCGGCGTCTGTTAAGGTGGTTGCCACTTCCAGCCTTTACGCTGCCTTTTTCCCTGCCACTGCCGTTTCAGATCGACTATACTGACGGGCGTCCGGTTGCGTGTTGCACCTGACCAGCGAAAGGTGTTTTTCCTCTTGGCCGCCTCATAGAGGGCACGTCGTTTCGCCAGTAATGGTGGTCTTCTCCTCGGTGGCGCCGAGCCCCCGAGTTCGACAATTAATCTCGCAACCCCTTGATATCGCTAATAGCGATTTCAAAACGCTCCACTACAACAGCGTCAGTTGCTGAGACGCTGTTGGTTTCTGGATGGAAGACACCCCGGATACGGGTGGGGCACCATTGAAACGAACTCGGTGATGCTGAATGCGGTGGAGTTGCTCCAAGGCTCGTTCCGGCGTCAGCCCGGTGTGGCTCGCACGTAATCGACTGCGCATGACCCGATGTAGAATCAGCGCCATGAAGCAGATCGCTGCGTGCGCCCGTATCCTGTCGGGCAGGCGGTGGTAGACCGGGCCCATTTCCAGCTCAGATTTGAGCACCTTGAAACCACGCTCGATGTCGGCAAGTGACTTATAACGCGTCACGACCTCCGCCGGTGACAGGTCCTGCACATTGGTCACGAGCAGGAGCTTGCCATCCATCCTTTCTGCCAGCGTCCGTGCGCCCTCGTCGATGTCGTAGCTAAACTGCTGTGCTGCCATATCGACTTGGATAATGCGCGATAAATGCGCCTCGCAGACGGCATGGTAGAAGCGTGCCTTGGCACCGCTGTCGGAGAGCTTGCGGCCCCGATGTTTCTTGCCGTCGTCCTGACCATCCAGTTTGTCGGCCCACTGGTCTCCCTGGGCAATCAGCGCTTCGATCCGCGCATTCCGCTTGGCGGTCTGGCCCGCCGCCGTCATGGGATCATGGGCGATGACCAGCCGTAAGTCGTTCCAGGTGCGCTCACCGATGACTTCTTCAGTGGCAGTGTTGCACGACTCCCGCTGGAAACTATCCAGCAGATCGGAAAATTCATGATACCGCCGCCCCGGTACGGCCACGATAAACTCCAGAGACTGCCCATTGGCCAGCCGAATCGCCTGCAGGGCAGCCAAATTATCCAGACTCAACAACCCGCGATCCGCGATGAGCACCAGGCGCCGCACTGTCGGAAAGCGCTCCAGCACTTTGCCCAGGGTCGGCAGCAGCGTTTTGGTCTCAGCGGTGTTGCCATCGAAGACCTCATGGTAGATCGGCAAACCCTCTGCAGTCTGCACGACCCCCAGCAGGAACTGGCGGGCGATCAGGCCCTCCTTGGCCATCCCAAATTGACGGATGTCCTGGGGAACCGTGACCAGGCCTTCACTGCGGATCGTGGTGAGGTCATAGAAGACCACGGACAGGTCCTGATCGATCAGGGGGCGCAACAGTCCGGCTACAACAGCATCTACGGCACTCTGCTGCTCCATCAGGGCATCCATGCTGCGCAGGAGTTGCTGGTGGGGAATCGCTGTCACGGGGAAATCCGGCAATGCGACGGTTTCCACCCAGCGCAGTACGCCCAGTTTCGATTCGGGATCGCAGAGCCGGTTGAGGACCATCACCCGTATCAGAGCTTCCACATCGGTCGTATGGCGGGTCTTGCGGAACACCTGACGTAGGGCGCTGAAGCCCAGATCCTTCCAGAGTTCGGTCAAGGCCCAGACATCGCCAAAAGCACGCGCTGTTTCAAAAGCGATGGATGGCGAAGAAATCAGTGGCGACGGGGTGGGTACCTGGCCGCTGACCTTCATCAGGCCCTGAATCACGGCATTCAACTGACTGTCGACCTGATCCAGCCGCCCAAGTGTAGCGACGGTACGCTTTTTGACCTTTCCGGCACCATCCCGGTAGGACTCAACAAGCTGGACATAGCGGCGGCTACCGGAGGTGGTAATCTTCACATGCATGCCGCCACTTTATCAGCGTTAACAGGCATGTCAATAAAATAGACTAAGTGATAGAACGTGCCACCACAGAGGTTTTAGAAAATAGGCGCTGAAACCCCTATAAATGCTGGGGCGGCGTTACGAAATTGACGATTTTTGCCGATGAACCGTCGAACTCGGGTGAGCCGAGCTGTCGAAAAAGATCGGGAGGCAAACAAGCACTGCGGATTTGTCGATCACATCTCGCACCACAAAACCAAATCCCTGATAGTTTGCCCCTCAATAAGCCGCTGTCCATTTTCTCTTAACCTGCGCCATTGGCATTGCATGGGGCAACCGCGAGAGCGAGAACAAATTTTCTTTCTAAATATACAGTCACTAGTAGGGAGGTAACGATCAACGATGCGCACAACATCTGCCACGGTTAGATATTGTGCTTGAGTAGAAAATAGATAGCCGCCATTTTTCCCCTTAACTACACGCAGGATTTCATTTTTTGCTAGAATGCGCAAAATTGACTTGACATATTGTTCTTCCTTTTGAAGGTGAAGGGCAACCTCCTTCCCCCGCGCTGGCGAGTCAGAATGATGCTTGGCTAAATACACCAAGCCAGCTAGGGCAATCTCAGAATTTTTGCTAAGAATGAAACCGAACATTATTTGATTACAGAATAGGAGATCACCGCCTTTTAGCTGGACAAGTCTTTATACCAAAGACAGCATATAACGGACAGAATCCCATGGCTCCAGTCAGTAACGGTATGATTCCAATCCACCCCCAGTCGGTTTTGGGGCCAACGAATACTAATGCCAACAAAATAATTCCGATGACTATGCGGATAATACGATCCAGACGGCCTTCGTTTGTACTCATGATGTCCTCCGTAGCAAGCGATTTGTCACAAGGCTGATACGTGCGTATAGCGCGAGAACGCACCCAACTATCGAAATCAGGGCAAACACGCCTCGTGCACCAATCCACCACAATCCCAACCCTCCAAGAACTCCGCCCGAAAAAATCCCAAGAAACTGCATCATGGAATACACACCACTCGCGGCACCGCGGTCTTTTGATTCCGTAGATCGACTCACCATGGAGGGGAGAATGGCAGAGGCAATATTGTAACCAGTAAAAAACGCTACCGCAGAGATAGCTATTAACCAGAAATGAGTTGGATACAGCCCCATGCCCAACGCACCAATGGCCAACACCACAGCACTGAACGACAGCATTTTACCCAATTGTCCGTTCTTTTCCGCATACACAACCGGATAGATCATTAAAATGATTCCCGCAAGCATGACGGGAATATAGACTTTCCAGATAGAATCTTTGGGCAGCTGTGCTGCGTGTAGCAATTCCGGTGAGATCACCACAAAACTCGCACCCAAAATGGTCTGTAGAAAGAAAATGCCAATACTCGCCATTTGAACTGATGGACGAAGAAAAACACGAAGAACGTCCTGGATGGATCCCATGCGCTGCCAATTTGCTATGTCCCCTTTTGGTATGATGAAGCTTATCGGCAGCAAAGCCATAACTCCAAGCACGGCGGACCAGAAAAACACACCAGGGAGCCCTGAATATCCATAAATCAAAGGACCTAACACCATTCCGAGTACATACGCTATGGAGATACTTCCACCAATGGCGGCCATGGCCTTGGTTCGGTGTGCCTCTCCCGTCAGATCTCCAGCGAGAGCCAAGAGCACTGAAGACACAGCACCGGCGCCCTGCAGCGTGCGCGCAAAAATGACACCCCAGATATTGTCCGTCCATGCGCCAAGAAGAGATCCGGCGATAAAGAGCAACAAGCCAAAAACCAGAACCGGTTTACGTCCCATGCGATCGGAAATGCTGCCAAAAGGAAACTGCAGAAGGGCTTGCGCCAAGCCATAAACACCCACAGCGAGACCCAAAAGAAAAGGAGTGCTGCCCAGCAGTTGCTGATTATCAAGCGCGAGTACTGGCATCAGCATGAACAGACCCAACATTCTTGCCACGTAGATAAAACTCAGGCCGATTATGGCTTGTTTTTCTTTCGACTTCATAGGAGGACCGGCAGGAAGATACCGACGCTTAGAGTATGCCATAAGCCATCGCAACCTTGCCCAGGATAAGCGCGGTGAAAAGCACAAATAGGTAGCTGATCGAAAACGCAAACATCTTCCGTGCGTAGCGATCCATCTCCTCCCCTTCTGGCAACTTCCGAAGATGCAATGCCATTCCCACAAACCATGCGCCAGAAATTCCAGCGATTGAGGCATACAACCAATCATGGGTATATAGCACCGGTGCCAGACTGACCAGCCAAGTACTTATGGCGTATCGGACGATTTCCCGCCGGGTGCGGTCGATACCATGGGTTACAGGTAACATAGGGATGCAGGCGTTAGCGTAATCGCGTCGGCAATAGATCGCCAACGGCCAAAAATGTGCTGGAGTCCAGACAAAAATCAAGGCAACCAACAGGATTGGTAACGGCGCAAAGGAATTCGTGATCGCTACCCAGCCAATCAAAGGGGGTAAGGCGCCGGCCAACCCTCCCCAAACGATGTTCCATGGCGTGCTGGGCTTTAGATATAAGGTGTAAACTACACCATACCCAACCGTACCGAGCAGAGTCAGGATGAGGGTGAGTGGATTGGTCCAGAACCACAACACCGCAACGCTCAGAAGGAGCATGCAAATGGCGTAAAGTATGGCTCCATTGCGGCTGATTCTGCCATTAGCTAAAGGGCGACGCTGGGTACGTCGCATATATTGATCCAGCTCCGGTTCGACGAGTTGATTCAGCACGCCACCGGCACCACCAGCTAGTGCTATGCCTGCCAAACCGGCCAATGCGGTTGGCCAATGAGGTAACGATTCCGGAGCAAGCAGTTCGCCAACAACAGCTGTGAACACCAGGAGGATAACCACTCTCGCCTTAGCCAACACCAAAAAATCACGTAGGAGTTGAATGAATGTTACCGGGCCTGGGAACAGGTCAGACGGTGTGGTTCCAAATGACTTTGCCATGGCAAACAATTCCTTACTGCCAGTGGAGAACAATGGCGAGAGTTATGGCTAGCACCATGCTTTGATGAAATGCGACCATGATTCCCGGATCTTTGGGTTTCAAGTTCACTGCGTGGAAAAGCAAAAAGCCCACAGCCACTTGAATTACGGACAAGACAAACGCTATGGGATAGGACGGCATCATCCATCCCAGTGTTGCAATTAATAGTAACGCAGTGGATACGTGGATAGCGACGGTCCACTGTGATGCCTTCCTGGGGGCAACAAAAGCTCCAATAGCCTGCCCAAACCCTCTTTGTCCAGTCGTCATGCCACCAAGCAATACCACGACAAGCAATATATGTAGTGCCCCTGTGGTAGCAAGATAGGGCCAGAAATTCGTATCTGGATACAGCATATAAACCAGGTAGACCAAAAACACGCCATAGGCGAGAAGCCCGTGGACTCCATGAACGAATGCGGGAAGTTTGCCTGCCAATACAAACAATGTACCCATCCCGAATAGTGCGGTGATGACAATTATTGCCAACCCTGAGAATGTATCCATTCCCGGGCTCAGAATCACCAACGAGAGCGCAACCAAACCAACTGCTGTAGCCACTAAGCGATGCATTGCTTCAGGGTCGCCACGTAACATGAGAACGATAATGTTACGGGTATATGGCCACTTCGTCCCTAGAGATAAACCGTATCCAAATCCCTCTACCAAGCTTCCGAGAAGGATAAGTATCATCGACAAACCGACTTCACTAGTAACAAGCCCCATCCGTAGGGCGGTGGAGAAGTTGTCTACGTAACGATTCGCGGCGATGATGCCGGCAGCGATTGCTGCCAGCAAAGCGAGGCCAACGAGTTTGCCAAGCAATCGCACAAACGGAGTTATCTCTGGCTCCACAGTATAGTTCGTGGAATTCGCCCGAGATGCTGTGTTTGTCATAATTAGCTCTCGGCGGTTTGACGCATAGACATATTACTCATCCCAGCGCCGGACGGCATGATCATGGTTCTCTGATAAAGCCCATGGAACATCCATGCCGTGAGTCCAATAGTGACAACAAACAGCGGCAGGAATAGCAGCATTGAAAAGGAGTGCCAGATCTGCGTTTTGGAAGTATCCATGTGCAGTATCAAATAGCTTTGTATGATCACAGTGCCCCCGGCGAGAGCTGTTGTCAGAAGGAATGCACCGAATGGCGATATCCCTAATCTTACTGATAGAAAAGCGACGGTCATTAATACGACCGAGAGAATAAAGTTCAGCAGATATGTCTTTCCGTTGGCAATTTCAACCTCCGGATGGTGCAATGGATTTTGTATGTGCGCGCTCATACCAGCAACCCCTGAAGATAAACAAAAACAAACACGAAGACCCAAATTACCGCCTGGAAATGCCAGAAAAGACGTAAGTTGATTAGGCGGTACACGACATTTTGAGAGAACCCCTCGGTAGCTATCTGAATCAACATGACTAGCATCCATGCCACGCCCACAACAATATGCAGAGCGTGATAAATAACGATAGCGAAAAACGCCGACAAGAATCCGTTAGTTTGTGGCGTAATCCCTTGCTGAAATAAGTGAGTGTTATCCGTAATGGATAATCCCAAGTAGACGACGCCCAGAATGGCGGACAAAAGAATCCAGCCAGTGACACCACTCCGGCTCCCTTTCTTTAAATTCACCATGGCGAGCCCGTATGTCAAAACACTGGCAAACAGTGCGATAGTTTCCCCATATGCATATATTGGGTTGATGAAGTTCTTTGGCGTGGGTCCGCCTATCATGTTACTTGCATGACTCAACACCACCAAGGAGGCGAAGAGTGCAGCATAGACCATCGCATCGGTCAGCATGTACAGCCAGAAGCCAAAGGTGCGTGTACCGATGAAGTCATGCCCTGGGTAGTGCCTTGCCCAGAGCGAAGCTGTCTTAGGATCAATGGAAACTGCGCTTGAACTCATATTTGTCATCCTCTCAAGAGGAGCCCAATCAGCCTGTGAGTGGGCCCTTAGGTTATTCCAGCACCTTAACGGTCAACAGAAGCGTGCGGTAGCGTACCTGTGGAAGAAACACCAACATCCTCCGACGCTGAAAGTCGTTGGTATGCCGTTGCAGTACCCACCGTTCCGCCTGGGTATACGGGTACGTCTGCGCGAGACGATGGATATAGCGTATCGATGGCGCGTTTTTCCGTCCGTTCAACTTCCTCTGGCGGAATGGTCATATCCGTATCCTTCTGGAAGGACCGTAGGATAATCATCAGAACAATGAGCACGACAGAAATCAGGCTCAGCCACCAGATGCGCCAAGTAAGCCCGAAAGCTAGCGCAAAAAAGAATGCGCCGATGACCAGTGGCACACCGGTGTTTTTGGGCATATGGATAGGCTCGTACTCACCGGCATGCAACTCCGTCAATCCATTTTCCTTGCGCCATGCCCATTCATCACGTGTATTGATGTGCGGCGTAATGGCAAAATTATAACTTGGTACTGGGCTGTGCGTCATCCATTCCAGTGATCGCCCGGTACCCCAGGCGTCGGCCTCAGCGAGATTTTTGCTGCGATCCCGCAAGCTCACGTAGAGATGTGCCAGGAAAAATGCCAACGCCATGACATAGAGGGCAATGCCAATCATCTCGATCTGCATATAAGGTGCCCAGGCCGCATAAGGAATATAATCCAAGCGCCGAGTCATTCCGGCTAATCCCAATATAAACATAGGGACAAAAACGAAACCTGTGCCCAGCACCATAAACCAGAAGAACAGCTTTCCCCATTTCTGCTCAAGCCTGAAACCAAACACCTTGGGAAACCAATATTCCACCGCGCCAAATATGCTAGCAGCAATCAGTAAAACCATCATATGAAAATGGGCGACGACGAAAATGCCGTTGTGCCACATATAGTCGTTACTAGCGAAAGCATTCATCATTCCAGTCATACCACCGACGAGCAACAAAAACAATGCTAGCAGCGCCCACATCATGGGCAGCTCGAAGCGAACACGACCACGGTACATGGTGAAAATCCAATTAAAGACTTTCACACCCGTCGGGATCCCCACTAACATCGTGGTGACACTGTAGAAGCTATTGACGGATGGGGCTGCAGCCATAGTGAAGAAATGATGTAGCCAAACACCCCAAGATACGCCACCAATAGCGAAAGAGGCAATGACCATTGTAGCATAGCCAAAAAGCGTCTTCTCAGAAAAGGTAGGGATAATCTCCGACATGATGCCGAAGGCAGGAAGAATTAGAAAGTACACTTCTGGGTGACCCCATATCCAGAAGAGGTCATTGTACAACATCAGATTTCCGCCCATACCAGCGGTATAGAAATGTGTTCCGAGGTAGCGATCCAGCCCAAGTAACGCCAAAGAGACCATTAGAACGGGGAACGATGTCAGGGCAATCAAGTTAGTACTCAGACTAGCCCAAGTGAAAATGGGAAGTCGCATCCAGGTCATTCCAGGCGCGCGCATCTTCACAATGGTAGCTATGAGATTGATGCTTCCGAGAGAGGTACCGATTGCGGAGAGCTGGAACGCCCACATCCAGTAGTCGACACCAACCCCTGGGCTATAGGACAGTTCAAAGTACGGCACGAAACCATACCAGCCGCCATGCGCAAAATTCCCAATAAAAAGCGAAGCCATGACAAGAGCAGCACCACCGGCGGTGAGCCACAGTCCCATAGCGTTCAGATACGGGTAAGCCATATCTCGCGCGCCAATTTGAAGGGGCACAATAATATTCATCAACCCGACCAACAAGGGCGTGGCGGCAAAGACCACCATAATCAGGCCGTGAGCTGCAAAGATTTGCCCTATATGAAATGGCGTCAGATAGCCGTGAATTGCTCCCATATATCCGGGTGAGTGCGGTCCAACGGCCATTGCTTGTTGGAGCCGGATCATGAAGGCGTCGGCGAAACCACGCAGCAACATTACCAAGCCGATAAGGATGTACATTACGCCGATACGCTTGTGATCTACTGTGGTTAACCACCCACGCCAAAGGTATCCCCATTTACCTAGGTAGGTGACAGCGCCAACCACGACAAGGCCGAGAAGAACAACGACGGCAAACGTATATTCAATGATGGGAATGTGGAGAAATGGTAGCTGTTCAGCCGAAAGGCGCCCTAAAAGTGGGGACCATGGACCTTGTAGATGTACGAACATATCAGTAATACCCCTCTTTTTGCAACTCGTTCTGGTTGTTAAGATAGGCAACCATGTTTTCGGTCATATCCATTGGAGTTTTCCAGGTTTTTCCTTTCATAACTTCGTTAACCACGAGATCGAATAGTCCTTGCTGGACCTCGCCAAATTTTGGCTGCGACTTCTCGCCTACTGGGATGTATGGTCTTGCAAACCGATTGAATCCATTCAATGTCAGTTTTTGCGGATCAGTTTGAATGGTCGATACCCAGCTGCTGAACTGGTGTTTACTCACTACTTTTGTGGTGAAGTGCATCCAGGACAACCCTGCGCCACTGTAGTCAGCCGAGAAACCGACATATGACCCTATATGGTCGGAAACCAGTGCTTGCTTAGTTCTCATACCTGGCATGACATCGATCATCCCGACAAGTTGAGGAATAATGAAGTCATTAACAACCGATGTAGATGTCAGGCGAAACCGTACAGGTATACCCTTTGGAACGACGAGTTCATTGGTCGTAGCGATATGTTGTTTCGGATAGATAAACAACCAACGCCAATCTGTGGCAATCACATCAACTTCCAACGGATCCCCACCAGCCTTTTTCTGTGCCTGTGAAATAGCGCCTGGATTGTATGGGTTTACGGCATAGATAGCCTTCACGGAGAGATAAGAGAGGACACCAACCGTTATTAAAGGAATGCCCCAGACTATGGCCTCTATAGTCCACGAATGTGCCCACTTTGGTTGGTAGGTACCCTTCCCTCCCTTGCGGTATCGAATCATAGCCCAGATGGCCAATGCGGCAGTTGGGACTACGATGAGTAGCATGATCCCAACGTCTAGCAAAAAGTAATGATAAGAAGTTTTGGCAATAAGCCCCTGCGGATCCATTAAGTAGATACCATGCGCTGAGCAACCTGATAATAGCAGCGTTATCGTGCTAGTGGTTGCAAGGGCAGACCGACGAAAATTTTTCTTCCAGAAATGGTTCACATTTACTCCTCCATTATTGGCAGCATGCTGCTAGTAAAAAAACCAGGCGTGGATGTTCCTGCATTCATTTTGCGGGACCTCTGACGCCCGACCTTGATGATGGGGCGGTTGAGATACTTGGCAAAGTCCCCCACGCACGCCACGCGGCGATTACGATAAAGTAGGCTTGGATACACCAAGTATTCTTGTGGATATATCAGTAAACGTTGTTGGATGCTGTGAAGCTGCTGCGCCGGATCGCCATCTCTTGGGCAAGGCCCCAGGCCGGTCGCCAGCAGCGTTTTCCCGGTAAACAATCGGTCTCGCCAAAGATATGCCGTCGCACACGGGGATCGGCCTGGAGTGTGAATGACACGGACCGTTTCTTCTCCTACATAGAGGATGTCTTCATCGCGCGTCTTGATTTGCACTTCTTGTGTAGGAGCGCATTCGTTTGCAACCAATCGGGCTCCTAAGGAACGCAGGTCTTTCAGTAACCCAGGAGGAAAGTCCATACCTCCGCAGGTTAGCAAGACATACCATAGTTGCAGAGAATGACTTGCAACGAACGAAACGACCTGGTCCATCACCTCAGCGCATGGATCAATGAGCAACGCTCTCCGCGTGACCGGATCGCCAATCACGTAGCTGATACATTTTTGCGGGCTAATGCACTGTCTAAATATCATCGTATCGTCATATCTGAAGTACGAGAATACCCAGCATTAAACGTGCCATAACCATACAATAATATTCTTATCTAACAGAATAACGATGTTACTTTGTTAACTGACTGTTTTTATGTTATATAAGATCGATCTATTTTGTGATAGATATGCGTAATAGGCAGCCTATGTCATTTTTGGCATTCGTTCAGGTGTCATAAGTGGCATTTTCCAGAAAATAATGTCATATATGGCATAAATAGAGTGGTAATATAGCTGGATCGTGTCTACTATCCATCCATGTCAAAGGCGTTGACAAAAGATGAGTTGCATAATCGTTACATGGCGCGCAAACTCTTTGGCATGCTTCGCTTGATCTAGACAAAACGGATTCTCTTGTGAGCCTGACCTTCGACAATACCGAGCTCGGGATGGTACTTCCCCTCCGGGAACAACGGAATCTCACGGAATATTTTGAAGTGCTGCTTCCCGAGTTTCAGGAACTGGCTACGTCGGATCCCCAACAATCGCCCATTTGTACCCACTCTGACGGATATGCCTTGGTGCTTACTTCAGATCCTGCGGATTCTGGGGAGTCTTTCCAGTACGTTGGCTGTAATCTCCAGGACGCTACATTGCGCCTGCAACCGAGGACACTCCTGTTCCGCGAGCCCACGCCAAATATGATTTTGATGCTCTTGGCCATCGGGAAGACAGTCTACATGGGATTTTCTCGATGGAACAAAACGGAAGCCGGGATATTGCATTTCAAACATCCAAACCATCTCTACGCCAGAGAACTGCGCGGGGACAAGCGAGTCCAGTTAGAGAACGGAAACGCCATCATTCGTCGTCTGGATGGACGGCAGCTTTCGTGTCGGATTCATGATTTCAGTCCATCTGGGGCGAGTTTTCTGGTAGGCGAGGATTTCGCGCCGGGAGAACCGTTAATGATCACTTTTAAGATCCCCGACTGCGGGACCTGCGAGACTGCTGCAACGGTGGTGCGTCAAGCCCCGCTTTCTGCGGAAGGTCGCTATCGTAACTTGATCGGCGTGAGCCTGAGTTTGACACAGGAACAGCGCCAGAAGGCGGAACAGCTATATCTCTGCAAGAAAGGGGCACATATCAAAAGCATTGTGGATTCATCCCGTTCCAGTATTGGCTAAGATGCATAATGCATGTCAGCAATCAGCGTTTCACTATTTATGACAATATTTGATGGTAGCTCTTACAGGAGAGAGGATGAATTCGCAGGAAACCGTGATCAAGCAAGCTGCTTCCTTTTTACTCGAGATACTGGAAAGCCGAGCAGATACCAGCCCCAGTGAGGAGCAAAAAATTCCGTCCGCTCTGCAGGAGATCCTGAATCCTGTTGTGCAACGTATTAACAAGATGCGCGAGGCGGAGGGGAAGGCGCACCAGACTGCGGAATCGTTGCGCAATGTCACGGTACAAGTGGATCACTCTGCCGAGGAGATCGAGGCATCAGCTCAAGGAATGTCTATCGCCTCCAAGAAGACTGCTGCAGTGATTCAGAGGAACGAACAGATAGTTCGTGATTTACAGCAGAAGTTGCAGGAGATTGGATCCACTCTCCAGGAGATCGAGAAGATTTCCTACCAAACCAACTTATTGGCCCTGAATGCGGCTATTGAGGCAGCACGGGCTGGGGAGCATGGGCGAGGATTTGCCGTAGTAGCAGATGAGGTGCGAAATCTGTCGAACCGGGTCCGCGCGTCTGCCGAGGATATCCATTCAGGGGTTTCTGGTTTGTTGTCGAGAGGAAAGGAGATTGCCCAGCACAATGATGAATTGCAGGCGCACGCAGGGCAGGTACTATCCTTTGTGGAGTCATTGCAAGATAAGGCTCATGGCATGCGGATCATGACGACCCTGATGCAATTCGATGCAACGAAGGAGACGCACAGGCACTTTGTTGATGTGGCGATGGCCGAATCTGAGAAAGGCGCCGCTGCCATTACGCCAAAAGAGTTGCCTCTGCCATCGGACTATCATTCATGTCGGCTAGGGAAGTGGTATGACGGGGTTGGAAGACAAAATTTCGGGCGATTAGCCGAATTCGCCCAACTCGAACAACCCCATCGGGCAATACATGAGCTGTCGGTTGCGTTGTTGGAGGCCGCGCGTCAGGGAGATACCTTTGCTGTGGAACCTCTCCGATTGCAGTTGACCGGCGCTCGTCAGACGTTTCTGGAACAGCTCACAATACTGGAAGACGCAATTCGCGCCCTCGCGTGAGGTAGCAGAAACAGACCTTTTTGTCCATTGCATTTTTCAGCAAGGCGGAGTAGAATCCGCACGTTGGGGAATATTTGGTAATATTTTATATAAATTTATAGGAATATCTGGTTTGCCTCTTAGCGAAGACGATACGGAGTTGGCCTTACTGCTCCCTAGCCGGGGGGACTTACCCTTGGTCGAGTTCCTGGCACTTACATTCCTATCAGGATCCCGCGAACTCTTATTACCCAATCCGGAAGACTTGGGGGCAGCAAATGGGCAAAGTGCCATTTTTTACACCCCGGACCCGGGAGCCAACGGTACCCTGTGCCACTTTCTGCGCTGGGAAGGAAAAGAGTTTCTACTAGAGCCGGCCGGTCCCTCCTTCGGTGAAGAGAAAAAGCTACGTAAGCCACTCATCTTCCTGCTGGCACGGCCACAAATTTTGGGGTTCTTTGCGGACTGGAAGTATTCTGGCGAAGGTCTGCACCATTTTGAACTGCCCACCCGGGTGCTTGCCAGAAGCGCTCGTAAGCAACGGCGAATACCGATTGAAGGGAACATCCTGATGCGGTCCAAGAATGGCAGGACACTCTATGGCAAGCTGCACGACTTCAGCCTTGGGGGAGCCTCGATTTTCTTGGATCATGACTTCCTGGAGCCTGGAGAAATGGTGTTGGTGGAGTTCGAGATTCCGGAATGCGGGAATTGCGAAACCGTTGCTACCGTGGCACGGCGGGAGCGCATCACCCACCCGATCTACCCTTATTTGTACGGCATTTACTTTAATCTGACTGAGGCACAGCGGCGGAAAGCCGAGCATCTGTACCTCTGCAAAAAAGCCGAACAGATCAAAAAGGTGGCGGACTCCGCACGCGATCGGTTTTCCGGCAGTGTGTTTTAAGTTATGCGAAAGATCGTATCACTAGATTACGCGCGAGATGCACGTTGGCGTCAGCATTGCCTGGATGAACTGGCAAAACGCTGGCGGATGACGCCAGAGCAGATCCTGGATACTTTGCTTCTGGAGGCCTATCTCCAGATGGTGATTGAGCTGGCGCGGCCACGAGTCAAAGATGATTGGGAAGAGATGTCAGATGTCGATTCTACGGGGGAAGATACTGATGGGGAATCTCTCTAGGGAATTGTGTAGGCGGTGAATCAATCAGCGGTTTACCCGGCGTGCTCAGTGCGGCCCGCGTCGTTTGGGGAGCAAGCTGTTTGCATGATTTCCCTGCAGTCGACATTCGATGTCCAGTGCTCGGCGTCCCGATTTGTAGATTCAGTGCACCGGGTCACTGGTCCCACATACAGCCGAGTGGACTGGGCGCGCCCGAATTCGACAGTTAATCTCGCAACCCATTGATATTGCTAATAGCGATTTCAAAACGCTCCACTACAACAGCGTCAGTTGCTGAGACGCTGTTGGTTTTTTTACCCGGAGGGCATGCAGTACCTCGCTTTGACATTCCTGGATAGAAGACACCCCGGATACGGGTGGGGCACCATTGAGACGAACTCGGTGATGCTGAATGCGGTGGAGTTGCTCCAAGGCTCGTTCCGGCGTCAGCCCGGTGTGGCTCGCACGTAATCGACTGCGCATAACCCGATGTAGAATCAGCGCCATGAAGCAGATCGCTGCGTGCGCCCGTATCCTGTCGGGTGCGTATTCCATGTGAAATCGGCCACTGATTCCGCGGCAAACCGGCCACCTGTTCCAGCGCAAACCGGCCACCGATTCCGCGGGAATCCGGCCACTTGAGGGAGGGGAAGCGACGTGCGGGGTAACCCCGGCGGTCTAAGGCATTTTTGCCGAGGACTGCCATGCCTAATACGAGGTTACCCATGCGGAAGATTACGGAAGTTTTACGGTTACACTGTAACCGTCGCCTCTCCAAAAGAGAGATTGCGCGCGCCGTTGGAATCAGTCGGTCCACGGTCAGTGAGTATCTCCGGCGTGCCCAGGCAGCCGGCCTTGGTTGGCCATTGCCTCTGGAGTTGACAGAGCAAGCTCTGGAAGGTCTTTTGTTTCCACCTCCGCCCCCGTCTCAGGTGCAGCGGTCGGAGCCAGACTGGGCGACCATTCACCAAGAGATGGGACGCAAGGGCGTCACCCTGCAACTACTCTGGCAGGAGTACCGGGAGCACCACCCGATGGCTACCAGTACAGCGCCTTCTGTGACCATTACCGGGCCTACGCCAAGTCGTTGCCGGTAACGCTCCGTCAGCGCCACGCTCCCGGGGAGCGGCTCTTTGTGGACTATAGTGGGCAAACGGTGCCGGTCATTGACCCGGGTACCGGAGAGATTCGTCAGGCTCAGATCTTCCTTGCGGTTCTGGGGGCGTCAAATTACACCTTCGTCGAGGCAACATGGACCCAAGGGCTGGCCGATTGGATTGCCTCGCATGTCCGCTGTTTCGACTTTCTGGGCGGTGTACCGGAATTGCTCGTCCCAGACAACCTCAAAAGCGGTGTTCTCCACCCCAATTTCTATGAGCCTGAGCTGAACCCCAGCTACCTGGATCTGGCGCGGCACTACGATACGGCGATCTTACCAGCGCGCGTCCGTAAACCGCGGGACAAAGCGAAGGTCGAGGCCGGGGTTCTCTTGGCACAGCGTTGGGTTTTGGCGCGTCTTCGGCACCGGGAATTCTTCAGTTTGCTGGAGCTCAACGGCGCCATTCGGCCCCTGGTGATCGCTCTGAACGCGCACCCCTTCCAGAAGCTGCCAGGCTCCCGCCACAGTGTCTTCCTGGCCGTCGATCAACCCGCCTTGAAGCCCTTGCCAATGACCCGATATGAGTTTGCCGAGTGGAAGGTGGTGACGGTCGGCATCGACTATCACGTCGAGATCACTGGCCATTACTACTCCGTCCCCTACCGCTTCGCCCGCCAAAAGCTGGATGCCAGATATACGACCGGCACCGTGGAGATCTTCCACAAGGGGGAGCGCGTTGCCAGCCATCCCCGTTCCTTTGCCAAGGGGCAGCACAGCACCCAGGAGGCTCATCTTGCCCCGGCGCACCAGAAGGTCGCTGGATGGAACACGCAGCGCTTCCTCGACTGGGCGGCCCGCATTGGTCCCCATACCCAAGCGGTCATCCATCATCTCCTGCGTTCGCGCCGTCACCCACAGCAGGCCTACCGAGCCGCGCTGGGGATATTGCGCCTTGCCAAGGCCTACGGACCCGATCGGCTGGAAGCCGCCTGTGATCGCGCTATCCGGCTGCAATCCATCAGCTGGCGTAGCCTGAATTCCATCCTCAAGAACCAATTGGATCGTCAGCCTCGCAAGCCTGGGCAATCCAATCTTCCCGCCGACCACGCCAATCTGCGTGGTGCCGACTACTACCACTGACAGGAGGCAGCATGTTGAACCATCCCACCTATGAGACACTGACCCGCTTACGGCTGCATGGCATGGCCCAGGCTTTAACCGAGCAGGCCCTTCTCCCCGACGTTGAGGCCCTGACCTTCGAAGAACGTCTGGGGCTACTGCTCGATCGGGAAAAGGCTGAGCGGCAAAATCGCTCGACCAGCAGCCGGCTCCGGCGCGCCCGACTCAAACAACCCGCAGTCCCCGAGGATATCGACTACCGCCACGCACGCGGCTTGGACAAGACCTTGTTCCGAGAGCTACTGACCGGCACTTGGGTCCAGCGACATCAGAATATCCTCCTCACCGGCCCGACTGGCGTGGGCAAGACCTATCTTGCCTGTGCCCTCGCCAACGCTGCTTGTCGACAGGGGCATACCGCTCTGTACTATCGGCTCCCCCGGATGTTCGAGGAACTCGCCGTGTCTCATGGAGATGGCCGTTACCCCAAGCTCATGGCCAGCCTGGGCAAGGTCGAAGTTCTCCTCCTTGATGATTGGGGCTTGGCATTGCTTGACGATGACCGCCGTCGAGATCTCCTGGAGATCCTTGATGACCGGTACCAGACTCGTTCCACGATCATCACCAGCTAGCTACCCGCTGCCCATTGGCATGACTCTCTGGGCGATCCCACCTTGGCCGATGCCATCCTCGACCGGGTTGTCCATCATGCCCACCAAGTCAGCCTGAAAGGAGAATCACTGCGCAAACTCAAACCCAAATTGACGCAAGAGAGCAAATCGGAGTAAACATCAACCACCCCGGCGTCGCTCCGCTCCGGGTGGCCGGTTTCAGCTGGACTGGGTGGCCGTTTTGCGCGGAATACGTAGGCGAGTAGCCCCCGGCAGGCCACGCTGTGTACTGCATCCGCCGAAGCGACCGCGCAAGCTGGGAGTGCAGGCGCGTGCAGTGCCGCATGGTGGCCGTCGAGCCATTTGGGAGACGAGTGTTCCGTCCGTGCCCCAACGAGGGCGGGATGGAACGCCGGTGACCCCAGGGCGTCCGGGGCCTGTTATCCAATCGCCAGCGCAAGGCCGATCGCGCATGGACGCGCGAAAAGGCTTGCTGAGCACGGCGACTCTCCTTGTGTTGACATCATCGTCATAATTAACGATGATTCATGTCCATGAGATACCCTGGCGGCAAAGGAAAGACTTACCAGCACGTTATTAACGTGATGCCCCCGCATGCGGTCTACATTGAGACCCACCTTGGTGGCGGAGCGGTGATGCGTCACAAGCGGCCAGCAATACGCAACATTGGGATTGATGCGGATTTAAAGGTCATCGCAGCATGGTCTGCCGAGGAAATACCAGGTGTCGAAGTTGTGCACAGCAGGGCCGAGGACTTTCTCGCTCACTTCGATTTCCACGGAGATGAACTGATATATTTGGATCCTCCGTATCATCCGCAGGTTCGACGGAGGACACGTGTCTATAGTCTGGATTACTCTGCCGAGGATCACAAACAACTTATTGCGCTACTCGTGTCTTTGCCCTGTATGGCCATTTTGTCGGGATACGCAAATGACCTGTATAACGATTCACTTGTTGGATGGCATACACGTACTTTTCACGCCAAAACTCATACTGACGTACGAGAGGAAACCCTGTGGTTTAACTTCGAACCGCCCAAGATTCTGCATGATAGCCGGTACCTGGGTGCCGACTTTAGAGCGCGCCAGACGACTAAGCGCCGGCTCCAGCGACTGCAGGATAAAGTTAAACGCATGGATCCTATCGAACGGGCGGTCTTCTCTCAATGGCTAGACGAGGAATATTCCAGCAAGGTGCAAAGCGTGGCGCGATGACCCAGACAGCGGCTATCCTCACTCGAACGGGAGTGATTTATGTGGAGATTCCCTCGCCTGATACTATTCTCATGAATGGTGTTAGGTGGGGAGCCATTGACGCTTTCCCGACCCCAGCTTACTGGCAATTCCAAGTGATAGCTAGGCGGTTAGTAAGCCAGCCCGCTGCTTATAAGATCGGGAACACACTTTCTGAAGAAGTAGCAGCGTGCTTGCTCGGTGGACATGGTATTCCTGCCTCTGTGGGCATTGCCGCTTATGAGAAGCTACGCAAACTTGGAGCTTTTACCGGGACACCGCCTTCAGAAGAGCAGTTCGAAGCTTGGTTACGCGAGCCTTTGCGGGTCGGGCAGCGTCAAGTCCGGTATCGTTTCCCGGCACAGAAGTCGCGATACCTAGCAGCTGCGCTCCGATCGGTTCAATCGGCGTCCATATTCCCGTCCGGAAAGCAGTTACGCGACTGGCTCATGCAACTACCGGGCATCGGGCCAAAAACCGCTTCGTGGATTGCCCGCAACTGGATGGATGCTGACGACGTAGCTATTTTGGATATCCACATCATGCGCGTAGGGCGATCGATAGGTATTTTCCCACAAGGCCTTACTGTTGAACGGCACTACTTTGAGCTTGAATCGCTGTTCCTGCAATTCAGCCAAGCACTCGGTGTCCGAGCTTCCGAGCTTGATGCTGTGATTTGGTACGAAATGGCTTCTTCACTCAGGATGGCTCGCGTTCTGATCAACCAACTAAGCGAAACTCCGAAAAGAATGAATCGCAGGCAGCGAAAACAGGAAAATAGGCAGGTTCAAGCAACTTTAATCTAACGGTATACTCAATCTGCCCCCAGAACTGCCAACCCAGCGGCTTGTAACCGGGAAGCTTCAGGGAGAAAGTCCGTCAGATGCGTCTGTCCTGTAATACCAAGTGGGCAAAAATCCAGATGGAGTGCTTCGGCAATGAGGGACATGTAGCCTAGCAATACGCCGGCGTCTCGCCACACTAGCGTTTCATGGTTATCATACTTAGCTTCGGTCTTCCCAGGCTCGGCCACGAGCCCAAGAAGCACACCTTGGTTCAGATTGAAAATACGGTTAGCAGCATTTCGGCCTGCTGCAGCACTGTTGGTCGATCCGGGCAGTTCAATGAGCGCATGCTCCACCGGGTCGTACCGCATCCAAGGCCCAGCGCTCCGAGACACGAGCACGTGGATAGGATGCAATGCACCTGCTGATGGGTGGACTCGAGACTCTTGGTCAGGACCGAAGGGACTGGAATGAGAACTACGACTGCGGCATGATAGCCAGAAGAACTCACCCAATTTTTCGTCGTCTATTGGTTTCTTAAAGCCCCTCCGAGTCTGTCGTCGCTCTAACAGCGCGACTAAGTCCAACTCAAGTGATTCGTTCCGTGGCATGAGCCGCAGCCATGCACCAGATGGCCATACAAACGGCTGGTATCTCGCTGGCTGCGCGCGTGGCACTGGGTCAGGCAACACTCGAGTATTCCGACCCAAGCTCAGCAAATGTGGCGAGGTACTTGTTGCAGCCACGGCAATTGCCGCAGGCGATTTCAGCTTTATGGCAGCTATGTGCCCAGGCTAATAAACCCGGGGGCACTGCAGCTGTCCTAACAAGCTCTGCTGTTGTGTATTCGATGGCTGGCGCGACAATATGAAGAACTCCTTCTTGGGAGGCTAACAGGTCATCCATACGTCTCACGAACTCTGGTGTGCCATCACGATGACTCTCACCGTCGGATTTTACTGTCCCGATATAGAGCGTCTGCACTTCGCGTGAGATGGCTCGCATACAGGCAAGCGTAATAAGAAGCTGATTGCGATAGGGCCACCAGTCTGAAGTTGTCGCATGAGCATTAGGGGCGGTGTTAGCCATATCCCCAGAACCGAGTGCGCTGCAGTCTACGGTAATGACTTCGTGCTCAATGCGGAGAACCTTGCAGATCTGGGCCGCTGAGCGCTTTTCGGCGGCAGCGGCCTTCTGACCATAGTCGATTGTCGCCGCCCATTGCGGCCGTTTCCACCAAGCGATTGAAATGGAATCCATGCCGCCAGATAAGAGTAACCCGGTCTTCATATTGTGACCGCCTCCCATAGGGTCGAGTAAAGCGCGGTGGTGTAGTTATTACAGATGATGCATCCGGACCCTTCCATCATCTTCAGTGCTTCACCTTTGTGCCGCTCGCTATACACGATAACGGGCTTGTTTAACGCCCGCGCATAACCAATTTCGTAAACTGTTCCCGCATCAAGACCGTCGGTAATGGCCAGAACCAAGTCTGATTCTTGGATGCCTTTGAGGTCGCTGGCAACAACATCCCAAGCGCTACCGAGCCCGATGTCGTGGTACGGAGATAATACACGTAACCCCATGTGTTGCAGATTAGCGCGTGCTTGTTCTACCATCCATACCTGTGCCAAATCGAAGAATGGTCCAGCCAAATAGACCTGTAGGCGTCTACCTTCGATATAGGCGATAGAAGGCCGCACGACAGGAAATCTTTTCGTCGCAAGAATATCTGCAGTTGGGAAGCCTTGTGTCTCACAGTAATAGGCTGTAGCTAAAGATGCCGCTTCCGCAGCCAATCTTGGTGTTTTACCGTCGTGCATCCACGCGTTTGCGAAGTGAGCGACGAAGCAATCGCCTGAGCCGATTTTCCAGACACTGCTTGTTCTAAATGCTGGTACCTGCACGGCCTCATCTGGGGTCCAAACGAAAGCGCCTTCCGGCCCCATTTTTATCACAACTACTTCCGCACATTGTTGGTCCGCGAGCACGGGCGCTATCTTGGACGGATGCCCACCCAGCATATTAGCCATCTTGCCAGCTTCGTAAGTATTTAAGACAAGAGCAAGGTGATTGGCAGTTGATCCATTAGCACCGAATGGTATCCCCTTATGTGCGTTCTGAGGGTCGTAAACCACCCAATCGGCTTTCACTACTGCGTCACCTTCGAGCATGCCGAAACGAACAACCTTATCCTCAGTCACGCACATCGGAGCGTATGGCTGCACTGGGACCCCTCGAATGTCCGGCACCGCCATATCGTACAAATAGTTGAAAGTAACAATGTCAGGTATTTTTTCCTGCATTATTCTGAATTGTCCAAACCATGCACTATTTTCTCTAATAATTTGGGCGGCATAGTCGTTCATGTACGAATGCAGAACCACTGGCGTGCCGAGCGTGGCAATAGCAAGCGCCGCTCGGCCAGCGGAACCGTAGATCTGGTTCCAGCGAGGGTGGACACAGTATTCCTGGTAGACACCCCCGACGATATGCAGGGGTTTCATACGTGTTTGATAAGGACTCGAACCTGACCACCATTGACGAGTCGCACGGTAGCCCCGTACTTGTGATGCTTCTCGATGCAATTACGAAGACGAGTCGCATCAGGCCCGGCGAGACCGCCTGCCACCTGACCATTTTTGAGAACTTGCAGTACGACTTGGTCGTTCATAATAGTGATTATAATGTCGAGAACCTCTCCAACCACAAGCGTTGGGACAATCGCAGGCTGTGGGCTGGTAAGTTGTGCCTCGAATTCCAGACTGTCACACGGTATGTCGTAGTCGGAACTGCCGCCAACACCACCACCACTTCCAGACATGGAATCAACCCCCGCTGCTTATTGGATAAACCTTAAAGCAAGTATGGGAATTTCTCAAGCCTCTGTCAATTTAATGGGTTCGCCGGGTGGGTGGGTGTCAAGGGAGGGTGGGTGTCAAGGGAGGGTGGGTGTCAAGGGAGGGTGGGTGTCAAGGCAAAGTAGAAATGTCCGGTTCTGGGCAAAATAGAGATGTCCGGTTGGGCGCGGATGTTTTGTCGCCCGGGGCAGGGGTTGCGAAGGCGCGTCGCCAAGGGTGATCGGGACCGGGCCGCCCTTTCTCTTTGGGCTGGCGTGTCTTGAGGATGGCATCCACCCGTGCATTGAGGGTCTTGTCATCGACGGCTGTGAAGACGTCCTGGGCGGGATCGAATACCTTGTAGGGCAGGATTTCTTGACCGGCAAGCAGTTCCACCCGCCCGTCGCCATACTCGACCACCGTGATTCTCTTCCCCCGCAGGGCATAACGGGGTGCGCCGTTCGTTTGCACGATGTAGCGTTGCCGTCGGAAAGACAGCACCAGGTCTTTGGACAGGGTGCGGGTGTGTTGGATGGCACAAATGCGGGCGAGTTCGCTGGCCTCGCCTTCATAGGACTGGTGGGCATCTGCCGGATCAAGCGGCGCGACGGCGAAGCGGGCATTGTGCTCGGGCAAATAACCCGTCAGGAAGACATTGGCGGCTTCGATATCGGCAATGTCCGCAAGACGCATGGCTTTGACGAGGCGATCCTGCAGGGTCTGGAAGAGCCGCTCCACCCGCCCCTTGGCCTGTGGGGTCAAAGCCTGGATCGTCTCCATGCCCAGGCTGGCTGTGGCACGTTGGAACTGGGTGGGCTTGCCATCTTCCGGATCGTGCTTGGTAAAAATGCCATGCCGGTCGCTGTAGAGCGCCGCCGGGCAGCCGTAGGTCGTCACGTAAGCCTTGAGCACATCTAGGTAGGCCTGTGTGCTCTCCACCGGCACGAAGCGGGCAAACGTCACCTGGCTGGTGGCGTCGTCGATGAAGGCGATCAGGCAACAGCGCGGCCCCCGACCTTCAAACCAGTCATGGGGGCTGCCATCGATCTGGATCAGCTCACCGCGCCGCACCCGGCGGGGCCTCGGCGGATGCAGACGGAGTGAGCGCTTTTGTCTGGCCTTCCATAAGCCTGCCTCGACCATCCAGCCGCGCAACGTCTCCTTGGAGACCCGCAAGCCTTCCCCACGCAAATACTCCACCGCCAACGTCGGACCAAAGTCCGCGTAGCGCTCTGGCACCCGCGCTAGGATCGTTTCCTTGACCGCCGGCGCAAGGCGCCGATTGGAGGGCTTCCCCCGTCGCCGACTGATGAGCCCTGCCGCACCCTCGCACTCATAGCGCCTCATCAGTCTTCTGACCTGCCGATCCGTCAGCCCCAACCTCATCGCCGCCTGCTTCTGATCAAGATCCCCAGCGAGTACCCGCTCAAGCACCTTCAGCCGTTCCAGCTCTCGCTCGTTCATCTCGATCCGCTTCTCCATCCAAGTCTCCACTTCCAAACCCCGAAGCGGACATTTCTATCTTGCTGAGAGCGGACATTACTAATTTGCTTCTACATGTCAAGGGAGGGTGGGTTGTGTCCTTCGTCTTCTACATTTATGCTCAAGCAGTTGACCGCTAACCATGCGCTCAACACGGACGGTCTTGGTCAACGCGCCTATGGCGCGTCGCCCAAGCCCGCCGGTTAGCGCGGGCGTTAGCACTCCAAATGGAAAGTACGGTGGAACATCAAGTCGCACTCTCCTTCGCTGGCGAAGACAGAGCGTACGTCGAAATTGTCGCAGAGGAGCTCAGGGCTCGTGGGGTGTCGGTGTTCTATGACCGGTATGAAGAAGTGGATCTTTGGGGCAAGGATCTGTACGTGCACCTTAGCAGTGTTTACCGCAACAAGGCGCAGTACACGTTGATGTTCATCTCCCGTCATTATCAGCAAAAGGTCTGGCCCAACCACGAACGTCGTGCGGCCCAGTCGCGCGCGCTGGATGAGGGTAGGGAGTACATTCTCCCGGCCCGGTTCGATGACACGGAGATTCCTGGGCTACTGCCAACTACCGGGTTCATCGACCTGCGAACGCATTCACCCGCACAGGTAGCGCGGCTCGTTTGTGAGAAGCTCGGCCGGCCCGAGACCTCAATAAGGGCCGATCAGGTGCCGCCCCCGAAAAGTCCGGTGCTGGTAGGTGAAGCACGATTCAACTACTCCAACTTCAACGGGCACTTCCGCATTGGCGAAGGTACGCTTGAGTTCAACACGCACTGGAGCAAGGCTAGTAACACATCGATCCACTGCTACACAGACTCAACAAATCTGCGAGGGTTGGCATTGGCCCCGCGAGGTATAACGCTTGCAGGTATTCCGCCCATCGAAGACCTCGAATTCACGAGCCGCGTTCGGAGCCCCGAGGTTGGCCGGTTCGTGGTCCTACAGAACGTGCAGGGCTTTTACGCGGCGTTACAGATCGTTGAGGTAAAAGATGACACTCGCGGTGATGCTGAGGACAGCTTGCACTTCAAGTACTGGATTCTGCCAGATGGCTCCGCACAGTTTGCCCAACTCGTGGAGTGCTAACATCTCGGTCAACCGGACGCTCATCCCGCTACGCGGGACTCGCGCCGGTTACCTCGGGTGTTACGCACAACGAAATTTGATACAGCGTGAGGAATGTAATCGGAAACTGAACAGATGAGACTTATTGAAGTCAAAATAGAAAAATTCCGAGGCGTCCACTCGCTTCATCTGCCCCTTGACCGCTTGACGGTGCTCATCGGCGAAAACAATGCCGGCAAGTCAACCGTACTGGAGGCTATCCGGCTCGTTCTAACGCGCGGTTTCGGCGTCCGGCGCGGTGGCCAATTCACCGAATACGATTTCCATCTAAAAGACGCCGATACCACACCGCAAACAGCGGACCTAATCTCGATTACTCTACATTTCGCCGAGGAACAAGAAGGGGACTGGCCCGATACGGTGGTCCAACAGATGAACGAAGTGATTCAGTTGGATACAACCGGGCTGAATCACATCTGGTTGCAGGCCAAAGGAGCCTACCAGTCGGAATTTGGATCGTTTGAAACGAAATGGGCCTTTCTCAATTCCAGCGGCACGGAATTGGTTCTCAGGAACGCGACGCCTCTCAATCTGATTTCCCGGTTTGTGCCGCTCTTTTTCCTTTCGGCGCTTCGCGACGCCTCTCAGGAGTTTGGGCAACGCGGCCAGTTCTGGAGCGGTTTCCTGAAATCCATCCAACTCCCTGACGACAAGCGCGAAAAGATCGAGGAAATGCTCCGGGAGGTCAATACATCGAGGTTCTTCGATGTTTCATGTGGGTAGCCTGAGATCCAGTTTACCGAGGATCAGGTAGGCCATGTTGATAAAGTTCTTGTGGGTACGGTAGCCACGGGCTTTTGCCTTGGCGGACTGGAGGAGGCTATTGAAGCCTTCCAGAATCCCGTTGGTGATCTGGCTCTCGAACCAGCGGAGCACACCATCCCAGTGATTCATGACGGTGTAGGCGACCTTGACCATTGGCGGTAATCCGCTGTCCTTGACGTTTTCCACCCAGGCCTTGAGCAGGGTGGCGCCCTGGTGGCGATTCTGGACGGTGAAGATTTCTTGGAAGGTCAGGCGAAGCTGATAAGCCTGTGCTGTCTTGAGGTTCTGGTTCTTGAGGATCTCCCGGAGCCTGGCGCTTTGCTTGGCGGAGAGCTTTCCCGGGTTCTTGAGCCAAAGCCAGCGGCTCTTTTTCAGGTCTGGTTGGGAGAGGGCTTCCCCCTTGCGTACGGCATCTACGGCCTCATTGACGAGCTTCATGAGGTGAAAGCGATCGAAGGTGACCTGGGCGTTGGGCAGGTGTTCTGCGGCCCCTTTTTGGAAGGCTGGCGAGAGGTCCATGCTGACCTCCGTAATGGCCTCGGCGCTGCCGCCATGGGCCTGCAGATCTTCGGCGAACTGCGCAAAAGTCTCGGCATCCTTGCCGGGTGTGGCAAACAGCAGGCGCTTCGCCACGAGGTCCACAAACAGGGTGATGTAATCATGGCCGCGCCGGCTGCTCGTCTCATCGATACCGACGGAATGGACCTCTGACATGTCCGCGGCCTCGCGGGCCTTGGCGACGTAATGATCGAGCACCCGCCAGAGTCGCTGGTCCGTCTCCCGCACTAGGCGGGAGACCGTCAACACGGGCATCTCCCGGACCATGGCCATGACTAGAGCCTCAAAGAGCAGCGTGAATCCCGAGCCTTCCCGCGCCCAAGGGACGGATACCAAATGCACGCCGTGTTCCGGGCAATGGACCCGTGGTACGCGGGCATGGAGATAAGCCGCATGCTGGAAGAAGTCGAGGTGACGCCAGACCTTCTCCTGGGTGTCATAGACCGGGCAGTCCTGGCCGCAGACCGGACAGGGAAACTGACTACCCCTTGGGAAGTTCACATGCAGGTCCAGGCGCTTTTCCTCCACCGTGAACCGCACATCGTCCACCATCCACGGCGGAACCAACCCCAACGCCAGAGTGAACAGTTGATTACCTTGGTCCATCCTTATCCTCAGCTCGCTGCCCTTCCCATAAAGCAATCATACCGCCTTACCCACTCAATGTGTCGAGGAGCCATACCGGTTCTTCGATGTTTCATGTGGGTAGCCTGAGATCCAGTTTACCGAGGATCAGGTAGGCCATGTTGATAAAGTTCTTGTGGGTACGGTAGCCACGGGCTTTTGCCTTGGCGGACTGGAGGAGGCTATTGAAGCCTTCCAGAATCCCGTTGGTGATCTGGCTCTCGAACCAGCGGAGCACACCATCCCAGTGATTCATGACGGTGTAGGCGACCTTGACCATTGGCGGTAATCCGCTGTCCTTGACGTTTTCCACCCAGGCCTTGAGCAGGGTGGCGCCCTGGTGGCGATTCTGGACGGTGAAGATTTCTTGGAAGGTCAGGCGAAGCTGATAAGCCTGTGCTGTCTTGAGGTTCTGGTTCTTGAGGATCTCCCGGAGCCTGGCGCTTTGCTTGGCGGAGAGCTTTCCCGGGTTCTTGAGCCAAAGCCAGCGGCTCTTTTTCAGGTCTGGTTGGGAGAGGGCTTCCCCCTTGCGTACGGCATCTACGGCCTCATTGACGAGCTTCATGAGGTGAAAGCGATCGAAGGTGACCTGGGCGTTGGGCAGGTGTTCTGCGGCCCCTTTTTGGAAGGCTGGCGAGAGGTCCATGCTGACCTCCGTAATGGCCTCGGCGCTGCCGCCATGGGCCTGCAGATCTTCGGCGAACTGCGCAAAAGTCTCGGCATCCTTGCCGGGTGTGGCAAACAGCAGGCGCTTCGCCACGAGGTCCACAAACAGGGTGATGTAATCATGGCCGCGCCGGCTGCTCGTCTCATCGATACCGACGGAATGGACCTCTGACATGTCCGCGGCCTCGCGGGCCTTGGCGACGTAATGATCGAGCACCCGCCAGAGTCGCTGGTCCGTCTCCCGCACTAGGCGGGAGACCGTCAACACGGGCATCTCCCGGACCATGGCCATGACTAGAGCCTCAAAGAGCAGCGTGAATCCCGAGCCTTCCCGCGCCCAAGGGACGGATACCAAATGCACGCCGTGTTCCGGGCAATGGACCCGTGGTACGCGGGCATGGAGATAAGCCGCATGCTGGAAGAAGTCGAGGTGACGCCAGACCTTCTCCTGGGTGTCATAGACCGGGCAGTCCTGGCCGCAGACCGGACAGGGAAACTGACTACCCCTTGGGAAGTTCACATGCAGGTCCAGGCGCTTTTCCTCCACCGTGAACCGCACATCGTCCACCATCCACGGCGGAACCAACCCCAACGCCAGAGTGAACAGTTGATTACCTTGGTCCATCCTTATCCTCAGCTCGCTGCCCTTCCCATAAAGCAATCATACCGCCTTACCCACTCAATGTGTCGAGGAGCCACAATACCTTTGAACGGTTCCTCAACTTTCTTCCGATTCCCGTTATCGAGAGTTTTTGTTAATTGTCGACGTTGGATTTCAAGGAGATAAACAGATTTTCCGGACGCAATGATTCGAATGACCAGTACGCCGCGTGGTATGCGTTCCTTTATGTCATAGTAAACCCATCGTTTGGTAGCCGCATCTATCTCTTTGTCATCTCTATCGTACGGCTTCATTGAAATTAACTTCGGTTCCGGGTTGCTACTAAATCCATTCTCAAATGTGAACCAGTCTACCGAGAAAATAGCATCCTTGTAAGTCTTCTTTAAGAATAGTGCAGCGTTCCACATGTCGCGCAATATTCCTTTTGATTCTAATGCGACTTGAGCGTGGATTAACGCCTGCCCAACTCCTTTCCTGGTACCATAGGGCTCACCGGTAGAAAAAGTTGATTCATTTACCGCTGTTTCTGGGCCACGCCTACCTTCGCTTTTGCTTTTGCTTTCGCTTGCGGATCTCCGGGAAATCACTCGGCGTGGTTCTCCAAGTACCAGAAAATCATCATCCTCGATTTCTAACGTAGGAGATGCATGGTCTGGTTCGTCATCGTCTGTTAAATCGACTATGTCTGGTAGCTTCTGTAGCAGTCGCAGTGTGCCGCTGCGTTTTTCTCCAATATAATCCTCGTTATTTGATAGTTCATTGCCATTGTTTGTATTCTCTCTGTCGCGGATAATTGTTTTTCCATGAGGATGGCTACCGCCAAGGATGCGTAATCCAAGGAATGCCTTTCCATTATCAATAGGTAATCCTGCAACCAAAATCTTTGCGGAACCTTTAAACCATGGCCCTACTTTCAGAAACGCATATTTCTGGTCGGCGCCCATTGCCGTTTCGATTTGTGCATATATATTTTTGGCTGCACGGGTCGCATAAGGATCATAGAGAACGTGAGCAAGGAACACTACGTCATTGTTGTACATTTTTCTTGAAAGTTTCACCGCCCAGGTATTCTGAGGTGTCGGTTCTTCAATAGGTTTAAAAAGTCGCTTTTTGGCATCTTCTCACAGATATGTCGCTAGCACACGTTTTATCTCAGATGAGTGTCCATAGTAGCGAGCATAGAATTCAATGCATGGAATCAGTAGCCTTCTGTCGTCATTCAGCTGAAAACTCAATAGATAATTTTTGTCAAATGGATAAGCAAGGCGGTAGTCTACTGATGGAATAGGGTTGCACCCTTTGCTGCCTTGTACGCTGTTATGTGGTGAAAGAATCTCCCAGAAATCATCGTTAAATGAGATAGCAAAAGTCTCTTTTTTATATTTAATCTTTGTATTGCTCATTCCGTTATGCCAAACAGAACCAATACGTAATAGTCCCAGATGGGTGAGTGCAGCTTCTCGCTGAAAAATTCCGCCTAATTCGCCCTTATCATTGATACGACGGAAGAAGACAACAATCTTCGGAACTGAGTGAGCCCTACTGTTCTTCAAGACTGGTCCGTACCACCAAACTACGCTTTTCGACGCATCCTTCAGCGACGTGTCTTCCAGACAGAATGTTTTGGTTTTCTGGAGGGATACTCTCATGGTATCGGCTCCGTGCTCCTATCAGCGCTGTCGCATCTATTTCTGAAATGTCGCAATAATTTTTGAAAATGACACCCCTTCTGGGAAAGAAATCGTCATTGGGGCGATACGGCGGTCCAAAGCGCGAAGCAAGGTAAATGGAAGCTGTTCCACCGTGCTGCCTAACAATAAGGCAGCCCGCTCCCGGCTGGCCAACATTCCGACCAGCACCCGACATTTTCAAAGAGCATGGCGGGGCCGATTCGGGTCGGCGGCGCAACCGGGGTACCAGCCCCAATGCGCTTGTAGATCCCCGCCAATTCGGCATGGGCATCGACAGCTTTGGATGTAGTCCTGAGATGGCCCGGTAGTGTGGAGAGAAATGCCAAAGCATCTCGCAGATCCCGGATATCTTGGGCGGAGGATACGGTTGTTGCCGATAAAGATCGGTGCATGTTCTGTCTCCTGAGTAGACTGTTTATCTGATTCTATTCATTTTCCGATGCGATGCGGGCTGACCCGAATAATTTCCACCCATCAGCGAGCGACAGGAGCCTTGGATAGGCCACATCCCGTCCAAAGGGATTCGGCCATGGTCCCCACTCGGATTTGGAGACATCTACCCCCAGTTCCACAATATGATCATCTGGATCAACAAGGTAAAAAGCCCGCATGACCGTATGATCCACCGGCTCCAATATCCGCGCCCCGGTGGCCCGGCAGCGGCCATAAATCGTGGCCAGACTTTGTTCGTCCTCCACGTCGAGGCAGAAATGCGCAAAACCGGAGACCGGGAACATCTCTCCGGTTTCTATCAAGGCCATGTCGTGGTGGTGCAAGCCCGCGGAGTAGAATTTCATGCCGGGCCGCGCGCCGACGGCGCGTAGCCCCAAGAGTCCCCGATAAAAGCGGTCAGAGACATCCAGATTGCGGACCGGTATGGCTATATGGTTGATGCCGTGTAGCATTACTTCACCTCATTTCCTTAAGGCAATCCATTAATAACCGCCGCCATTCGCCAAATAGGTCTGTAGAGCCATCCATCCGGATACGGCCATAAACGGGAAGCTGACCAATCCTGGCGCGAGCACTGCCAATTGACCGGAAGCGCCTTGGTGCTGAAGAATTCTGACAACACCCGCCCCTGCGGCAAGTGACACGAGGAGCCATCCTAGGACGATCATTGGAGCACCCGCGTAGAAACGCAAATCCACCATCAGGGCACCCAGGATCAGACCCCCACATCGGCACTCGGTGAATCCCAACGTGAACCGCGCATCAAGAGGGAAAAACCAAACGTCACGGCCAGCACAACGGCCAGCGCTGTCCCAAACTGAGCCAGCAGGATGCTGCCCAACAGTGGCGCGACGAGCGCAAGTCCGACAGTCCCGACGAACAGCGTGGTTCCTGCGGGTCTTTGATCTTGGTTGTCAGGAGTGAGGGCGAACCACAGAATGGTCCACAGCACCGCCACGGTGAGCCAAGCCATGAAGGCGGAGCGCGCGCTTTCCTGGCGCAGGATTGGCCACAATAGAATCAAGGCCGAAGCGCCCGCGCTGACCCCTCTCGCCCCATAGCGCCACCATCGGTATCTACGGTGATCGGCAATAGCCACTACTGTCCCGCCCACGAAGGCTAACCAGGGCAACCAGGACAACACCGTGCGTGGTGGAAAGGAAAAATCCCGATAGGTCAGCGCGTAGCCGCCCAGAAACCCAGCTAATATTGCAGTTCCCCAGATGGTGCTTCGCCAGTCAGGATATTTGCGGGTTTTATAATACGCGGCGACCGCGATGAGCAGAGTAACAGCAGCGGGAAACAGGGCACTTTCCAAAATCAAGGACCGGACGAAACCGGATTGCCAAAGATTCCACATAAAGATTGCTCCCAAAATGAAGGAGGCGCCGGTCTCGCTGGTCGGCACCTCGGAAGGCCGCTCAACCGGCCGTGCGGACGCCCTCGATATTCACATGCAGGTGCACCGTGTTGGCGATCATGCCTGCATAGGCATCCATGCCAAAGTCGCTGCGCTGAATGGTTGTGGTGGCCTCATATCCAGAGAGATAACCACCCCAGGGCTTGGGCAATGCGAGCACCGGCCCGGCGCCAATTTCGCGCACATGAAAGATCACCGACCGCGTCACGCCATGAATGGTCAGTTTTCCGTACAGTCGTCCGCTTTCTTTACCCGTGGGTTGATAGCGCGTACTGACGAATGTGATGTTCGGGAACTCCCGGACATTGAAAAAGTCTGGACCCCGCAAGTCACGATCTCTTAGGGCGAAGTTGGTATTGATACTGGCTGCGGGAATGCGGATATCAACTTTATCCGCCGCAGGACTCGCGGGATTGAAGGTATAGCTGCCTGATAGTTTGTCGAAACGGCCCACCACCACCGTCACCCCGGCATGGCCGATGGTGAACCACGCCAGAGAATGATCCGGATCAATCCTGTACGAGCCCGCCGGACTGGCGTCCAGTCGATGGTATGTCGCGGCGTCAGCAAGTGACATTAGGGTCGCGGACAATGCGACGGAAAGGATGGTGGTCTTCAATGCAGTGGAAACTTTGTTCGCTAACATCGGCAATGCTCCTCTATCGATTTGGAAAAAACGGTCACTCTGTTGTCAGGCTTTTGTGCGTGCCGTCGCAGAAAGGGCGGCTGGCGGAGTGACGACAGGCACAGATGGCTACCGTTTGTGGCTCGGTGATCTCCACGGCGAAAGGCCCCACGCCACTACCCTGGTGCGTCCCATTGCAGAAAGGCAAGTTTGCGGAGCGCCCACAGGCGCAGAAATAGTAGCTGCCTGGTTTTAGGCTCATCACGTAGGGTGCCTGGTTCATCATGACCTCCACAAAATTAGGCGTCTCATCTAATACGTATCAATATAGTTTCAATACGTACTATATAGATAGCACAAGAAATGTTCCTGTGCAAACTATGTTTGAGTTTAGTCCTGGAACCGACCTCGCAACGCGCGTAGGGTGCGGCGTACCTGCTCCAACTCGCCCTCATCCTCTTCCGCGAAGGCTTGCTTGAGATAGGCGATATGGCTGGGAAAGACTTGAGAAAAAAGTGCCTCGCCTGCCGGAGTCAGGACGGCGAGGAAACTGCGCCGGTCAATGACCGAGCCCTCTCTGCGAACCAGACCTTTTTTTTCAAGTCGGTCAATGATGCCGGTCAATGTTCCCTTGGTGATCAGGGTTTGTTGGGCCAGTTGGCTGAGGGGCATTCCCTGGGTATTGCCTAGCGTGGCGATGACGTCAAACTGCGCTGGTGTGAGGCCCAGTTGCCGGACGTGGGCGGCGGAGTAGGCGGAAAAGGCCTGATAGGCTTGGGCGAGCTCTCGCAGTACGGCGAGAAAAGCCATGCTTGTGACCCCAGGCGTAGCCGTGTAAGAAAGCAACATCGTTGATTCTTCTGCCGCTCCGTCACGCATTCTTATCCCCACCATGATGTTTCAAGTTAGAAAGTCCTATATAGAACTATTTGGGGCGGACGTCAAAGGGGGCTGTAGGATCCGAATTCCGCGATTGAGATCGGCAGGAAGCGAGTAGTCAAGTATCTTAGGGCGGCATACGCTGGCTGACTTTACCCTGATATTTGCAATTCCCGCACGGGATAGGTAGTCCCCTCTGTCTGTCCCGTGCTTCTCCAGGTGCACGTTATTCCGGAAAGATCGTGGGATGATCCGACGTTTCGACCTCAAATAACTCGGGACAGAACCCCTAAATTATTGCGGGACGTAACACGGGGGGTGGGTGGCCACCCGTTGCAGGACATCGATGAGGTAGTCGTAAGGGTCCACACCCTGGAGCCGGCATCGACATGGAGCGCCATGCCTCCCGATCTATCCCTCCGACACCGGTGCCGACTACCAGCGCCTGCAGGCCTTCGCCGCCAAGGACGAGGACCTGCGCCTGGCCGAGACGGTTTTTTGCGGGGCGCGGATGGGGTCAGGGGAGTGGCAAGGCGCAGTCTGGCAGCGAAACCGTGTTTTTCGACCTGCGCAGACATGGGAAGCTGCCGGAGGCGCTGAGCGCCAGCGTCGATTGATGGTCAGTGCAACGGTTGCGCGACCAAGCGCACACCGAGGGCTGCGCAAACGCGGCTGATCGTCTCGAAGCGCGGCTCACTGCCGGGCCGAAGGGCTTTGTACAGAGCTTCACGTGTAATGCCGGAATCCTTCGCAACCTGTGACATACCCCGAGCGCGCGCAATGTCGCCCAAGGCAGCGGCCAGTAGTGCGGGGTCATTCTCTTCAAGAACAGCCGTCAGGTATGCCGCTATATCTTCTTCGCCGTTCAGGTATTCGGATGCATCGAACTCAATAAGTTCAGAAACCTTGATCTTCTTGGCCATGGTCAATCCTCCAAAAGCTTCGCCAGTGCAATCGCTCGGCGAATGTCGGCCTGCTGAGTGGACTTATCACCGCCGGCGAGCATCACGATCAACATCTCACCACGCTGGACGCCATACATGCGCCAACCAGGCCCGAAATGTTCACGCATCTCGAACACGCCTTCGCCTACAGGCTCCACGTCGCCCAGGTTGCCCAGCTGGGCCTTGCGCAGGCGCTTGTTGAGGCGCTGCCTGGTCTGCTCATCCTTCAGACACTTGAGCCAGTCGGAGAACTCGCCGAGTAGTTTCACCGTGTAGGTCATAGGTGCAGCGTAATCGAACGATTACTCCCTGTAAAGAGAGGAACCGTGCATACGCAGCCGATGTTGTGCATGAAACGCGCGCTGGCGAAGAGTGCTGGCCACCCTGTACGTATCGCTGCCAGGGAAGCAAACACTGCTAGGCAAGCTGGCGAATGTTCTCTGCAGATATGGAGGAAGTGGCCTCTATCGCAATGTGAGGTAAAGTGACAATCGTCTGCAGTGCAGAGAGAGGATCGCCATGAGTGACAGGATCGTTCCTTGCTTGGTCAGTGACTCCTTACAGAAGCGAATCGATCGGTTTACCAACAAACGTACCCTGAACCTGACGATACTCTTCTGTCTCTCCTTCATTCCTGTTTTATCAGTATCTTGGTGCGCTGCGCACGGACAATTCCCGCACACGGAAAATCCCTGGATCGTCGCCGTCGCCGTGTGGGCAGTGAACTGGATCCTCTTGTGGTATTGGGCAGTGATCGCGTCACAGGAGATTCGTCAGATAGTGTCTCAGCCCCAAGGTAGTAGAACCTTTCGTATGAAGGCCCTTGTTTCCTTTCCTCCTGGGGTCTTGTACGCCTTTCGCTCCGGCGTCTTGGTCAATGCCCTCACCTTCCTCTGGCCACCGTACTGGCAGCATGCCTCTTTGCTTATCAGTCTCGGCTTTGAGACCATTGGGTTTGCGTTCTCCACCACGCTACTGACCGGCATCTACGGCATCAAATTTTGGCGATTGCTCCGCCGTGTGTCGTTTCTTCCTGTATTGGCGTTCCTATTGGCCATTATCGCCCGCAATCCAACCCAGGGCGTGAACTATTCCCCAATTCTCTTCTATGGCTCGACATTCCTTGCCGCCCTAGTGTACTTGCGCGTAAAGGGAAGGAAGTGCTTCCGTAATGTTCACTGACATCTGGGGTTAATCCTGCAGAAGCGCCATCAATTCCTGGTTTTCTCGTTCCAGCTCCATGCCCTTCCGCGCCGCTCCCTCTTCGTCCCCCGCGTCGTACAGGGCTTTTGCCTCCCGAGCCAACACGTGCAGCCGGTCATGCCGATCTAACAACTCCTGATAAAAGGGCGTGTCTTCGCCGTACCGGAGTTTGCCTTCCCCGCGCAACCAAAGTCCCAGGTGGCATTGCTGCTCTGCCTCGTGTTCAATGACCAGGGTGGGAAAGGGAACCTGGTTGTGCAATGCCGCGACAAAGCTTCTAACACGTTGATTATGAACATAAATTAACCCCATACGGGGGGGGGGGGGGGGGGGGGGGGGGGTAGAAAAACCATTTTGAACCAATGGCTTATACTCTCTGATCCAGTCTGGAATGGCTTCCGGCGCCATGGGTCGAGCAATGGCATAGCCTTGCAGGCAGTGGCACTGCAAGTGACAAAGCATGGCGGCATGTTCGGCCGTTTCCACTCCCTCGGCAATCACTTCCAGACCCAGAAGCCGGGCGCTGGTGACTACGCCGGAGACGATGGCGTAATCCTTGGGATCATTGATGATGTCGCGAACGAAGCTCTGATCGATCTTGATAGTCTGCGCAGGTAGCTTCTGCAAATAGGTCAGGGAGGCGCTGCCGGTACCGAAGTCGTCGAGGGCGATGCGCACGCCCAAGCGGTTGCAGGCCAGCAAAGTTTCCCGTGCTCTGGTGAAGTCCAGTAGGGGAGCGGTTTCGGTGATCTCGATTTCGATTGCGGATGCGGGCAGGTCCGGATGGGCGTCGAGGGCCGCCTGCAGATCGGACAGAAAGCGCGGGTCGAGGAGATGGTGAGCGCTGATGTTCACCGATACGCGCAGAGGCAACCCTTGCCGATGCCAGGTTTGAGTCTGCGTGAGGGCCGAGGCGAGCACGAAGCAGCCAATGCGCCGGGTCAGGCGCGGTGAGTCAAGAGCACTGGCGAAGGCGGCTGGCGGTAGCAGGCCCCGTTCAGGGTGGTCGAGACGGATCAGGGCCTCCACCCCCACGGGACCGTTATCAATCTCTACCACGGGCTGATAGTAAAGCAACAGTTGTCCTCTATCGAGCGCGCTTTCCGTCATTTTTCGCACCTCCAGGACCTCTTTCTGCAGCCTGTCCATTGGCCAGTTGAACCATTCATAGCGATCTCGCCCGGCTTCCTTGGCCGCGTAGAGAGCCAGATCCGCATGACGTAAGAGATCCTCCGGAAGACTATCATCCAGCGGATAGCTGGTTATGCCGATACTGGCAGAAAGGGGGATGTCTTCACCTTGCAGATGAAAGGGGATGCGGAGCACTTCCAACAGGCGCAAGCAGACGTCCTCAACCTCATCCAGGCGCTCGACACCCGGGAGAAGCAGTCCAAACTCGTCGCCGCCCATCCGAGCCAGGGTATCTCCGGAGCGTAATTCTCCCAGCAACCGTTGCGCCATCTCTTGCAACAGGGCATCGCCTGCACCATGCCCGAAGCGATCATTGACCAGCTTGAAGCCGTCCAGATCCAGGATGCCCACCGCCAGCAAGCGCTCCTGGCGCAACGTCTGCGCGCGATCGTGGGCCAGCCGGTCAGTGAAGAGCGTCCGGTTGGGAAGGCCAGTGAGGGCATCATGGGTGGCTTGGTAGGCTAGTTCGGCGGTCAGACGGCGCTTGTCGGTAACGTCGTGAAAGACCAATACCACGCCAAGCAGGGTACCCTGTCGATCCAGGATCGGCGCCGCACTATCTTCGATGGCGCGCTCTTGGCCGTCCCTGGTGAGGAGCACGGTGTGGTTGGCAAGCCCTACCACATGACCTTCTTCCAGAACCCGGCGGACGGGATTGATCACTGGGGCATGACTGCCTTCCTGGACGATGTGAAAGACATCCTCCAGGGGCCGGCCCACGACTTCGGTCCGGCTATAGCCCAGCAACGCTTCGGCGACGACGTTCATGTCCGTCACTCGACCTTCGGTATCGGTGGTGATCACCGCATCCCCAATGGAATGCAGGGTGACTTCTGCCCGCTCTTTTTCCTCCCACAGCGTCTGTTCCGCCCTCTGCCGCTCGGCTTCCCGTTCCTTGCCGACGCGCCGCAGATAGCCGTAACCTAGGGTGGACAAAAGCAGTAACGCAATCGCACCGGCGGTTGGCGCCTGGACGTTGTCCCACCAGCCCGCCCATAACACTGAACGCGGAATACTCACGCCTGCCACCAGGGGATAGCCTGCAATCCGCTGCACGGCACCCAGACGCCATTGGCCCACCGCCTTGGAAAGTCCGAAATAAGTACCCGACGATAATTTCGGATGGGAAAAGATATAACGTGCGGCAATGCCATTCTGGCGCACGGCGTATGTGGTTCGGGTGGGCGGTGGAGAGCGGCTTTCCAAAAAGCCGTCGTCTCGCAGCAAAAAGATGGCGACCCAGGACGGTAGGGGCAGCCCCCGCCAGAACGGCAGGCGACCATCCACGAGGGGCAGCAGGGCGACCATAGGCCGCGCTCCGCCTATAGCTGGTTGAAAGAGGGGGATCATCCAATCTCCCCAGTCGCTCCCGGCGAGCGGGTCGCATATGGGGGGACCCAGGCAGAAAGTCGAGGAGCGCAGGCATTGGGCCAGCGCGCTACGCTGCACCGCATTTAGCCCCAGCCGACGGGCATTCGCCGGATCATCAGGGGCGGACAGAAGATCGGCGAGGACGCGTCTTCCCTGGCCCGCCGCAAGCACCCGTCCGTTAGGCATGCGAGTTCCCACGGCTGCTAAATACGGCTGCAGTGCCAGATAGCCCCGCAGCATTTCCTCGGACCGAGGGCCCAGATCCGGCGAACCCAACTCCAGTTGTCGCCCCAGCAAGGTCAGCGAGGCCCGTGTGCCATCGAGCATCACCTGCGTTCCCTCTGCCACCGATGCTGCCAATATCCGGAGGCTGGAGATCTCCCGCCCCCACGTTTGCTGCCAGCCGGACCACGCCAGCAGGGCCCAGGCCATCAACACAAGTGCCAGGAAACCCAACCACAACCAGCGTAACCAGCGCGGGGCATAGGAAATGAGTTGGTTAGATTGTTGGCGGAAATGATTCACAGCGCATCCATGTTTCATTATCGTTACGTCTGTTGCGTTTATAGAACATATCCGCTGGTACTGCCAAGGCTGCCAACATGCCTAAATTGGAGATGGAGCAACAAGCGTGCCCCCACTCGCTCGTCTCGCCCTTTGGGATAAAAACTGCAAGGAGAGTCGGCGTGCTCAGCACGCCTTTTCGTGCGTCCATGCGTGATCGGCCTTGCGCTGCCGACCAGATAATGGACCCCGGCCGTCCTGGTCACCGGCGTACCGTCACGCCCTGATTGGGGCGCAGACGGTACACTCGTCTCCCAACTGACTTGACGGCAACCATGCGGCACTGCACGCGCCTGCACTCCCAGCTCTCGCGGTCGTTTCGGCGGATACAGTACACCGCGTTGCATCTACCAGGGACTACTCGCCCTCGCTTCGCTCCAGGCGAGCAGCGGAGGACTCGCCGCCCGGCAGTCGTCCTTGCAGCGACATTACCCGGTAGCGTAGGCAGTCGAAATCCTCGCAACCGACGCCGGCATCGAGGCGCGCGGCGCCATCTTTACGCGCCGCGAAATCGTCGATTTTCTTCTCGATCTTAGTGGCTATGAGGCCAACCGTCCGCTGCACAAACTCAAGCTCCTAGAGCCGTCGTTTGGTGGCGGGGATTTCTTGTTGCCGGCCATCGCACGGCTTCTGGCAGCATGGAAGACATCGGACGATCCGCGCATGCCAGTGAAGGCCCCGGCAGGCTGTATTCGTGCGGTCGAACTTCATCGGGAAACCTTCACGCAAACGCGTGGCCAAGGCTGAATAATCACGTGCGAGATGTTCTGGCGAGCACATTCTCCATAGAAGGCTGCCGAACGAGCACTGTTTGCCGCTCATGACGTCGCATTCGTGGAAGCGAGTGGCGCTTCCATCATCTCACTTAATCGACTTATTGCCGAACGCGACCTCCGCATCCTCCTCGCGCAGCACCACATGCTGCTCCCAAAGCTTGTCGTAGAGGGTTTGCTTCGCCATGTATCCACACCAATATTGAGACTTCATCGTCCTACCCCGCGCAACAAGGCCACCCAGAATCATGCCGATTTTCGCGCTAGCTCAGAGATTCTCTAAGCAAACATTATTTCCGCTCATATGGACTGACTCGCTCAAACAACTCACAACCGCCCAAAGATCATCAGTTTAAGTTTTTCTGCCCAGAAATAGTTTTCCGCCTCTCTTGTTCGGCGCGCCAGCACGGGCCTCATCACTTTTCGTAAAGGCTCATAATCGGCAGGACAAGGAGGTTTTACCGCTAAATCCCAATGTCCACCACGACGATCAACTCCACCCAAAAGAGCCAAAACGTGTCCCTCAATATCCTGAAGTGATAATTCGCCTTTGTACCTAATAAGGAGGGTAGATAGCGCTGTATTTTTTCTGTGTTCCACGTCCAATAAGACAATAGGATGACTGCCCTTCTGAAATAATACTGCTACTAGACATAATCTCTGGCGGTTTCCAATCATAGAGAACGATCGACCAACAGGCAGGCGGCAGAGCGCCATCAAAACATCCACTTTGACAAGCCTATTTGCCATTTCTCTTATGACCTGCATTAGCCTCATCAAATCTTCAGAACTCTCTTTGCTCTCGATTGTAAGCAACTGAAATTCTAAAGGGGCCAAATTATCAAACTGCGACTCAGGCGCAACACTGACCTTCTTCGGGGGGATTTTTGCCACACCACTGCGAACGTTAACATTTATATTTTCATTAAATCCCCCAATACCAGCCAAATCTCCAACCTTTCGATAACGAATCCGATTTCCATTTTTTACTACGAACACTTCTACTTCTCGCTCGAAAATACTGGACCTTGTCATTAGTTGCAGCGCTGGCTGATTCACATCCGTCTTGCTTCCAGAACTCTCTATATCCACCGTGAAAGGACTATCTTCCGAGGATACACCGCGCTTCTTCCGCGTGATTAACTCGCCTCTTGGCATCTGGACAGATACATCTGTTTTCAGTGATGGATGTGAATAATACAAAATATCACAAGGAACGTTCTTCCCTGCTATCTCGATTATCTCCATGATCAACCAACGATTTTTCTCACGAACGCCACGAAACTTGATCTTGCAGTTGCGTAACTCCGGAGGATCAAATGTCATGAATCGTTGATTGACTGATCGCTCATAAACGCTGTCCCAAGACCGCCTCCCCTCAGGGTCCACAGCCAGCCATGCAAATTCCAGCAAAAACGGTCTTTTCAGGGACCTGACTGGCATTTTCTGCGTAAAGTCTAGCTGCAATCGAGAGCTATACCCTGGCATAATCGGTCTGTAGAGTGTCATGATACCACCAGGTTGCATGATATAGTTTGCAAGCGTTTTATTATGTAGAAAGAGGCTGCGGATCAGCTCCATTGCCGGGATCAGATACTCTACCCGGCCCACTTCGTAACGAAACAATCGCTGCACCCCGGATGACCATCCGTAAAATGGGTATAACTCAGCAGGGATGGCGGATGAATCCGTTTCCTGTCCTTCTGCCAAGTTTGGAATTATCACATCCGCATACTCGCCATAGGTGATTTTATCTAACTGACCGTCATGAAATGTGTAGCCGAGTGCGAGTACTGGGAATAGGCCAATCGGGAGTTTCCACATGACAAAGCCCCCCGAAGACTCGCCTCGCGTTACGACATTTAATAGCCAATCATTCTTGGCGTTTTTCTGAAGCCCGGCCAACCAATAAAGTTGAAGAACCTCAGACACATCGCAAAACTCTTTTATTCTAATCACGATGCAGCACCCGCGATGGGCTGGGGGTGTTCAACCAGTGCCGTCAGCGCCGCTTCCACCCGATCTGAGGCCTTTGGGGGCAACCCCGCGAGGCGACGAACGCGCCAAGCGCGCACCTCCAAAGCTTGCCGGTTCAGTTCGGCTACTGCCCAGGTAATGCGACGTAAGCGAAAATCCTCAACTGTTTCTACCAGTTCATCGAGGGTCCTGACGCTTTCAGGCAATTTTGAACGGGACTTAAAGAGGCGCTGGGAATGCTCCAGCGTGCGCACTAAGGCTGTCTGGGTAACCCGTCGCGGCGGAACCTGCTGGTGTATATCCTTAGCAGCCTTACGCAATTGGATTGCCATGTGACGATCAAACGCCTTCCAATCTACTCGTTGATCCAGCCATTTCCCATGTTTCGGTGCAGGCGAATGTTCAATCAGCCATTCTCTATCGTTTCGATAGAGCCAAGCATGTTCCCTGGGGCATAAACGAGCGAGTTGATGACGTGACAACGCCGGGCGATTACGCTGGATATCTAGCCAATGTTCTCTCATCGAATCCCGTTCCAGCGGGCGCTGGCTAACATTTCGTCCGGATAATGCCTTCCAGGGTACAGGCAAACCAAGCTTGCTCGCCCGCAATCGCACTGTTCCAGTGTCAACGCCGAGATCACGTGCGATCGATCTAAGGCCAAGCCCTTCCCGCACTCTCTGTTTCAGCCTCACATCCAAAAGGGGGCCATAATCGACGATATGTGGCTCCTCGACACATTGAGTGGGTAAGGCGGTATGATTGCTTTATGGGAAGGGCAGCGAGCTGAGGATAAGGATGGACCAAGGTAATCAACTGTTCACTCTGGCGTTGGGGTTGGTTCCGCCGTGGATGGTGGACGATGTGCGGTTCACGGTGGAGGAAAAGCGCCTGGACCTGCATGTGAACTTCCCAAGGGGTAGTCAGTTTCCCTGTCCGGTCTGCGGCCAGGACTGCCCGGTCTATGACACCCAGGAGAAGGTCTGGCGTCACCTCGACTTCTTCCAGCATGCGGCTTATCTCCATGCCCGCGTACCACGGGTCCATTGCCCGGAACACGGCGTGCATTTGGTATCCGTCCCTTGGGCGCGGGAAGGCTCGGGATTCACGCTGCTCTTTGAGGCTCTAGTCATGGCCATGGTCCGGGAGATGCCCGTGTTGACGGTCTCCCGCCTAGTGCGGGAGACGGACCAGCGACTCTGGCGGGTGCTCGATCATTACGTCGCCAAGGCCCGCGAGGCCGCGGACATGTCAGAGGTCCATTCCGTCGGTATCGATGAGACGAGCAGCCGGCGCGGCCATGATTACATCACCCTGTTTGTGGACCTCGTGGCGAAGCGCCTGCTGTTTGCCACACCCGGCAAGGATGCCGAGACTTTTGCGCAGTTCGCCGAAGATCTGCAGGCCCATGGCGGCAGCGCCGAGGCCATTACGGAGGTCAGCATGGACCTCTCGCCAGCCTTCCAAAAAGGGGCCGCAGAACACCTGCCCAACGCCCAGGTCACCTTCGATCGCTTTCACCTCATGAAGCTCGTCAATGAGGCCGTAGATGCCGTACGCAAGGGGGAAGCCCTCTCCCAACCAGACCTGAAAAAGAGCCGCTGGCTTTGGCTCAAGAACCCGGGAAAGCTCTCCGCCAAGCAAAGCGCCAGGCTCCGGGAGATCCTCAAGAACCAGAACCTCAAGACAGCACAGGCTTATCAGCTTCGCCTGACCTTCCAAGAAATCTTCACCGTCCAGAATCGCCACCAGGGCGCCACCCTGCTCAAGGCCTGGGTGGAAAACGTCAAGGACAGCGGATTACCGCCAATGGTCAAGGTCGCCTACACCGTCATGAATCACTGGGATGGTGTGCTCCGCTGGTTCGAGAGCCAGATCACCAACGGGATTCTGGAAGGCTTCAATAGCCTCCTCCAGTCCGCCAAGGCAAAAGCCCGTGGCTACCGTACCCACAAGAACTTTATCAACATGGCCTACCTGATCCTCGGTAAACTGGATCTCAGGCTACCCACATGAAACATCGAAGAACCCGATATGTGGTGGAATCGAGGACCCCGCCACTCGCGTGTAACTGCAACCGCACGCACACGAAAACCGTCCAACAAACCTATCCATCTCCCGGCGCACAGTCAACGATTCAACGACTTTGCGCCCAAAGTGCTCTGCCAAATGATTGAGGCACTCCCATGGACCCTCTTCAAATGAAGGATCTGCAGGCTTCACAATAACTGGATATCGGTCAAGGAACATTTGCAGCAAGATGTGTTGTAGTGGATGAAATGCCTTACGGTGCTTCCGGACCATGGCCACAGGCCAGTCCCCATTGAACGCTTGTGGAACCACATTGGCAATCGGCGCAAAAAAACGAGAGAAAGCTTCCCGAAAGGACGCTTGATCTACTCTCTGCTTTCCTTTCGCGAAACCTCGGTTGCGAACCGCGGCGAGGTAATATACCCCCCAATCACGACATTCTTCATGCTTCAACGCAGCAGCCAAAAGGGACGCGCTGCGATCAGCGATATCTTGCAACAACGTCATCCCCTGCGGCTCGCATTCCCAACTCTTGGCCAACGCTAGAAGTTTGCAGTTTTGTAGAGAGCACGCAATAAATGCATGTTGATTCTCTCCGTTGGGGACCATGCTACTATCAACCAAAAAAACCTTGTGGTCTGGGCATAACAGAACACCGGGAAGTTGATGGCTACGCCTCCAGTACCACTCTCCGTATTGTCTCTGCATCTCACTCAGACAAACTGGGCAATATCGCAGACTATCTGGCGCCGAGATCACGCTCGCTGCAATGCCAAGTCGCGCGAAAACCGATTCCGCATGGCCGTCGGTTAACTGGGAAATGGCAAATTTGGTCACCTCTTCCGTGGCAAAAGCTACATAATAAGGGAGGAGCGTAGTTTCTTTGATCAGTTTTTCAGGATCAAGTCCACGATCAGCTGGTATGTTTTGACAGAGAGCCGCTATCCGGCTTTGTAGCGCAACATTCGCCTTCACGCCCGTGGCACCGAACAAATCCTGAATGGTCTGCTTTGGACTTTGAGAACACGTATGCCGGTGGTATCGCGCAAGCACGCTGTAAAGCAGTTCATCCGGATACACTCTGGGAAAGTAGGCAAGCATTGACGACCTTCATCCAGCAAGGTCATTCAGAGGCGGTTTAATCACTCCAACACCTTTCAGTGAATCGTAAGCAGACAGCCCATCTTTTTTCCCAGCGGTGACAACTGACCTGAGGTCATTCGCGTCAGACAACGCTTTTGCCCCAGCTATGGACGTTCGTACTTTCTTCCGACCTACTTTGGCGCTTGGACGCACGGGCCCTCGTCCTTGCAGCATCGCGGCGATGTTTGCCACGAGATCCAGGGCGGATAGCCCCGGATTTTCGGCACGGACCTCTGTCAATAGAACCTTTGCAAGGTCCGGCGCCACTCCCAAGTCTCCCAAAGCGCGCAAGATCGCCGCTACAACTTGGTTCTCGCTTGCATCCTCGCCAATCGCCAACCTCTCGGGGGCAGGGGCCTTCTCAAAAGAAGGCCCCGATAAGCGCGCAAGCGAGTCCCCAAAGACTTGTGCAGCATGGTCATGCAATGGGCGTATATCGTCATATTTTGCGATTGCCTCCCGATCATCCCGCTTTAAGGCGTCAATCATGGGGTGGATGAGTCGTAAGTGCTCACGCGCAACCTGACGCAGAAGACCAGGGTCAATACACTCCGGTCTGTCTCGCAGCGCTCCCAGCTGTATGGCACGCAGTTGTGCCATCATGAAAAGATTGACCAACACATCAATAATTCCTTGACTTTCGTCATAAAGCACCTGACGAATCTCGTCGGTCAGCGGGGACAACTCTCGCGTCCACTGGTATTTCCATATGCGGTCGACGAAATAGTTCCAGGTCGGACCTTGTTCCATGCGTTCCCAGACCAAACTTCCTAAGCCACTGGCCCGACGCGCCTGGCGGAAATCTCCCTGCAACAACGGCAACGCTCCCAGCGTACCAATGACAATTACCGGGATGCCGATGGTGTTCACCAATGTCACAAGAAAATTCAATAAGGCGTCGGCTCCAGTGCCCGGGGCCTCCCTAATATGCTGAATCTCGTCGACGATGAGTACACCGAGGGCGTGCAGGTTGGCGATTTGCGCCATTTGGACCATCATTTCATCAAGAGAGCTCCGACTGGCCCCATACCGGGCGCGGTACCGGGTGCCCAACAAATTGTCTATCGCCTGAAAAAAGCTAATGCAAAGTTGTTTAGGCGATCCTTTGTAGGGGCTATCCAGCTTCAGCCAAACCACTTGGTCAAGACTGAAAGGGTGGACATGGTGGATGACCTGCGGGTAGAGCTCCAGGACCCTGCCCATGCCGTAGCTCTTGCCGATGCCGGAGCAACCGATCAGGGCAAAGCTACTCGCCGTAGAGCGGATTGGGCGCCGGACAGCGGCAAGATCCTTCCCAATTACTCGCTCGTAGCCCTCCTGCAGGCGGTGAATGTAGTCGTTAGTGTTGGGATTGCGACTAAGGTACCCTTGGCGAAGAAGCATGCCGAACTTCGCTTCCAATTGCAGATGGTTCTCGAGCGGCTCGAAATAGTTCTTCAGTCGCAGGACGCAATGTGCCCGCAGATGGGCAGGATAGCCACGCTCTTTTTCACTGAATTTTGGTGGCCCTGCCATAGCCCGCAATGCCTCATTCACGGACAAGACGGGCGGCAACTTTGCGATGAACGGGTTTTCGCTGTATTCAGCAAGGGTGGTCATGTCATCCCGCATCGTCATCACCCTGTTCTTCATTTTGCCTACGAAGAATCTCCGCAATGTCCGGTAGACGGTAGTCGTCCTCCATTTTTCCCGTGGGGAAGTGGAGGATCTCCCCCTTTATCTTGGCATCCTCCCTGCGCCGCTTGGTTTGGAAGGCTTCTCGCTCCTGATTATCCCGTTTTTCCCGGCGACGGTTTTCGCGAATGCTACCCGTTCTCTGGCGATTGCTACTGTAAGAATTGGGCGCGTTCGTCTGCATGATCTGGGCCTCCTGCATGACATTTTTTATTGTCTCAATCAAGTTGATACGCCCGCGCTGAACATGTTGCTCGTTATTGCGTCCTGCGCGGCGCTCTTCCTGACGTATTTGATCTATCTCCCACAGAGTTCGGCCCAGATGATGGCGGCTCTTTTCTGTCAGAGTGCAGGAGATGAATTTCCCTTGCCTCAGATCATCGTGAAGGTATATCACATCCATGCAGCGCGGTTCGTAGGAAATTTTCACCTTCCAGCGCCCTCTTTGCCGGGCGCGTTCAAACCAGTGGTCCTCTATCGCTTTCTGGCAAGTGTAGAAGCAATCGGCATAGCGAATTCCAGTGGCCGTTACCATCGCCTCAGCGTTCGGCAACAGGCTCAGTCGAACCAACTCTGGTGGGAAGACACGCAGGCTACCACTTCGGTGTGCAATCCCCCAATCCCATAGCTCGGAGGGTATCGCCTGAACTCCGTCCGCAATCATGTCCGGGGTCTTCTCATAATCCTTCAAGACGTGCTGATTGTTATAGTAGAGAATGCAGTACAGGATGATACGAGTAAATTGGTCGATATCCAGCGTTGCATCCAGACGATAGTCTTTGGCGCCACGTTCCCGGAAATCGGTGGCAACATAGCCTGCAACGTAGGCCTTAAAACGGGCAGGAATCAGTCGAAACCGCTGTTCAACAATACCCTTCCAGTCCGCACGGTAGGGTGCTGCGGTTTCGACGCGCACTTGAAAGTTATTGATCAACGTCTCAACAGCACTGCCGGCGACTTCACCTCGATCACCAAGTAGCGCATCGGGAAGAGCTTGACACGGCCAGTCTGCCTCACCTATCTCGACGCCAAACTGGCGGCAATACCCCACTTTTTCCGTGGCAGTATTGGCCAGCGCCATCATCGCACCAACCCAGGAAGGTCCTTCAAATCCAACATACACTCCCGTAATCATGCGACTAAAGACGTCGATGACGATATACAATACCGGGCGCCCGACGATCTTCGCACGGTCATATCGCGACACCAAATAGACATCTGCAATTGTCGCATCGATTTGGAAACGAGAAGCGGGACCGACTGTTTCTGCCGTCGATGATCCCAATATGGCGCGTCGGTCCTTATCGTAGACGCGCGGCGTGCGACGGATGCGATCGACTCGAAAAAGATCGTTGTCTTTTTCGGACCAATAGCAGAACTGCCTGAAGGTTGGCGCATCTTTGCGTGGGACCAGTTCCTGCCGCCCGGTCTGCTCATTGATCGCCTGATCGGAAAAAGCACTTGCGATCAGTTCGTCATAGGCTACTCGCAGATCCATTTGTGCATTTTTTGCAAATTTTTTGGTGACAACCGAGCGAAATAATTGCCGCATTTCTGGCGTGACGTTGACGCCCAAATCGTCCCTATCGGCGGGCCTTCCCCGCTTCTTTCCTGAGGAAGCCCTCTCCTTGCCTCGTCCCCCACATCGATCATAGTCGGGGAGCAGCGCATTCGGTGTCATGCCGCGCTGCCAGTATCGTCGTAGCAAGCGGTAGATTGTCTGTTTAGTAGCCCCCGTCTCCGCCATCACGGCCTGAACCGCCCGACTTCTAAGGCGAGGCTGGAAGATGGCTGGCTGGTCAAGAATTAGAGGACGTATCATCGTCCACGCCCGGTCCCTCTTTAGCCGGTAGATCTCGGGGATGGCCTCGTCTGCCACGAATGCCAACCAGGGGTCGGGATCGGTGAGGCGCCATTCCCCCGTCTCGCGCATCCGCTCTATTTCCTCTGCCTCCCGGAAAAGGGGCATGGCAGTAGACGCCTGAATATCGATGCTGTAGAGGCCGCTCATTGCGGGGTCGATCCATAGAACTCGTTCGATCCTCCCTTCCTCGGGGTATTCCAGCAATTGGCAAACCGCAAGTTCTCTCATCCGCTGGCCCTCATGGACTCACGCTGAGACAATCGGAATTGATGCAACGGCGTGGAATCGTCTATGGGCCGATCCATTGGACAGACGATCATCTTTTTAGCCAACATGTGTCGGACTAGAAGTAGGCAATCACCAGCAGACATGGAAAACCGGAGATCCATGTCAGCGCAGAACTGCCGGAGGGTAGGCCCGGGATGTGACGGAAGTTCTTGAAATACTAGCCTCGCCTTCTCCGAAAAGTAGCCTTCGTAGGGTTGTTTGATCTGGTCAATTTCGGCATAACTATGAACCCAGACAATATTGCGTACCATCGCCTCAGGGATATCCCGCTCGGTGATGATTCCCCAGTCCACACCTTGTAGCTCCCAGTAACGGCGTTCCATCTCCAGTTTTTCAATCACACGTGGCTTTTCCAATTCGTCTGCCGGCTTGACTGCTCGCGCCAGCTGTATTAGCCGTCCGCCAACATAAACATCCACTAGGAAATCCGTGGTCATGACTAAAGGAGCGGAGCTGTGAGCAATGCGAGGGTGGGGAATCCCAAGATCTCCTGCAATACGACGAGTGATATTGCGATCTAATGGAAATTGTTCACGGATATCCGTGACAATATCTGCCCAATCAAACAAGTAAAAAGTATTACGCTCAATATCCGAGAGGAGGTGATGCACGCGCCCAGTCTTGTTCCCCTTGATGCGGTGGCACCGCCCTTGGGATGGTACGTCTCGCGTGGTAAGCCATGGGAGGTAATCTGCGCCACGCCCCTTCCCACGCCCCTCCTTTTGGAAGCGCGCGATCCGGTCTTCGTCGATATCGTAGCGTTGGCGAGCCAAGGCATCCTCTCCTAGCCGCTTATTGAACAAGCATACTCCACTAGCTCTGGAGCGCAAGATCAGGATGATACTCTATTGTCGAGAATGAGACTTTATTGTTGGGGATGAAACTATATTGTTTGGGATGATACTTTATTGTACGTTAACAGGCGGGCGAGGGAAATCCCGCCTCTCACTCGACAGTCACAGCCTTTGCCAGGTTGCGTGGACGATCGACGTCGGTACCTTTGACCAAGGCGGCATGATAGGCAAGAAGCTGTACCGGAATGGCATGGAGGACCGGCGAGAGTAGGCCGGCGTGCCGTGGCAGACGGATGACGTGTACGCCAGCGCTTGCCTGATAGTGGCTGTCGAGATCGGTAAAGACGTAAAGCTGACCGCCACGGGCATGTACTTCCTGCATGTTGGCGGCAAGCTTTTCCAAAAGGCGGTCATTGGGGGCAATGACCACCACGGGCATGCGCGCATCCACCAAAGCCAAGGGGCCATGCTTGAGCTCCCCCGCCGGGTAGGCCTCGGCGTGGATGTACGAAATCTCCTTGAGCTTGAGGGCCCCCTCGAGGGCGATGGGATAATGCAGTCCACGGCCCAGGAACAGGGCGTGCTCCTTGTCGGCAAACTGATTGGCCCATAGCTGGATTTGCGGCTCCAGATTCAGCGCCTGTTGCACACTGCCGGGCAGCTGCCGCAAGGCTTCCCGATGTTCCTGCAGCGCCGTGGCATTGATACGCCCACGCAAGACGCCAAGACTCAGGGCGAGCAGATACAAGGCCACCAGCTGGGTCGTGAAGGCCTTGGTGGAAGCAACGCCAATTTCTGGCCCGGCACGGGTGAGGAAACGCAGGGCCGAGGCCCGGGGAATGGCGCTTTCGGCAACGTTGCAAATCGACAGGGTGTGGCTGTGCCCCAGGGCCTGGGCATGGCGCAGGGCCTCATAGGTATCCAGGGTCTCGCCGGATTGGGAAAGAGTGACGACAAGTTGCCGCGGCTCGGCGATGCTCTCGCGGTAGCGGTATTCGTGTCCGAGTTCGGCCTGGGCAGGAATGCCGGCCAGCGACTCGATCCACTGCCGCCCTACCAGGCTTGCATAATGGCTGGTGCCCGAGGCGAGGAGCAGCACCCGGTCGATCTGCTGCAAACGTGCTGCCGCTCCCTCACCCCAGAGCTGGTCGATGGAGAACTCGTCACCCAAGGCGCCTTCGAGGGTATCGGCAAGCGCGCGGGGCTGCTCGTGGATTTCTTTCTGCATAAAGTGTCGGTATGGACCCAGGTCAATGGCTGCCGAGCTGAGCTGGCTCCAGTGCTCTTCTCGTTGCAGCGCGACGCCCTCCGCGTCCCGCAACTGCAACTGATTCTGTGACAACGCAGCAAAGTCGCCGTCCTCCAGGTACAGCACCCGCCGCGTTACCGGCAGGAGCGCCGCCACATCCGAAGCAAAGTAATGGCCGTTCTCGGCAATTCCCAGCAAGAGTGGGCAGCCCCGGCGGTGCAAGATGAGGGTATCGGGGTCGCGCCGACTGAGGACGGCAAAGGCGTAGGCGCCCTGCAGCTCCCGACTCGCGGCCTGCACCGCGGCCAGAAGGTTGGGCAATTGCCCACGGTACCAATGGACCAAGTGGGCGATGACCTCGGTATCGGTTTCGGAGCTGAAGGCGTAGCCCAGCGCCTGCAAGCGCTGGCGGAGATTCTGGTAATTCTCGATGATGCCATTGTGGACAACGGCAATCTCTTCCGAAGAGATAAGCGGGTGGGCGTTCTGCTCGGCGATGCCGCCGTGGGTTGCCCAGCGGGTGTGCCCAATGCCGATGCCACTGGCAAAGCCCTCGCTGGCATGCACTGCGGCAAGCTCCGCGACACGTCCAATGCTGCGACGGCGCTGCAAGACGCCGCTACCGTCGAGGAAGGCCAAGCCTGCCGAGTCATATCCCCGATACTCCAGGCGCCGCAATCCCTCGAGAATGACCGGGACCACGTCCGTTGCGGCAATACCGCCGACGATTCCACACATACTGGGCTCCTAGGATGTCGATTCAGGCAGGTGTAACGGATTTTTTCGGCCGTTGCCAGTGGGGGACCGATTTTTGTGGGCTGCGGCTCAAAGTGAGGCCACCTGCCGGCACCTCGCGGGTGATGGTACTACCGGCACCAATGGTCGCACCGGCGCCAACTTTGACCGGGGCAATCAACTGGGTGTCGGAACCCACGAAGACATCGTCACCGATTTCCGTGCGGTGTTTGTTGGCGCCGTCATAGTTGCAGGTGATGACGCCAGCGCCAATGTTTACCCCGCTACCAATTTCGGCATCGCCGAGATAGGTCAAATGATTGGCCTTGCTGCCGGCACCCAGAGTAACCTTTTTGGTTTCGACGAAATTGCCAACATGGGCAGCATTGCCAATTTCCGTGCCGGGGCGGATGCGGGCAAAGGGCCCAATGCGCGCTTCTGCACCAATCTTTGCCTCTTCGATCATGGAGTAGGGCAGGATCTCGACATCATTGCCAATTTCCACATCGCGCAGGATCACGCCGGCACCGATGCGTACTCGGTCACCCAATCGCACCTGTCCCTCGACGATGACGTTAGGTTCGATCCAGCAATCGGCGCCAAAGCTGAGCGTGCCGCGCAGATCGAAGCGCTCGGGATCGGCGCAGCGTAGTCCCTCCCGCTGCAGGGCCTCCACCTGTCGGCGCTGGTAGAATCGTTCAGCAAAGGCGAGCTGGGCGGGGTCGTTCACGCCCAGAGCCTCCTCCGGCTGCGGCAGACGAAAGCCGTGCACTGGCACATCATCGCTGCACGCAAAGCCCACCAAGTCGGTAAGGTAGTACTCTCCCTGCGCATTGCCGGGCTGTAGGCGCGCCAGCCAGTCAGCCAAACGGGCCGCAGGGAAGAGCATGATGCCCAGATTGACCTCCCGCAACGCCCGCTCCTCCGCATTGCAGTCACGCTCCTCGCGAATCTCCAGAACCTCCTCTTGCGCGCTGCGCAGAATCCGACCGTAGCCCCGCGGATCCGTTAGTTCGCCGGTGCAGAGGCCGAGTGCATCGACTGGGGTGCTGTGCAGGAAATTCCGCAGGGTTTCGCCACGCAACAGGGGGACGTCACCGTACAAAACCAGCACCCGCTCGGCGTCCTGTAATCCAGGCAGCGCCTGTCGTACGGCGTCTCCAGTACCCAGTTGCCGCTCCTGCTGGTACCACCGGATATCGCGCTCATGGGCAAAAGCCTGGCGCACAGTCTCGGCGCCATGACCAACGATGACGTGGAGGCGCGGGTTACCCGGTAGCGTGCGCGCCGTACCCAGCACGTGCGCCAATAACGGCTTACCCGCCAGTGGCTGCAATACCTTGGGCAATGAGGAGCGCATGCGCGTTCCCTTTCCCGCAGCGAGGATAACGATATCGATGCTCATGCGATTCTCCAAAACAAAGGCCCCAATACGCGGATGCGTCGGGGCCTTTGACAAGCAACGCGAAAAACGACCGCCGGAATCCTAGCGCAAGATACCCTGTTCGCGCAGGCGTTGCAGGGTGCGGAGTCTAGCGATCTGCTCGAGCAGCTCCGCTTGCGCCGCCGCATAATCCAGCTCGTCTGCCTGATTGGCGATGCGTGCCTCCGCCGCCTCCTTGGCGGCTTTGGCCTTGGCCTCATCGATATCGGCAGCACGCTCTGCGGAATCAGCCAGAACCGTAATCACGTCAGGCTGGATTTCGAGGATCCCGCCATTCACGAAGAGATACTCGGTCTCCGCACCGTGTTTGATGCGCAGCTCCCCCGGACGCAGCCCGGTAAGCAGCGGGGCGTGGCGCGGAAGGATGCCGAGCTCGCCCATCTGCCCTGGTGCGATCACCATATCTGCCGTGCCTTCGTAGATGCTGCCTTCCGCGCTGACTACGCGAACATCGATGGTCATGGCCATATCGCTCAGCCTTGCTGCAGCTTCTGCGCCTTGGCCAGCGCTTCGTCGATGGTGCCAACCATGTAGAAGGCCTGCTCGGGCAGATGATCGTATTCGCCGCTCACGATCGCCTTGAAGCCACGGATGGTCTCCTTGAGCGAAACGTAGGTGCCCGGGCTACCGGTAAACACCTCGGCAACGAAGAACGGCTGCGATAGAAAGCGTTGGATTTTCCGCGCGCGTCCGACCAGCACCTTGTCTTCCGCAGAGAGTTCATCCATACCCAGGATGGCGATGATGTCCTGCAATTCCTTATAGCGCTGCAAGGTCTTCTGGCAAGCACGCGCCACGTCATAATGCTCCTGACCGACGATCTGCGGGTCCAGCTGACGGCTGAAGGAATCGAGGGGATCCAGGGCCGGATAGATGCCCAGCTCGGCGATCTGCCGCGACAGCACCACCGTCGCATCCAAATGGGCAAAGGTGGTTGCCGGCGACGGATCGGTGAGGTCGTCCGCGGGCACGTACACGGCTTGCACCGAGGTGATCGAGCCGACCTTGGTAGAGGTGATCCGCTCCTGCAGCTTGCCCATTTCTTCGGCGAGGGTAGGCTGGTAACCCACTGCCGACGGCATACGGCCGAGCAACGCCGACACCTCAGTGCCCGCCAGGGTATAGCGGAAGATGTTGTCGATGAACATCAGGATATCGCGGCCCTCGTCGCGGAAGTGCTCTGCCATGGTCAGGCCAGTGAGGCCAACACGCAGACGGTTGCCGGGGGGCTCGTTCATCTGCCCGTATACCAGCGCTACCTTGTCGATAACGTTAGACTCGGTCATCTCGTGATAGAAGTCATTGCCCTCGCGGGTACGCTCTCCAACGCCGGCGAACACCGAGTAGCCGGTGTGCTCGATGGCGATGTTCCGGATCAGCTCCATCATCAACACCGTCTTGCCCACGCCGGCGCCACCGAAGAGGCCGACCTTGCCGCCTTTGGCGAAAGGACAGACCAGATCGATGACCTTGACGCCGGTTTCCAGCACTTCCGTGCTTGCCGCCAGTTCGTCAAAAGATGGGGCTGGGCGGTGGATCGCCTTGCGCTCCTGTGTCTGCACCGGTCCTTTGCCGTCAACCGGATCACCCAACACGTCCATGATGCGCCCGAGAGTCTCATGACCGACGGGGACGCTGATTGGTGCACCGGTGCGGCGCACGGAGAGTCCGCGCTTCAAACCTTCACTGGAACCCATGGCAATGCCACGCGCCACACCATCACCCAACTGGGTCTGCACCTCAATGGTGAGATGGCGGTCTTCGACGACGATCGCTTCCATGATTTCCGGCACCTGCCCGCGGGGGAAGGCGACGTCGATCACCGGTCCAATGACCTGGACGATATGGCCAACGGCCTGCTCTGCAACTTGCGCTTCGCTCATGCTCTGCATCCTCAAATAATCCAAAAATTTACACTGCCGCAGCGCCGGCGCTGATCTCCGCAATTTCCTGCGTGATCGCTGCCTGCCGCGCCTTGTTGTAGGCAAGCTGCAACTCACCCACGAGCCGCTTGGCATTGTCCGAGGCGTTTTTCATCGCCACCATCCGCGCGCTCTGTTCGCAAGCCAAATGCTCGACCACCGCCTGATAGATGACCGATTCCACGTAGCGCTGTAACAGGTGATCCAATACGGGGCGCGCTTCCGGCTCATAGATGTAATCCCAGCGCTCACCCGTCACCACGGTCTTTTCCTCCGGCTTCTTCACCGGCAAGACCTGCTCCAGAGCCGCCCGCTGCAGCATGGTGTTGATGAAGCGTGAGGAAATCAGGTAGAGAGCATCGATCTCACCACTCCGAAAGGCATCCGTCATCACCCGAATCGGGCCAACGATATCCGCCAGGCTCGGACGATCCCCAATACCGGTGAGTTCGGCGGAGAGCTGCGCACCGTGACGCCGAAGAAAACCGACGCCCTTGGTACCAATTGCGGCAACCCGCACCTCTACGCCCTGACCCTGCAACTCGTGCATTTGCTGCACGGCGATGCGCAGGACGTTTACATTCAGTGCGCCACAAAGACCGCGATCGGAGCTGATCAACAGAAATCCGACCCGCTTTCTTGGCCGCTCGGCCAGAAAGGGATGTTGGTACTCGGGGTGTGCTTGCGCGACATGGGCCAGTACTTCGCGGATCTTGTCTGCGTAAGGGCGGGATGCCGCCATACGCTCTTGGGCACGGCGCATCTTGCTCGCCGCGACCATTTCCATGGCCTTGGTGATCTTACGCGTATTCTTGACGCTTTTGATCTTGGCGTTGATTTCCTTCGCCTTCGCCATTGCCGTTCCTCAATAACTCGCGGTGGACTTGAATTGCTTCAACGCTGCATCCAATTCCGCCTTGATCTCGTCAGTGAGCGCCTTCTTTTCTTCCAAGGCATCGACCGTCGCCTGATGATTGGAGTGCATGTAGGCGATCAAGGCCTTCTCGAAGGGCCGAACCTTGGCGACCTCGACGTCGTCCAGGGCGCCACTGCTGGCAGCAAAGAGAGAGATGGACTGCTCGGCAACCGACATGGGTGCGTACTGATCCTGCTTCAACAGTTCCGTGACCCGCTTGCCGCGCTCGATCTGCTTGCGCGTGATCTCATCGAGATCGGACGCAAACTGCGCAAACGCCGCAAGTTCGCGGTACTGCGCCAAATCCAGACGAATACCACCGCCGAGCTTCTTGATGACCTTGGTCTGCGCCGCGCCACCGACACGAGAAACCGACAGACCTGCATTGATGGCCGGACGAATGCCAGAATTGAACAGATCGGATTCGAGATAGATCTGGCCATCGGTAATGGAGATGACGTTCGTCGGCACAAACGCGGACACGTCACCAGCCTGGGTCTCGATGATCGGCAATGCCGTCAAGGAGCCGGTCTTGCCTTGCACCGCGCCGTTGGTTTTTTTCGCCACGAAGTCGGCGTTGACGCGCGCAGCGCGTTCCAGCAGTCGGGAATGCAGGTAGAAAACGTCGCCAGGGTAGGCTTCGCGACCCGGAGGACGACGCAGCAGCAAAGAGATCTGGCGGTAGGCCCAGGCCTGTTTGCTGAGATCGTCGTAGATGATCAGGGCATCCATACCCCGATCGCGGAAATACTCGCCCATGGTACAACCGGCATAGGGCGCCAGATACTGCATTGCCGCAGAATCCGAGGCGTTGGCCGCGACCACAATGGTGTACTCCATCGCGCCATATTCTTCGAGCTTGCGCACCACGCTCGCCACGGTCGACGCCTTCTGGCCTACCGCAACGTAGACGCAATACACGTTCTGACCCTTCTGATTCAGAATGGCGTCAACGGCGACCGCGGTCTTGCCGGTCTGGCGATCGCCAATGATCAGCTCGCGCTGCCCGCGCCCGATCGGGACCATAGCGTCGATCGCTTTGATGCCGGTTTGCATGGGTTCATCAACACTCTGCCGATCGATCACCCCGGGCGCGATTTTTTCGAGAACGTCGTATTCCTCCGCCTCGATCGGGCCTTTGCCATCCAGGGGCTGCCCCAAAGAATTGACCACCCGGCCTAGCAGGCTCTTGCCGATCGGCACCTGCATGACCTTACCGGTACACTTGACGATATTTCCTTCTTCCAGACCGGAGAACTCGCCCAGCACCACAGCGCCAACGTTATCCCGCTCCAGATTCAGTGCTAGGGCGTATTTGTTTCCAGGCAACTCGAGCATTTCGCCGTACATTACGTCTTCCAGGCCGTGAATACGGAGAATACCGTCGCTCAGGCTGGTGATCGTTCCTTGCGAGCGGGTCTCGACCCGCCCTTCGAAACCCGCTATCCGCGCACGGATCAGGTCACTGATTTCCGAAGGATTCAGTTGTTGCATGCCATTTCCTCAATTCAATTGCGAAGACTTTGCGCCAGCTGCTGCAGCTGACCACGCACGGATGCGTCGATGGATTCGTCACCTGCCCGGACTATGAAACCGCCGAGAAGCTCTGGATCGACAGCTTCCCGCAGGATCACCTTTCTTCCCCCATGACGGCGTTCCAGGGCCGCGACGACTGCCGACTTCTGCCCATCATCCAGGGCGAAGGCACTCGTTACGAGCACATCCAGCTCGCCTTTGGTGCGGCGCAGGGCAGCACGGAAGAGTTCGGCGATTTCGCTGGCGAGCGCCCAACGCTCGTTGTCGATGAGCAGCTGCACGAAACGCGTCCAGGCCTCGACGTCTACAGCGACCGGGATTCCGGCGAGCAAGGCGACCTTGTCGGCATCGGAGCGCTCTGGATCAGCGAGAAAATCGCGCGCATCGACGTCCTGCACCCAAGAAGCGAGGGCCTGAAGTGCGTCATCCCAGGCGCCTGTAACTGCACCCGCCGATGCCATCTCGAAGAGAGCTTCGGCATAGGGACGCGCCAAGGTGTTGAAATCCGACATCGAAGCCTCCGTCAGAGCTGAGCGACCATGCGATCGACAATATCGCGATGATTATCAACATTGATTTCGCGGTGCAGGATTTGCTGCGAGCCGTCCACCACCAGGCGCACGACTTCACCGCGTAGCTGCTCTCGCGCGCGATTCACTTCCACCTCGATCTCGGCCCGGGCCGCGGCGATAATGCGGTCCGCCTCTTCCCGTGCCTTGCCTTGCGCTTCCTCCCGCATCTCGATCGCGCGTCGCTCAGCTAGGGCAATGATT